>JAFGPO010000162.1 GCA_016936155.1 Caldifarciminota bacterium
CAGCTCAGTTCCACGGGAACGTGTTTATGATCTTTGGTGACAAATGTGCCTTGAATGACCGCGTGTTGTGTATCGAGTAGGCGCTGGACACAACTTTTCATGGTTCCCCGTTCCTCGAGATCGAGAATATCCAACGGGTTTTTTTTGAGGAGGTCGTCGCGGGAATAACCGAGCATTGTGCACGCGGTCTCATTCAATTCGACAAAAACGCCGAACTCCTGCTCTTTACTGATCGCGTGCACAAAAATGGCATCGTTCGCATTATCGAACAATATATGATACCGTTCCGCGCAGGTGAATAACTCTTTTTCGAGCTTACTGTGTTGATCATCAAGTTTCTCTAAATTCACGATCCGCTGCCGCAGTGCAGCGATATCAGCGATGAGGTCCTCTTTGCTCTTTTCTTTATCCTTCATAGCATACTTTTATTCCCGTTTTCCCCGTGACACGTGGCCTGTCATATGGTTGTGCCAAACAATAGTAAATGTATTATGTATGAAAAAAGGGATATGTCAAGATACACCCGGTTTTTCTCAACCGGAGGTCACTCGAAAGAATGCTCAAGATCGGGAAACGTTCCCTGCTTTACTTCATCTTTATAGCGCAGTACCGCATTCATGATATCCCTGCCTATTTCTGCATAGCGTTTCACGAATTTCGGCTTGAAATCATCGAACATACCGAGGATATCATGGAGAACGAGGATCTGCCCATCGCAGTAGGCTCCAGCCCCAATACCGATCGTCGGGATGGTCAATCGTTCGGTGATCGTTCGGGCGAGCCGGGAGGGAATTTTCTCCAGAACGAGCGCAAAAATCCCGGCATTCTGCAGGGAAACCGCCTCTTCGATCATACGCTTCGCATCTTTTTCACTCGAACCCTGTAATTTATACCCTCCGAACTGGTGCACTGACTGCGGGGTCAATCCCAAATGCCCCATGACTGGAATACCGAGCGCAATAAGACGTTCTATTGTCGAGAGAATCGGTGTCCCACCTTCAAGTTTGACGCCGCAGGCACCAAGCTTCAGGAATCGGCCCGCATTGAACACGGCATCATGTTCAGTTGTCTGGTATGACAGAAATGGCATGTCGGCAATGACCAGGGCGTTGGCTACTGCACGACTCACGACACGCGTATGGTAGAGCATCTCTTCCATTGAGATCGGGAGCGTCGTACGTTCACCACCAACAACATTCGCAGCGGAATCTCCGACCAGGATCACATCGATCCCGGCCCTGTCAAGAATAACGGCCGTCGGGTAGTCGTATGCAGTAAGGCACGCGATCTTCTCGTTGCCCTTCATCCCGCGGATCGTGTCAGTGGTCACCATTTGCGTGATACGATGCGGCGGGGTTCTTTGAAATCCTCGATCTCCTTACACAGTAGATCGATATCGCCTGCATGTCCGACAAAATCGAACCCTCGCACGTCAACGATCAAGAGCGGTGAAGCGGTATAGTGAAAAAAGAATGCATTGTATGCTTCACACAAACGGGAAATATAGTCAAATTCGATCTCCTGTTCAAAATCACGATCCCGCTGTTTGATCCGTTTGTACAAAAATTCAGGTACCGCCTGCAAATAGATCACGAGTTCCGGTTTGGGTATTTCGTTCTCGATCAACGAGTATATCTTATCATAGAGGGCGAATTCATCTTCGCTCAGATTCAATTCCGCGAATATCTTGTCTTTGTAAAAAAGGTAGTCGGAGATGATCCGCGAATTGAACAGGTCAAACTGTGCGATCTCGCGCTGCTGGCGATACCGTGAGAGCAGAAAGTAGATCTGGGTATGGAACGCATACTTGACCGGTTCTGCATAAAAACTCTCAAGAAAAGGATTCTCGTCGAATTTTTCAAGGATCGTTCCAGCATGAAATCGTTTAGCGAGAATAGTTGTCAATGATGTCTTGCCAGCGCCGATCACGCCCTCGATCGCAATGAACCGGATATCCTTCATGATCATAACTCCAGGTACTCGCTCACGTACCTGCGGGTACCAGGATATCTGAGGGCCGGTGCGATTTCAGTAAGAAGCCTGATCGCAAACGGTCGATTCAGGAATTCACCGTGTGGAACCGTGAGTTCCTTGGTCTCGATCACTCGATCTTCAAAAAAAAGAATGTCGATGTCAATAACCCGTGGTCCCCAGCGAACTGGATCGGGTTTCCGTCCAATTGCCATTTCAATAGACTTAATCACTGACAGAAGCTCTAATGGTTCACAGCCAGTTTCGACTTCAAGTACTACATTAAGAAAATCCGGCTGGTCTTTCTTCCCCCATGGTTTTGTTTTACAAATACGGGATCTTTTTTTTATCGCGACACCACTGTTCTGCAACTCTTTCATGGCTGCTTCGATGTTACGGTACAGATCGCCTTGATTGGTGCCAAGCAGTAGAAATGCACGTGCCATTTCAATTATTGTATTCGTAAAAGAACAGGTGTCAACAACAGCGTGGCGCGTATGCGACACACCAGCGAACCGAATGCCGAAGGCAGTAAACCGGGGCACGGAATACCAGAAAATAAAGAACGTACTGCGCCGGGCGTAAAGCGTAGGGCGAAAAATTCTCAGAGCGGGATATCAGCACCTCGGAGGATCAAATATCATTAATGCCTGGTATTCTGATACTCTGATGTTCTGCGTACTGATGTCCTGATATGCTTATGTTTGGTGGTTGGATTCTTTTTGGAATTTCGTGCTAAGAATTTAGAAATAAAGAAAGTAGCGTCCGGCGAAGTAGCGCTTAGTGTTTGGTGTCCCTCAGCGCGTCCAGGTACGCATGGTTCTCCTTGAGTTGATCGTAGGAAAAATAGACGACGCCACCGAACGGCTGTTCATCAACGAGCCGTACTTGATCCTTGATCGTCTCCGGAGAAAGCAGGAACAATCCAAGACCGAAAGTCACGCGCTGGGTTTCCTGCACGACATTCTTTGTTTTGGCAAAATAATTCTTGAGGTTTTTCGTATACGACATAAGGCACACGAGGTCTACATATCCATTATTCAACCATGTTACCCAGTCCTGGCGGAAATCCGTCGTTGCACTCTTGTAGTTCGGTTTGACCGCCGCGGATACTATCACTGATGGACGCTGGTGCTTGATGCTTTTACTGAACTGCTCCATAAACGAAGTCAGGTCTTCATGTATGAAGTCCTGCCACCTCTGCCTGAGATCGTCACACCCCCACACCCCATATCGTTGCTGGCTTTCCTTGCGCTCAAGCGATGAGAGGGGATCGACATAGTAACGCCGGATGAATGTGCTCTGCAAGGAACCATTATCGATGAAATTGGGACTCGGATACCGTATATAATCAAGATGTATTCCATCAAAGTCGTACCTGGAGAGGATCTCGTGGGCGATCGCGATCAGGTAGGCACGCACCCCAGAATGGGCCGGGGAAAGATAATAACCCTCGAGTCCCATTCGCTTGAGTTTATCGCTGTTGTATGCGAGTATCGAACATCCTGATTGATCGCAGAGATACCACCCAGGATGTGAATTGATAGGATGGCGTTCATCACTCGGCAAAGGCGCAAAACCCCACGAGTAGAACGCGTTGATCCACGCTGACACCTTGATATTGCGCGCATGTGCCTGGGCCAGAAAATCAACGAGCCACTCATCAGACGGCCGCTTGCTCGGTGCATATGCGGATGGATAATACGCCTCGCCCAACGCATACATTTGCAGAAAAATATGGTTGAATTCATTGTCCAAATAAGTGAATATTTTATTTTGATCGCCAAGCGCCCACCTGGGTACCCAGATCCCCCGGAAATCCGTGGCAACGATCGTAAACAATAGTATGAGATGCACGTATTACTGTACTCACATTGCTCCCGGTGTCAATCAGAAACATAAAAACATTACGTACGTTACGTTCGATACGGATCATGCGATATTCGTCATTCGTCATTTTAATGAAAATCCCCTTATCCTGTCGTTCCGTTTGTTATTCTGAAATGTTGTTGTTCAGAATCTGTATATTTAGGCATGTAAGTATTAATGCCATGTCTGCATATCGGTCATTGACTTTCCCTTGTATTTACGTAGAATTGAACAATAAAGGAGGTTACATGACCTTGCTATATATACTCATAATCTTTTTTGTTCTATTCATTTTTAGCATGCTCAAGGTGCTTAAGGAATACGAACGAGCGGTTATTTTCCGTTTAGGACGTTTTATCGGGATAAAGGGCCCCGGGATCTTCGTTCTCTGGCCGATCGATCGCATGGTCAGGGTATCCCTCCGGGTCATCGCCATGGATGTTCCTCCCCAGGACGTGATTACTAAAGATAACATTTCGATCAAGGTCAATGCAGTCGCATACTTCCGTGTATTCGAGCCGGGTAAAGCGATCATCGAAGTTGAGGACTACCTGTACGCAACGAGTCAATTGTCGCAAACGACCCTGCGCAGCGTACTCGGTGAATACGAACTGGACGAAATCCTCGGACAGCGCGAAAAAATCAATCTGCGGCTGCAGAAGATCATCGATCAGCAAACCGATCCATGGGGAATTAAAGTCTCGACCGTCGAAATCAAGCACGTTGATATTCCGCAGGAGATGCAGCGCGCGATCGCCCGTCAGGCAGAAGCAGAACGCGAACGTCGTGCAAAAGTGATCCACGCAGCAGGTGAACTGGAAGCATCTTCCAAACTCAATGAAGCAGCGAAGATAATCAGCGAAACACCGACCGGCATCCAGCTGCGCTACCTGCAAACCCTTGGAGAGATCGCCACGGAAAAGAATTCGACCACGATCTTTCCGATACCGATCGACCTGTTCACACCCTTCATCAAGAAACTCAGCACCAAAGAATGATCGAGGTTTATCAACAGGAAAATTGTGACCGCTACGCATCGACGGCAAAGGCGCTGGAAAAAGAACTGATGTTGAAAACCGTAAGTGCAGGATCATTCAGCGTACCGAGCAACGCATTCAATCCCCTCCGGCATCAGCACGATGCAATGGCGATCATCGATCACGTCGCCGCGTTGAATCCTGTATCGAAGAATTTGAAGATCGGCATCGTGCAGGTGGATATTTACTCTCAAGGGATGAATTTTATTTTTGGTTTGGCTGATCCATTGAGCCATACCGCGCTTGTATCCACGTACCGGCTCAGCGGAGAGAACATACACAAACGTATCTGTAAAGAGGTCGTCCATGAAGTGGGACATCTGCTCGGCCTGTCCCACTGTAGTGACACCTCATGTGTTATGTGCTTCTCGAATACGGTCGAGGACACGGACCGGAAAGAACAAACGTTATGTAGTGAATGCAGGAGAAAACTTGAAGGTTAATTATACTCTTTTCACGCCGGGACCGGTCGATGTCCCGGAAGATGTGTTACAGGAGACCGCGCAGCACATCCTGTACCATCGGGATGCTTCTTTTTCTGAAATGCTCAAGGCAACTCAGCAAGCCCTGAATACGATCCTTGGAAGCAGCGGACAAACTTATATCTTCACCTCATCAGGAACAGGAGCACTCGAGGCTGCATGCAGTAATGTCCTTTCTTCTCGCGACCGTCCGGTCGTCGCTACGTGCGGAAAGTTTGGACAACGCTGGCTCGAGTTATGCAAAGCATACAGAATTGAACCGGTCACCCTCTCGGTCGAGTACGGAAGATCGATCCCGCCAGAGGCGCTTGAACAAACCTTGAAACAACAGGATAAGCCCACTATTGTCTTGACCACCCTTGCTGAGACCTCGACCGGCGCGCTCAATGACATAAAGGCATTCGGCGAAATCGTCCACGCTCATGAAGGGTACCTCGTGGTTGATGGCATTGCGGGGATCGGGGCTGATGCATGTCCCCAGGATACCTGGTACATCGATATTCTGATCGGAGCGTCACAGAAAGCCCTCATGGCCCCGGCCGGGATCTCATTCCTATCCATGAGTGAACGCGCATCCGCCCTCATGCAAACGTCTGATCTTCCTAAATACTATTTCAACCTGGCCATTTATGATAAATTCCTTGTCAAACACCAGACCCCCTGGACTCCGGCGGTCAACATTATTTACGCGCTTAAAAAAGGCCTTGATACGATCCTGAATACCGGACTATCTGAACATCTCATACACCACGAAAAAATAGCACACCATGTCCGCACCAGGGTCATGGCGATGGGACTATCGCTTTTGCCCGAACATCCTTCCAATGCCTTGACTGTGATACGAATGCCGAGCGGTGTAGAAAGTACCGGGATCATTCAAGAGATCCGGGATCGTTACGGCATTCTCTTTGCGAATGGTCAGGCCGAACTGCGCGGAACCATCCTTCGCATCGGTCATATGGGAAATTACACGATCCCAAAACTTGATAAGGCCCTGGATATTCTGGAAAAAGTTTTAAGACAACAGAGAGAGACATAGAGAGGGACATAATGAATAGATACATCAAACTGGGTTTTGAAGGCATCGAACTTGAACTGCCGGTTCATGCCCTATACCTCTATCGGGATAATGCACAGCTTCTCGAAAATATTGAACCGTTGATCACTGAAGGCACTGAACGCAAGGAGAAATGCATCTTCGTTGGCAGTGACAGTAATAGTAAAATACTGAAGAAAAAATTCCAGAAGAATGTCACGACCATTACCAAAGGAATTGGAGCTGCTGACTTCATTCCCTGGATCAAAAGTGAATACGATAAACTGCCTAAATCATACCATGGGTTACGGGTATTTCTTGAGAGTACTGAAGATTACCTGAATTACGAAGATATCCTGGACGATTTCAATACTCAACCGGATCTTCGCCTTTTTCTCTTGTGCCAATACCGGATAGATACGATCACGTCCGACCAATTATTGAAGATCCTTAAAATCCATCCCTACGTCTTTGTCGAGCATTTGCTCAAACCGAACTGCTTCTACTCCCGCGTAAAACATCGGATTTGGCTCGATCCGCTCACGGGTATCTTTAATCGGCGCTACTTTGAAAATCAACTCAGCAAAGAATTGCAGCGGGCATCACGATATGAACATACGCTTTCGATATTATTCATTGATATCGATCAATTCAAAAAGATCAATGACGAATACGGACATCAAGTCGGCGATAAAGTCCTTGATCAACTTTCGGATATTTTGGAGCGAAGCGTCCGCGGAGTCGATGTCGTCGCCCGGTATGGCGGGGATGAATTCATCGTTCTCCTCCCGGAGACCAAAAAAAGCCATGCGATTAAAACCGCCGAGCGGATCCTCAAACACATCAAGAACTATGACTTCTTCAAGGATGATCTGAAGGTAAAGGACGTCAACGTCTCGATCGGGGTCGCTGGCTTTCCAGAAGATGCCGGTGGAACGTATGAACTTATCAAGAAAGCCGACACCGCGCTCTATCAGGCAAAACACGAAGGCGGCGCCCGGGTCATTCCCATAGAATGATCTGGATGTGAACGGGTAAGGAGGAATCATGCCAATTACACCTCTGGAGATCCGAAAACAGGAATTCAGGAAAGCGCTCCGTGGCTATGATGTGCACGAAGTACGCTCTTTCCTGGAAATGGTTTCCAGTGAGATCGAAGCATTGCTTCGGGAAAATGCTGGCCTCAATGAAAAAGTGAAGGATATGGATGCAAAGATCGAAGACTACCGGCGTATGGAAAAAATCCTGCAGGATACGCTAACGACGACCCAGAAAGCAGCCGATGAAGTGAAGAACGGTGCCCGTAAGGAGGCAGAAACGATCATTGCCAATACGCGCGTTGAAGCCCAACGTTTTCTCAGGGAAGCACAATCGGAATTAGCTCAGGTAAAAGAGGAGACCAAGATGATCGAACACCAAAAATTACTCCTCGTCTCGGAATTCCGTGGATTACTGGAATCATATTTGCGACTGCTGGAAAGACTGGAGAAAAAATAGAGGTCAGCGTGGATCATTCCACCCGCCGAGTGCTGATCCTGGTACTAATCGCGTTAGCATGGTGTACGCACTGTTCATCTAAGACCGAGCATATACGCATCGCACGGGAATATATAAATGAATGGAATTATGACCGTGCACTCACCGAACTGATCGCTTACCGGAAACAACGCGATACTGAAATCCAGTATCTTATCGGCTACTGTTACCTCAAGAAAAACCAATACGATGAAGCGGCGCTTTATTTCGCCACCTCGCTGAATTCCAGCAGCGAATATCGTGACAGCATTATTGCGGCCTATAACACCCTTGCGAACAACGCATTACGCATCGAAGAACCGCATCGCGCACTCCTGCTCTACCAGGAAATCGCGAAGCTCATTCCCGATTATGATCAAACAACGAATCTGTTTATTGTCGCTAACCTTAATTTTGAACAGGGGAATTTCCCCGGTGCCCGGGAAGCATATGTAAAAGCACTGGAAAAAGATTCCGCAAGCGCACAGGCAAGGAAAGCCCGCTATCGTTACATCACATGCTTAAAAGAATGCGACAGTCTCGACCATGCACTCGAACTCGCGACCGTGCAATATGAAGCACTCAAGACCTCAGCCAACCTCCTTTTGCTCAATGAAATACGATATATGATCGGTACACAGGCGTTCGCACAAGGACTGATGGATAGCGCCGAAGTGTTTTTCCAAACGATCATCGACATGCAGGAACCGCGCACCCTTCTCGACGCTTCATACTTCTACATGGGCGAGATCCTGCTCGCGCGCAATGATGCTGATGGAGCATTATCAATGTATAAAAAAGTCCTGCGGCTCAATCCTTATGAGAAAGGTGAATTAGTCCAGAAGGCGAAGGACCGCATAGAAGAACTAAAGGAGAGATCATGAAATACGGTCTTGTCACCATCTTGATCTTCAGTGTCATCATGTCCTGCACGACAAGACAAACACTCGCTCCGCTTGATCCGGAGGATGAGTTCGCACGCGCAACCGCATTCTTTCAACAGGGGAAATTCACTGATGCAATACAGGCATTTGAACGTATACTCTTTTACCATCCAACATCTGAGTTCGTGGACGATGCCCAATACTGGCTGGGACGTTCCTACTATGAACAGAAAGATTATGACCAGGCGATCGTGGAATTTGACTATCTGATTCGGAATTTTACGACCTCCCGGTTCATCGAAGAAACATATCTTTATAAGGCGAAGGCATACCTCATGAAAGCCCCGGGTTATGAAAAGGATCCTACAGAACTGGAAAACGCGATAAATATGTTCAACACGTATTTGACCCGATTCCCGAATTCCGTGCATACCGAGGAGATCAGAGCCATGATCCTGGAGGCGCGCAATACGCTTGCACGCAAAGAACTGGAGAATGGCAAATTGTATTCCAAGCTTTCCGAACCCGATGCGGCACTCGTTTATTTTAACTATATTATCAATACATATCCTGAGACCGTGCATTGCGCAGAGGCTAAATATTGTGCTGCAGGAGCTTATGAAGAAAAAAAGGAGTATGCAAAAGCGCTCGCCCTTTATACGGAACTACAGGCTGAGGATATATGGAAAGATAAAGTCCTCCCCAGGATCGAACGGTTGCAGCCGTTTATCAAAGACCTACCTGAATCTCCAGGCGAACATGAGGAAGATGGATCGATCGATCAAATGTAGATCGAATTGATATGGCATTGAAACGTGTTGGTCTGTTCGGAGGGATGTTCGATCCGCCACATGCCGGACACTGTATTATCGCACAGGCGGTACTCGAAGAATTCAAGCTTGACACCGTGCTTTTCATCCCGGCCGGCAATCCACCCCACAAGAGGAAATTCGTACCGTTTTCTATTCGCTACCAGATGACCGAGGCGGCGATACGGAACAATCCGCACTTCACGATCAGTGATATCGAAACCCGTCTTGCCGGCAAAACATACACGATCGATGTCGTGCGTACCCTGCAAAAAGAACGGCCTGGTGAACTCTTCCTTATTATCGGAAGCGATCAATGGAAAGAATTCGATACCTGGAAAACACCCGATGCACTATTGAAGATCTGCCGCATCATCATCGTCCGGAGGCTCGGACACACGATTACGAGGATGAAAGGCCGCAGTAAGCATATTCGTATCGCTCACGCACCGCGTATCGATATATCATCAACCATGGTGCGCGATAAAATCGCCCGCTGCGAGAGCATCCAGTACCTTGTTCCGCGCGAGGTCCTGAAGTACATTCAGAAGTTGAAGTTGTACCAGAAACCATAACAGACAAAATTCCAAATCCGAAATACTATCCCGAACATTACTATCCATCACAAGTATATCAGATTTTTCCCTGATCCTCTGAGGTGTTGATATCCCGATCTGCTGATTTTCGCCCTACGTTATTCGTTTTGTGCCAGTTGTCGAGGAGCCATAACCGCGCGCGGAGCGAGCCTACCCCGACACTAAGTGTCCCATATTGCGAAGCATCGCTTCGCCTCAACCGCGATGTTATTTCGCTGTCTTTGGCACCCGTATCCGTACCGCCCCGGGAATAATGCTCACCACTACTTCGTGTGCCTTCTCCTCCTCCCCGTCGATCTCGCCCAGACAAGGATGTTCACTAATGATATGGACGCGCTTGCCTGTAACATGATGGACGTTCTCATAATCAAGGTGCTTACCATCATATACCTTGCCGAGCACGTGAACGATGAATTTAAAAATACTCGTATCCTTAACATAGAGGATTTCCAGCATTCCATCGTCCGCGCGCGCCATGGGCGCCATGTGCATGCCGCCGCCAAAGTATTGGCCATTCGCTGCTCCAACGATCCACATCAATCCTTCATCAAGAAAACGGCCATCGGCCTCGATACGCAACCGCATACGCCGGAAGGTCATCAATGCACCAAGACTCGATATCAGAAATGTGAGAAATCCTCCTGTATTCTTGGGCATACGATTCGCAATCCGCACGACCTTACCGCCCAGTCCCATATCAAAAACATTCGCAAAGTAGCGCACCCACTGGTGAAGAGGATCCTTGAACATCACTTTTCCGATATCGCAGTCGTGCGCCACACCCTCCACCATCGTAGCGACCGCTTCCTCGGAATCCTTTGGTATGTTCAGCGTGCGCGCAAGATCACTGCCAGTCCCGACCGGGATCAAAGCAAGTTCAGGCAGCCGCCGGGTATCGACCCTGCTCTGCATCAATCCGTTGACGACCTCATTGAACGTGCCATCTCCACCCACGCACGCGATGGTCGTGGCTCCATTTTCAATGCACTCCACCGCGATGCTTGTGGCGTGCATCATGCCTTGAGTGAAGTACTCGTTCACCTCAAGACCGCGGTGTTCCATACTGCGCCTGATCTTCGGCCACACGCGTGCGGCATGACCGTACGCGGCATGGGGATTCACGATGACGTGGTAACTCATCACGGTTTCTGGAATACAAGGTTCGCGGGGCTGTCGCTCCGCGCCGGTTCGAGCGTTACGATCGAATGGAACGCCTCCCGAAATTCCATGCCGGCCTTTTCGGCCATTGCTAGGAACTCGGGTATCGCGTAAATGCGCAGGGAGAAAGCAAGTTCATCCTCGTATACAAGATCCCGCCCCTTCCTTTTGTAGAATATCCACCGGTTATGAATGATCGACCGGTTGCGGTCCATGGTATTGTCATTCAATACCACGTATGGACCGCTGTCGTGGTACAGTTTTGTATTGAAAATACTCAGCAGGCGCTCGCGCGACATGGTGACAAGAATGAGAAAAACACCTTTCTTTTGGAGAAGGCGCGCGACCTTGAAAAATAACCTCTGGTCGGTACGCTGGTCATAGAATCCCAGGGATGTCCAGATGCTGATCACGGCATTGAATGTGCCCCTCACATGTCTCTCAATGTACCGGTGATCCCCCTGCACAAACCGGGTTCTGACCCGCGCGCGCGCAGCTCTTGCTTGTGCGTCGCGGATATATCGTGGGCTGATATCAACACCGGTAACATTGTATCCGAGTCGTGCAAGATTGATGGATATGCGCCCATTACCGCAGCCAAGTTCCAGAATTTTCCCCTTTTGTATCCCATGCTTCTTCAACACCTTGCTGATCTGCCGCGTGATCCCCGGCGCATGTTTCCATGCTTCGTTCATGTTTGCCAGCCACAGATCCGCCTTGTCGACGAACATGGTTTTAGTCCAGTGGTTTTTTTGTGCACGCATGGATCATTATAGCAGGACGGCCTGCAAAATCAATAGGATCACTGTACCAACAGACAGACCACTTGCCCTTGTCTTAGTCCACGTGTATAATAATCCATGGAGAAAAAATTCGTGCTCATCGATGCACTCTCGATCATTTTCCGGTCATACTTTGCATTCATCCAGAATCCCTTGCGAAACAGCAAGGGAGAGGTCACGTCAGGGATCTTCGGATTCCTCAACACGCTGGAAAAGATCAAACAAAACATCGGAGCGGAATACATCGGCCTCTGCTTTGATGCTCCAGGCAAAACGTTCCGGGATGAAATCTTTGAGGAGTACAAGGCGACCCGCCCGCCCCCGCCGCCTGACATACCGTTCCAGATCACGAAAGTCAAGGAGATCTGCCAGCACCTGGGCATCGCGCGTTTTGAACTCGAAGGGTATGAGGCGGATGATATCCTTGCAACATTCGCCCGACAGCTCAAGGATCACGGGACCGTGTACATCGCCAGTTCGGATAAGGACCTCATGCAGGTTATTTCCAAGAATGTGTTCATGTATGATGCATACAAGGATCTGATCTACGACCGTGACCAGGTCATCAAAAAATTCGGAGTGCCGCCGGACCGTGTCGGCGACTACCTCGCCCTTACCGGCGATACGATCGACAACATCCCGGGAGTGCCCGGCATTGGGCCCAAGCGCGCGGTCGCGATCCTCAAAAAATTCGATTGTTTCGACGATGCGCTCATGAATGAACCGCGCATCGCGGCACATAAAGCACAGGCCCTTTTATCCAGGAAACTCGTGGAACTTACCTATGATGTACCACTTACAGCCACCCCCGATGCGCTGAAGGCCCAGCCCCCGGACATGGACCGGCTCATGCCCATACTCTATGATCTGGAATTACACTCGTACATAAAAACAATGGCTGCCGCGTTGCCGGCGGCGTTGAAGGTCGTGCCCGCATCGACTCTGCCGGCGGTAAAACCGGGCGGTGCGATCGGTTTTTGTATCACCGATGATGGAAATTGCTGTTTGTCGGCCGGAGACGGCGATGTCATCCGTGTGCCGCTCGATAAGGCACGACGCCTCTTAAAAGACAAACATATCACCAAGATCGGCTATGGTTTGAAACCGGATGTTGCACGTTACGGCATAATGCTGCCTTATTTCGATATTGAGATCGCGGCCTGGCTCATTGATCCGAATCGTAGTAAGCATAAATTTGAAGACATCATCCTCCACAACCTCAACACCATCA
This sequence comes from Caldifarciminota bacterium, assembly GCA_016936155.1. Classification (GTDB taxonomy): domain Bacteria; phylum Hydrothermota; class Tepidihabitantia; order SM23-42; family SM23-42; genus JAFGPO01. The sequence goes on from JAFGPO010000162.1 coordinate 13,371, forward strand.
CGCGACCCGATCCGGAATCCATCGCTCATTATGGATTCAAGGCATGGCCTGTGCTGATTGCTCAATTAGACAAACAGAGCGAGGTCTACGACCGTATCGAAGCGCCGCTCATTCAGGTACTGGTGAACATGGAAGAGCGGGGAATCCGCATCGATACTTCCTACTTCAAGACTTTGAGCCGTGATTTCGCTGCCGAGATAAAGGGGATCGAAAAGAGGATCCATGCCCTGGCTAAACGAAAATTCAATATCAATTCACCGAAACAGCTATCAACAATCCTTTTTGACGACCTCGGTTTGAAACCCACGAGAAAGGGAAAAACACACTACTCCACGAGTGTCGACGTGCTCCAGGAACTCAGCCGGGTTCATGATCTGCCCAAAGAAGTACTGCGCTTTCGGGAATATACAAAGATAAAATCGACGTATATCGACCCTCTCCTGAACCTTGCGCGCGACGACCACATCCATACCACATTCAACCAGACCGGAACCTCGACCGGGCGCCTTTCTTCGTCTGACCCGAACATCCAGAATATACCGATACGGACCGAGGTCGGACGGCAGATACGCAAGGGGTTCATCGCGGACCAGGGATATGTACTCGTCTCTGCCGACTACTCCCAGATCGAACTGCGGCTCCTCGCGCATATCACCGGGGACGAGGCCCTGATTGAGGCGTTCAAACAGAAAAAAGACATACACCGCCATACCGCTTCACTAGTTTTTAATATCCCGGAACACGAGGTCGACGAGACCAAACGGCGTATGGCAAAGGTCGTGAACTATGGATTGATCTATGGCATGACTGAATTCGGTCTTGCCCAACGGCTTGACATACCCCATGAAGAAGCCATGCAATTCGTCGACTCCTACTATGATCTCTATTCCGGCGTTGCCGCCTGGCGCGAGAAGATCATTGCATCGGCTGAGCAGACCGGGTATGTTGAAACCCTGCTCGGGCGCAGGCGTCCTCTCCCCGAGATCACCTCCGCACATCACGGCAATCGCGAATTCAGCAAACGGGCAGCGATCAATACCCCTATTCAGGGCTCAGCCGCAGATCTTATCAAGATCGCCATGATTAATGTTGAATATCGTCTGGTGGAGGCGGGTTTTGCCCGCGGTCTGCTTTTGTCGATCCACGACGAACTGGTATTCGAAATAGAAAAGGAAAAAATACCCCGAGCCCGGGATATCATCCGTGATGCGATGGAACATGCCATGGATTTGAACGTGCCGATCGAAATCACCATGGGCACAGGCCAAACCTGGGACGAAGCACACTAGCCTTCGGCAAATTCCAAATCCTAAATTCGAAATCCTAAACAAATCCGAATACCGAAATTCAAATATTTCAAACGTAAACGCAGCATTTACCCTTAAATTTGCCTCTCGCTGTAGAGGGAGAGGGCTGGGGTGAGTGTGTTCTCAGGCCTCCACCACCTTACCCCACCTTCACTATCTTTGATTGCCTTCTTGAAGCCCTTTCATGCCATATTCAGCTTTTTCCGCCTTCTTTTAGCCCTTTTTCCCCTCTTTCGCATTGGTGGTTGACATTTTCCCGAATTTGGCTATAATTTTTGTCTATGAAAACGAAGGTCTTAAAGAAAAGTGAAATCAAGCGAACCTGGTATGTGGTTGATGCGGGCGATAAAGTGTTGGGCAGATTCGCTTCGCAGATCGCCCGTATACTCATCGGGAAACATAAGCCAACATACACACCGCATCTGGATTGTGGAGATTTTGTCATTGTCGTGAACGCGGATAAGTTCCGGGTCACGGGTAAAAAATTGACCGACAAGATCTATTATCACCATAGTTTTTATCCGGGCGGATTGAAAAAGGTACACCTTGGGTTGATGTTAAAGCGATTTCCCGAGCGCGTGATCTATCATGCGGTGAGCGGTATGCTCCCCAAGAATAAATTGCGCTCGCCACGCTTAAAAAGACTGAAACTTTACACGACACCAGATCATCCCCATGCTTCACAATCCCCCACCCCGATCACTGTATGATGAAGGAGGATATGCTCTATGCCTGATGTTATAACCGGTTCACGAAAAAGAGCACGGGCAAAAGTCATGTTGCAGTCAGGGACCGGTCTTATTAAAATCAACAGCAAAGAACCGCTCGCGTATTTCGGTCGCCAGGACCTGGTCGATCTCGTACACCTTCCGCTTAAAACAACCGGCGTGATGGGAAGCCTCGATATCCGGGTCAAGGTACTGGGTGGTGGTATTTCTGGCCAGGCAGGCGCAGTATGTCATGGCATTGCGAAAGCACTGGTCATATTTAACCACGAGTTTCGTGCTCCGCTTAAGAGTGCGGGTTTGCTCAAACGCGATCCACGGAAGAAAGAACGCATGAAATACGGCTTAGCGAAACGTCGAAAACGCTTCCAGTTCTCAAAACGGTAAGGAGACATGATGGAACTCATAAAAATGGAAGATTTTATAACCGCCGGGGTACACTTCGGGCATCGCACAAAACGGTGGAATCCGAAAATGAAAAAGTACATCTTTGCTAAACGGAACGGCGTTCATATCATTGACCTTCGTCAGACGATCGAAGCCCTCAAGCGCGCGTACGAAGCGACGGTTGCGGTTGCGGAACAGGGAAAAGGTATCCTGTTCGTCGGCACAAAAAAACAGGCAAAAGATATCATCAAAGAAGAGGCTCAGCGCGGCGGTATTTTCTATATTACGGAACGCTGGTTGGGTGGATTGCTCACGAATTTCGATGTTATCAGTACACGCATCCACCGGTTGCGGGAATTCGAACAGATGAAGGATGACGGACGATGGGCGACAATGTCCAAAAAGGAACTTTCCAGGAAAGAACGCGAATACCTGAAATTATCCAAGTACTTCCATGGCATCAAGGACATGGACCGTCTCCCAGGGCTTGTTTTCATCGTGGACATCAAAAAGGATATCACCGCAATGAGAGAGGCCCAGCGCAAGGAGATCCCCATTGTTGCAACGGTCGACACCAATGTCGATCCTACCGACATAACCTATCCGATACCGGCAAATGACGATTCGATCAGGGCGATCACCCTGATCACCAAGATCATGACCAATGCAGTCATTGAAGGACGAAAAGGCTTCGAAACAGAAGAAGAAGCAAAGGAGGCGTATGGAACTGGAAAAGGTCAGGGAACTGAGAGCACGCACTAATGCCGGGATCGTGGACTGCAAGAATGCCCTGAAAGAAGCCGATGGGGATATCGATAAAGCGGTCGATATCCTGAGGACAAAAGGATTGGCCCTCGCGGCAAAGAAGGTAGGACGCATTGCCAAAGAGGGAATCGTTGATGCCTATATACATCCGGGTGACCGCCTCGGAGTTTTGGTCGAAGTAAACTGTGAAACCGATTTTGTTGCACGCACGCAAGAATTTAAACGCTTTGTACGGGACATCTCTCTCCAGATCGCTGCAAGCGAACCCATTGCGGTGAGCCGTGAGGAACTTCCATCAGATATCATCGAGCGTGAAAAGGAGATCTATACCAGCATGGTCAAGGATCTCAAAAAACCGCCGGAGATCATCGAAAAGATCGTCGACGGCAAGCTGGAGAAGTTCTATTCTGATGTTTGCCTCCTGGAACAACCCTTCGTGAAAATTCCAGAAAAAACCGTAGGAGAATATATTAAAGAGCAGATCGCCAAATTTGGTGAAAACATCATTATCCGACGTTTTACGCGTTTTCGCCTTGGTGAGTGAAACGGGCACACATGGCGCAAAAGAGTCCGTGTAACGCGGGAACGGACCACAAACCCACCTCTACAAATTTAAAATTCAAACGTTGTATCGTCAAAATTTCCGGAGAAATGCTTAAAAGCACAAGTACCCTCTTTGATACATTGATGCTCGATTATATCACAAAACAGATCCAGGATGTGCATCTGCTGGGTGCGTGCATCGGGGTGGTGATCGGAGGCGGCAATATCCTCCGGGGACGTGATGTTCAATGGCTCAATAAAGTCGATGCGGATAACTGCGGCATGCTCGCAACGATCATCAACGGGATCACGCTCCACTCAAAACTCCACGCGCTGGGAATACCAGTCCGATTGAGCAGCGGAATACCGGTCCAGGGAGTGGTTGATCGATGCAATCCATTCAATGATCGTCGTGAATTCGACCGGGGTACGGTTTTTATCTTTGTGGGAGGAACAGGAAATCCCCTGTTCACGACTGATACTGCAGCTGCACTTCGGGCTGTTGAATTCAACGCTGATGTTGTGATTAAGGCGACAAAAGTTGATGGGGTTTACTCCGCTGACCCTGAAATAGATAAAAATGCAACGCGGTATACTATGGTGACGTATGATGAAGCGATCACGAAGAATTTACAAATTATGGATCTTGCCGCATTCAATATTTGCCGTGACGCTAAAATCCCGATATGCGTGTACAGCCTTACACAGCAACCGCTCCCGCATGTCATAACAAAGGGGGACATCGGTACGCTGGTAACGGATGGAGGAAAGCAATGACTCAAAAAATCGAAGATAGTGCAAAAACCAAAATGGAAAAATCAGCGACGCTGCTGGTTCAGGAACTTGGCAAACTCCGGACCGGGAGAGCATCCCCGGCGCTTCTCGAGGGCATCAAAGTCGATTACTACGGCAGCACGCTGCCGCTTAATCAGGTAGCAAGCATCAGTGTTCCGGAGCCGCGCTTGATAATAATCCAACCGTGGGATAAAAACTCCCTTGGCGCGATCGAAAAAAGCTTGTATAAATCAAGCATTGGTATTACGCCCAACAACGACGGTAATGTGATTCGCCTGGCGATACCGCCCCTGACCATGGAGCGCCGTGAAGAACTGGTGAAGTTAGTCCAAAAACTTGGTGAAGACACAAAAGTTGCGATCAGGAACATTCGGCGCGAAGCGAACAATGAGATCAAACGTGAAGAAAAGGGCAAAAGTATCTCGGAGGACCAGTCGTTTAAAGCACAGGAACGCATTCAAAAGATCACTGATGATTTTATCACGAATGTCGATGGTGTTCTTAAGAAAAAAGAAAAAGAGATCAGAGAAACCTAAATAAACCTTGTATTACAAGACATGTCTAATTAACAAAAGGAGGATTTATGGCGAATTTCTGGAATGATTTCACAAAATGGCTCGACGATGCTTCCAAAGTAATCGGAAAAGAAGCCGGCGATCTGACCCTTAAAGGCAGATTGAAGCTCGAGATCTTCGAACTTGGAAGATCGCTCAAAGAAACCTATATGAAATTCGGTATCAGGGTGTATGATCTGACTTTCAAAAAGAAGAACGCGAACTGGGTGATTGATAAGGAAGTTGCTGCAACAGTCAAAAAAATACGGCGCATGGAGACAACGATCAAGAAAAAACAACAGGAGTATAAGAAAGTCGGCGGCACATCAAAACGCAAGAAGAAATAATCAATAAAAACCGATGCAGGGGAAGACAAGGGGAAATGGCACAACGGAGGTTTATATGTCACAAAAAATATCAGTAAAAAATACTGGAATCATAGTGGGTTTTGCAACGGTGATCGCTTTTCTCTTTGGCATCATCCTCACGGCAAGCCTCCCCCGCTTTGCGAACCAGAGCGAAGCGCAGACCGGTACCCATGTTTCTCTCCCGATCCTCGACGAAACTGGCGAGAGTCCCTTTGTGAAGATCGCGGAAGCCGTTTCGCCGGCGGTTGTTAATATTTCAGCAGAACACATCGTGACACATGGATCCCGGGATTTCAATTGGCGGTTTGAGGGGCCGTTTGAGGATCTTTTCCGTGACTTTTTCCGGAATTTTCCCCGTCAAGAGGGTAAAACTCAAACCCTTGGCTCTGGTTTCATCATATCTGAGGACGGCTACATCGTAACCAATAACCACGTTATCAAAGATGCTTCGGAGATCATCATCAGGTTCACTGACAAGCGGGAGTTCAAAGGGGATGATATCACGGTTATCGGTGTAGATCCCAGAACCGACCTCGCGCTCCTCAAGATAAAAGCCGATGGAGACCTCCCGTTTCTTGAATTCGGGGATTCTGATGCTACAAAAGTCGGTGAATGGGCGATAGCAGTCGGCAATCCGTTCCATCTTGAAGGAACCCTTACCGTGGGGGTGATCTCAGCTAAAGGTCGGACCAACATTCCGTTGCCAGAAGGACCTGACCTGCAGAGTTTCTTACAAACCGATGCCGCGATCAATCCGGGGAATTCTGGTGGTCCGCTTGTCGATATCCACGGCAAGGTCATTGGTGTCAATACCGCGATCACCTCGCCTTCCGGCGGGAACGTCGGCATTGGTTTTGCTATCCCTGCAAATCTCGTCAAGAATGTCGTCGATGCATTGCATGATGAAGGCAAAGTCGCACGGGGGTATCTCGGGGTATACCTTCAGGAGATCACCGTGGAGCTGCAGCGCGCTCTTGATCTGCCATCACTTGACGGGGTTCTTATCAGCGACGTCCTTGAAGGTACGCCGGCGGATAACGCAGGACTCGAAAGCGGGGATGTGATCCTTGAAGTTGATGGGAAAAGGGTCGAAAGTATGCAATCGTTCCGGCTTCAAGTCTCCGCGACGACAGCCGGGACAACCATCAAACTGAACGTCCTGCGGGACGGCAAGACAAAAAATATTAACGTCAAGATCGGCGAATACCCCGACGAGGTTGCGGTTACGGCCAATGAGAACAAGATCAGTGCGGTAGGCATTTCCGTGGTGGACCTTTCAGATCCTCGGATCCAACGCTCTACTCTAAAGACCGATAAAGGAGTTTTTATCACCGGGATTGAACGCGGCTCTCCAGCTGAGGACGCCGGTCTGCGCACGGGAGATATTATCATTGCCGTTGACAAACAGGCGGTCGGGGACAAAAATGCATATATGCGGGCAGTTCGAAATCTGCAAAAAGGAACACCGGTCATTTTTAAGATCCTGCGTGATGAGAGACAAATGTACATTGCGTTGACGCCATAAGGAGGTATTTACCAGGACATGGCGCTGTTCAGAATATACGACGACCGAGGTTTGAAACAGTACCTGGAGGAGATAAGCCGTTTTCAACTTCTCGAAAAAGAAGAGGAATTCGAACTCGCCAGGCGCATCCGGACTGAAAACGACGAAGAGGCGAAGGAAAAAATGATTTGCTCGAACCTTCGGATCGTCGTGTACATTGCTAAGCGTTTCCAGAATCAAGGGCTGTCACTCTCCGATCTGATAAATGCCGGGAATAAAGGATTGATCCATGCAACCACCAAATATGACGAGCGCAAAGGGTACCGTTTCAATACGTACTCAGTCTGGTGGATCAAACGGGCTATCTATGACGCAATTAATGTTGAACGAGGCATCGTACCGAGAAGTTATCTGGCAAAGCGCATACAGCTTAAGACACTGAAGTTCATACAACAGAAAGGGCGGGAACCCACGGTCGAAGAACTCGCGCAGACCATGAAAGTCGATGAGAGTGCGGTATCAATGGCGCTTGCTGAGCTTATTCCTCCCTATTCGCTGGATGAAACATTCGAGGAATCTGAGAACCCCTATATCGAGTCCGTGCGCCTGGATATCGAGGGCGCGGATAATCTGATATCACCGGCACCGGATGAGATCTTTTATAAAAAAGAACAAAAGGATAAATTGCTTAAAGCGCTCGGGAAATTGGAGCCCCGCGAACAAGAAATATTAAAACGTAATTTCGGACTGGGTGATTTCGATGTTCACAGCCTGGAAGACATAAGCCGCATTATGAATATCACCCGGGAACGTGTCCGGCAGATCAAAGAAAACGCTTTGCGTAAGCTGAAGATCGTTCTCTCGCGCCGCCAGTCCACCTGAACGGTAGCCTGACCGGCGGATTCAAACTCCGTCGTTCTATCCAATCCTGCCCCGTTGAATGTTAAATACGGTAGGATGATAAAGCTGATCTATGGCTAATATATATTATTTGTAATTATTTAACGGGGTGAAAGCTACAGGCGCATTGTGCCGCAACGCTTTTCGGCGACATGTAAGATTTTGTTGAACATTGGTCCACTTTTGGGCCATTTGGTTACAATTATATTGGCATGAAAACAAATGTCAACTACAAATATTATTTGTGGAAATGTCGGTATGTTAAGAAGGGGAGTAATTTTCATCGAAATTACATGGACATGTCTTATAATGTTTCTGCAAATAAGACCTCATAGTGTCTCATTTCGTCTAGAACATAACAGCTATTTTACTTTTATTACTTTGTGTATTATCACCCCATCGACTTCGACAAAGAAAATGCCCGGCTTGAGTTGAGTTGGTAATACAACTCTGCCCGTTATATCGAAGACCTTGCAGGTTCTATCGCTGGGTAGTTGTATAGGACCGGTCAGAATGGTCGCGCCCCAATTTCCATTGCGGTCAGGAGTAGCAGTATTGTGCTCCTGCACACCCGGGTCAGTCGCCAGCCTTAAAAGCCAGATGTCACTACCACCGGAACCATAGGATCGCGTTTCACCGACCACGATATACCCGCCATCCGACGTGACTTCAATCTCCCGGGCAACATCGTTGCTATCGCCGCCGTATACCCGCGCCCAGAGACTGTCACCGTTTTCAGCGATTTTAAGTAAATATACGTCCTGGGAACCATTACCATAGGATCTGGAATATCCGGCGATGATGTAATAACTATCAGCTGCTTCCCTGATACAAAAGCCCTCATCATGATATGGGCCTCCATATTCTCTTATCCAAATCGTATCGCCTGCAGAATCCGCCTTGACTGCGTATATATTGCGATTGCTTACATTGACCGTACCAATACGGATGAAATCCGTATTTGATGTCTGCCTTACTGAATAAGGTGTCCACCCACCATAGTCCATCACCCATGAAACATCCCCCATAGCATTGAATTTAAAAAGACATGAACCTTGCCACCAACCAGCTCCTATGTAACCGCCATCCGCCGTTGGATCAATGGAATAGCCCCGCTCATCGTCGTCTCCATATATTTTGGTCCAGAGCGTATCGCCGTAGTTATTAATTTTTGCCAAAAATATATAACGAAAGGGCGTTATCCACGATGTATCTATTACGGTACCTATCAGAATATAGCAACTGTCCAGAGTCGGTCGAATTTCCCCGGGACGAGAGGAGCCATAATTCGGAATAAATGACCGCGTCCACAAAATATTTTCCAAGGAATCGGTATGTGTAGCATAAATGTGATGACCCATAATGCCAAGCATCTCACCTCCAGAGAAAATATATCCTCCATCATCGGTCTGCAATACTGATTTGATGGGATCGGAATATGTTTTCGTCCAGGTGGTGTCGCCATATTGATCGGTCTTTAGTAGATATCCATAGGCAGAACCATATGATTGAGTAATACCCCCAACGATAAAACCGCCATCTGATGTCTGTTTCACCGAGTACCCCCAGTCGTCACCAGTCCCGCCGTAGGTTTTTGTCCAGAGTGTATCGGGAATCTGTCCGTAGATAAATTTCAAGCCTGCAAGCGAAATAAAAACAGTAATGACTAATGCAAAACATGACCTATGATACTGATTTTCCATAGTTACCTCTATATCATTTTAACATCTCCAGATAAATTGTCAATACCTCAAGACTGTAACAGCAGCAACCGATTGCCGTACAGGACTAAATGCACAATACAGGCCTGCAAGAGGTGTCCATAAACAAAAAAAATTATTGGGGATTGACGCCGTCGAAAGTGTATTTATAATTACTTATAGTAACTAGTATCCGTAGACAGGTTTTTCAGTGCTGTAACATAAGATGCAGTGGGTAAATGAGTGGAACAAGTAAAGGAGGAATCGTGAGGTTTGTATTAACAGCATGTATGTTCATTGGTTTAATCATTGGCGCAGCCAGTAATTGGGGTGACTGGGTCGAAATTATCGGTTCATCTCCAGACTCGCCCCATGTTCCCGATATTACGGTATTTCATTCCGACAGCACCGGCGTGACGATTCAAACCATGGGTTACGGCTACATGCAGTATGATACGACCATTGACAGTAAGGATTTCGAGCAAATCAACATCCCGGACGGCTATCTTCTGGATTGCCGCGATGATACGACCGTTATCGGTAAACCACAGATTCCGTATATCAAATTGCTGATTGCCGTGCCGGATTCGGCAACCATGAGCTATGACGTAGAAACCAGCGGTTATTCCGTGCTTAAAGACATGTTGCTCTATCCGATCCCACGTATCGAACTTTTTATCGACACAATAACCGGGGCCATCAGATTCGGGGACGTATACGCCTATGACACGACATTCTATGAGAACACGGACACACTGTGTCCGGGCATGCTGTATAAAGTGGTGGGCGATGCCCATTGGCGGGATCAGCGCATACTCGAGGTGCACCTTTATCCCCTGCAATATGCGCCGCAGCAGAATGTCGCGTTGTTCTATCATGGCCTGGATCTTAACATAACCTATTCCGGCACGGTGGTGGAGAATACCCGGGGCCTGGGACCGTTTGAGCACATTGGTCGGGACATCCTGGTAAATTACCCGGGTGTGGTCTTACAGCAACCTCAGAACCCCAGCCCCTCTGTGCACTATTATACCAATCTGGATACCAATAATATAGCGGATTATATCATCGTCACGCATGAGAAATTCCTGGATGACGAAACAGTCGGCGGGTATATTGATTCCTTTGCCCAGTGGCGTGTGGATCATAATAAATTCGATGTCGGAATCGTGAAAATGTCGGATGTGTATGATGAGTTTCTGGGTGGTTCCAGCGATTCAGCCAAGGCGCTGCGTGATTTCTTGGTTTATGTATACGATAATTGGAATTCGCCATCGAATGCCGATACCCACTTTGCCTACTGCCTTTTAATCGGTGACTGGGAATATGTGCCGATTGAAACGTGTTATGTAGACGAAGGCTGCACTATCTATGGTACAGAGACAACAATCTGGCTAAATGCCTATGAGGGTTATTTCAGAGATATTGACAGCACAGAAATAAATCCTAGCTTCTCTTTCGAAGACATCATGCTGGGCCGCTGGCCGGTTGACAGCACCGAAGTCCCCACGATTGTACAAAAAACAGTAAGTTTTGAAAAAATCCTGTGACCACAGACTGGCGCAGAAGGGGACTGATGATTGGCGGTGACGGTGGGCAAAAATTTGAGGATCTGGCTAATGAAGGTGTATCATTGCTTAATGATATTTGCTATGATACATTTGCTCTAAAGTGGAATTATGATTCATCGGCCTTTCAAGAAAATATTGATACTCTTCTCCAAATGGGACAGTTAATCACCGCATATTATGATCACGGCGATCCGTACGGATGGCCCGGGCATTCTAATAATGGTTATCTAATAAGATACTCTGTATGCAGCCCAGACAGCCTTACCAATGCCGACAGTCAGGGAGTGATTATAAGTTATGCCTGTGAGACTGCTATGTTTCAGCGCGACCACCCGTATTATGACACAATTCCATGCAGTTACTGGGCATATGATACCTGCTTTGGAGAAAGTTTCCTGTATAATCCTAATGGCGGCGCCATTGCTTTTTATGGCGGTGCATCAATAATAAATTTAGGTCGTTTTTCCTCAGAGGCTACGCGTCGGATGCTCCAGGGTCAGGACTGGATCCTGGGGAAAATGTTCGTCAATGTTCCTGGGGCGGGAAATAGTAAAAAAGATTGTTTTTGTCTGCTCGGAGATCCAGCCCTTGATCTGGGTGATTATACAGCCTTTCCTGACCTGCCGGACCTGGTGGTGCGACCGCGCGGCCTGGACATAACACTCCCACATCCATTTCCTTATTGTAACAGCGGGGATACGATTCCCATTGAAGCCGTTGTGTATAATATCGGAGGTGATACAGCTTTTAACTTTGACGTTGCTTTCGATGTCGTAACCCAGGATGACGATACTATATTCAAGACATCGCGGGAAATCGATACCTTGCTTCCCCGGGATACTGCCTTGATCGAGGTCAGATGGAGAACGGATTCCACGCATGCGAATTATGTTGGTGAAATTGGGAATTGTGATTTTTATGTCACGGCGGATCCGGATAGTGAAATTACCGAGTCCTGGGAAGGTAACAACTCGTCGTCGATTTTAAGAAAAATCGCACTCTACCCTTACCAGTCCGGCTGGCCGAAACTGATGTATAGATTCCCCGGGCAACCAGCGCTCGGAAACCTGGATGATTCGGCGGCCGTGGAAATCGTCTGCCCTTGCGGCGACTCGATTTTTGTGCATAATTACGAGGGTGAGGTGATGTCCGGATGGCCAAAATATTTAGGTGATGTAAAGAGTGTTGTTCTTGCGGATTTAGACTGCATGGGCGATCTTGAAATCATTGCATCGTCCACCGACACCGTAACGGTTTTTGACTATCAAGGTAACATGGTGTCAGGATGGCCAAAGACTGTGCCCCATGCGGATAGTCTTATGTTCTTCGGGATGCCGTCAGTCGGGTACATTGAAGGTTCTGACAAACGACAGGTTATCTTAGGTTTATGCAAAACAAGTATGAGTCCCTATGGCGTGACTAAAGGAGCGTTAGTAGTATATGACTACGATGGCGATAGTCTCTACTACCTCACTCACGACTCTCTGTATGCGAATCTCCTATTGCACGCTAAGGGTATATCCGTTAGCGATGTGAACAACGACGGAGATGAAGAGATGCTTATTTCTTACGAATATTATCGCACTGATGAATCAGGAATTAAAGATTCGTGCTTTACGGATATTTTCAATAAGGATGGACATGTGCGCACTTTAGGCTTTGGTAGCCACACGTCGATCCCGGCGCTGGTGGATCTCGATTATCCGTTTGGCGACGGAATTCCGGAAATGGTGGTCGCGGATAAATTCGACACGATACGCGCCTACAAGGGACGTACTCAGACGACCTTATGGAAAACCGCAACTGCTGGGCCGATCATGGTTTCGCCCGCTGTAGGGGATATAAAACCAACGCTTTTTGGTCATCCCAGTGAAATTGCCTTTGGCAATGACTCCATGGAAATTTGGGCTGTGGACTACCAGGGCCATCAATGGAGTCCTTATCCTTTTGACGTCCAAAAAGCAGTCCAGACGTCGCCGGCCCTGGCAAAACTATCCGGCGAAGCTGATACATATGCGGATATTGTCATCGGCTCCAATGCGCAGTATATATATGGATATCAAAACGATGGCGATTCATTATCGCCCTACCCATTACCAGTATTCGGCACCCAGTGGTCTGCACCGGTAATCGGCGACATTGACGGCGACCGGATAAGCGAGACCGTCATCGCCACCAATGATAAATATCTTCACGTCTGGAACAACGTGAACAGCCATGTACTGCCGCAATATCTGCTTGAATGGCCGCAGTACCACCACGATTACCAGCGTACAGGCTTGTACAACTGGACCGGTGGTTTTGGTGGGGGTGGTGATGGGGAAGAGTTTTCCAACTTCATCACCTTGACCCTGACCATTCGAGACACCTGTTATATGGAAGTCACAATCTATGACAGTACCGGCAAGACCGTAAAAAATCTCGTTGCCCAGGAATTATCGCCGGGTAAGTATCATCCGGTGTGGTACGGGAAAGACAATAATTATAACCTTCTGGCCAATGGTCTGTATTATATCATATTGCAAGCGCGGGGCGAGCAAAAAGTCCTGCCGGTCCGGATCAAACGGTGAGCCTATGACCCGGTTATGGAGTGTGTGCTGGCTGGTGGTCTGGGCTGTTCTGGTGTCACAGCAGCGTGCTTCTGCCTATCCGGCGGGTTGGTCCGACGATATGCAGGTCAGTTTTGACACCATGCGTGCCCAGAGCAAGGCGGACATTGACATTGATGCCTACAATAACGTCTGGGTGGTGTGGGATGACGCGGACTGGTGGGACGGGGACATATGGTTTACCAAGCTTGACAGCCTGGGCAATATTCTTATCCCCGAGACCAACCTGAGCAATAATGTCACCAAATCATGGCTTGCCGAAGTTGCGGTGGACCGGTCGAACAACGTCCAGGTCATCTGGCGCGACTATTCGGAACAGGGGTATGGCTTATGGCATGCAAAGATCGCCAATGACGGGACGATTCTCGTGCCCGCACATCTGGTAGTAACCGGTGCCGGTGGTATACATCTTGACCTTGCGATGGCCATTGACAAGTACCAGAATATCGATATTGCGTGGCCTGAAGTCCCGGGTCAGCATGTGATTACATTTACGAAGCTGGATTCCATGGGCGTGCTGATCATTGCGAGACTGCAGGTATCGCCCAATATTTATGATGCATTCTGGTGCGGCATGGCAGTTGACAGCATGGCAAACTGCCATATTGGCTACCGCTGTGATTCAGCTTGGTATAACTACAGGCTATCGTACTCTAAAATTGATAGTAGTGGAAATGTGGTTATACCATATCTGTGGTTAGGTGATGGAGATTATCCATCGATGTTATGTGATGCGCACCAGAACGTCCATATGGCTTATAATAATCCGCTGGGCCCTCATATGCGGGTTGAATACCTGAAACTCGACAACAACGGTAATATACTATGTGGTCCAGAGACACTAACCAATAATGGAAACGAGACCGGTAACTGCGTCGATATTGCGCTTGATTCGAATCAATGTTTGCAGGCGGTCTGGGAGGCGTGGTACGATACGATCATCCCGGTGATGTATGCGAAACTCGACACGTCGGGGCATAAACTCATTCCGGCGGTCCAGATCGTTTACCCGCCGTATACTGTGGGTGGAGGTGAGCCGCGTATTGCCGTGGATGGCAGGGATAAGATCCATGTCGTATGGCATGACGGCAGGGTACCATATGGTCATATCTTCGGCAAATACGGGGAGAACGCATCCAAACTCCAGGACATAGCCTCGGGCGATCGCATCTCATCTTCGTGCCTTAAGGTCCAGCCCAATCCCTTTTCATCCTGGACAAGGATCGATTACGTGGACCCGGGTAATGATGAGGCTACTAGACTAACGATCTACAATACGGCGGGTCGGGTTGTGTATAGCAGATACCTCAATGGATGCAGTCCCGGTGTGGTGTGGTTCGGGCAGGACAATGCGGGCTGTGAAGTACCGGCGGGTGTTTATTTTGTGCAGGTGCAAAACAATGCCTGCGCCTTTTTGAAAAAAATCATAAAACTCAAATGAATGCCAGGCATACAAAGACCAAATGGCTGCAGACGGTTGCAGGAATGCTGTTTATTGTGCTCGGGTATTCAGTGCTGCAGGCCCAGGTACCGGACACAGCATGGACAAAGACTTTTGGTGGGACAAACTTAGATGTGGGATTATCCGTGCAGCAGATTGCGGACAGCGGTTATGTAATTGCCGGCTGGACACGTTCCTTTAGCGCCGGTGCCGCTGATGTCTACGTGATCAAAACCGACGCCTGGGGTGATACCATATGGACGCGGCATTACGGTGGGGTGCTGGATGATCAGGGCCTTGCGATCCGGCAGACTGCAAACAGCGGGTACGTGATTGCGGGCTGGACCGCGTCTTTTGGCGCCGGAGACCGGGACGTGTACGTGATAAGAATGGATGTATTTGGCGATACCATATGGACCGGGACCTACGGCAATGTCGGGTGCGACCAGGGTTGTGCCGTGGTGCCGATTGCCAATGGGGAATACGCGGTTGCGGGCAGCTACAGCTGGTGGAGCCAGGAGGATGCCGCATTGATGAGAGTTGCCTCAGGCGGCTGGCCGATCTGGTGGCATACTTATGGCGGGAGTGAATTTGACATTGGTAATGCAGTGCAGGCCACGTCTGATAACGGGTACATCGTGACCGGGGAAACCCGGTCCCTGGGTCCGGGAACTCCGGATAACCCGAATCTGTACATGATCAAAACAAATTTTAGCGGGGACACGATATGGACCAAGGTCCACGGCAACTGGTCATCCGAAATCGGGTATGCGGTGGAGGAAACCACCACGCACGGGTACATCATTGCGGGTACCTGTGCGGATTCCCTGAACGGTTCCTGTATCCTGCTATTAAAAACCGATAAATATGGGGATACAGTGTGGGTGCGCAAGTACTGGGGCTTGGGCCAGGCAAGCGGCTATGCGGCAGTGGAAACTGCGGATCAAGGGTATCTGGTTGCAGGCGAGAGTAACAATGATTTATACCTGATCAAAGTGAATCAATCCGGCGACAGTCTCTGGGCGCAGGCGTTTGGCAGCAGTGGCTATGACGAAGCTCGCGCAATCATGCGCACCGCGGATGATGGTTATATCATTGTCGGGTCCACCTGGTCGGCGGCGAATAACCGGGACGTATGGCTGGTGAAAATCGAGCCGGATACATTTGGCATTGTCGAACAAGACATTGTGTCTCCAAAAAAGGATTTACCTGTGGCCACGATCATGAGTGGTTCCCTGTCCTTAGTAGAAAACAAAGAATATAAGATTTTCGATATCATGGGATGTCAGATCCATACTCTCCATCCCGCGCCGGGGATTTATTTCATCGAAGTTGACAGCAGAATTAAACAAAAAATTGTTTTAATAGAATAATATCTGATCACAAAATAAATATGGGGAGGGCATGCTCCCCTAGGTTGGTCCAGTTTTAGTCCACTTTTTGCGCAGAAGGTACGGAATCTGGTAGATTTTTTCCTGGCGGGAAAACGACAAAGTAGCGCAAAGCTATAACTGTCCGCTATTTCAGCGATTTCGGAATTCGTAAGAATGAACTCAAAGTTCCTCGATGACAATCTCAGAATTCGTGTAAATACAGATCCCGGAAGCGATCTTGATCGATTCCTCGACGATCTGCGTTGCGCTCAGGTCCGAACATCTCGTAAATGCCCGGCACGCGGCTAAGGCATACGGTCCTCCGGAACCGATCGCAACGATATCATCGTCCGGTTCTACGATATCTCCACCGCCCGACACAATATAGACATGTTCTTTATTGAGGATCGCGAGCATCGCCTCAAGCCGCCTCAGTACTTTATCTTGCCGCCAGTCCTTCGCCAGTTCGACGACACTCCGCGATATATTCCCGCTAAAAGCTTCGAGTTTTGCCTCAAAACGCTCAAAGAGCGTCAAGGCATCCGCGGTTGAACCGGCAAAGCCAGCCAGGATCTGATTATCATACATCTTCCGGATCTTGCGTGCAGTGTGTTTTATCACCACGTTGTTGTTCGTCACCTGTCCGTCGCAGCCGATCGCTACCTTTCCATGGTGTCGTAAACCTAATATTGTAGTTCCGATCATGAAGGTAAGTATATTCCAAATTTCGGGTTTGTCCAGTTCCCATTAGCAATCATCATCCAGCTTTTGTAACCAAAGCCCATCATCCATCTTTTTGCCGCGGTTTGATTCATCAGACTCGATGAATCGGGCATATACAGGAATCGAGTTAATCCCCTCTCCCTGCTGTGGGAGAGAGCCTGCCCCGTACTTTGTATGGGAAACGGGGTGAGAGTGCTCTCACGCATCCACAATCATAACCGGCCTCTATTCTTTACGGTAGATACGCCCGCTTTACGTGGGCGAGTGCGCGGAAAATGTTCTTATAGACATCCGGATTTTTTTTCTGACATTGTTCCAAAAAAGTGCGGACATTATTGCGCTTGGAAGCTTTAAAGTACGGGCATACGGCCCGGTTGACCCGGAGATTGTAGATCGAGGTGATCATGTTGATTGATTTTTTTTCAAATCCATACAGCGGCCGGATAAAAAAATAGCGTCCCTGAATCACTGATTGTTTAGGTAGAAGAGTTGAAATTTCTCCATTGTACATTATGTTTAAAAGAAATGTTTCCGCGACATCCTGCTTGTGATGCGCGAGTGCTATCTGCTGTATATTCATAGAGTCTGCCACTTCGAGCAGTTTTTGACGCCGCTGGCGCGCGCACCTGTAACATATGCTCAATTTTTCTGATGCTGATCCAGGGATCCTTCCCTTCTTAATGGTATAAGGTACCTTGAATGATTCAACCAATGGAATAATACTGGTCGGTTCATATCCAGGTATGTCAGTACTCACGTGACATGCATGAAGAAACCACCCCTGAGCATACCGTTCGTTGTACTCATGAAGTAATGCAATAAGTGCAGCGCTGTCAACACCCCCGGATATTCCAATAAGGACACGTGCGTGTTTTTCGAGAAAGCCGTAACGCTCCTTAGTGCGCCGGATGAGCGCGAGCCCTTCGTTTATACGATTACGACCTTCCTGTTTTGTCAAACGCACTTATCGCAGAATAATGAGCTGTCGTATCGCAACGCCCTTTTTGGATTCAAGGCGATAGAAATATATCCCATTAGGCACCACATTACCACGTTCATCAGTTGCCCGCCATATGACACGGTGCGTCCCGTTTGCATAACGACCCTGGGCAAGAACCTTTATCGGTTCACCGATCAGGTTATATATGGTCAGTGTCAGGTCGAGCGGCTGGGCAAGGGTGAATTCGATCTCCGTGTAGTTGTCAACCGGGTTAGGTTGATTGCTGTGCAGGGTTATCAGTTCACCGGTCGCGTATTTATTCGTGGAAGACAACACCCTGACGTTCCTCATGGTGCGATTAAAGATCAACACATTATCGTTCGCAGGATTATAGAGGATTGCGGAATTCATGGGAACGTTGTCGATCGATACAGTTGTCTTGTACGTGCCCTCGGGATCGATCACGACGACCGAATCAGCGAACAGAACGAATATATTGCCGGATTTATCCGCCGTGATATCGAATATCGTATGCGCGGCACTGAATATCTGTCTCTTTTGATACCCCTGGATGTTATGGACCGAGCCATCTGTCCATGCATAGATCCGGTTTTGAGCCAGCGTGAAGAACGGTGTCTCTGGAATACTGTAGTCACCCAGAGGGACCGTGGTAAAACGATCGACCGCGGATGATAACTGACCGGTAATCTGCATGTTCCGTATAAAACTCAACTGATTGGGTTCTTGAATAATGATCGAGGGATCCGTATCAGGACCGACAACGGCGATGCGCTGAGGTCCCATAAGGCTGATGTCCTTCACGACAGAGTACTCCTGATCACTTGCATCAATGGAGAACAACTGATTGCCCTGGTCGATAACATAGACCTTGGACCCATGCACCGCAAGTACCTTACCGTTTCGGAATTCCTGAATAAGAAACGGGTTATCTGATGCCGCTTCGTACTTCAGGATCGAAGACGTAGAGAGTATCCAGAGCTCTCCGGAACTACTTATTGACAGGTCATTGACCTGTATGCCTTTTGGTAGGGTGATATCCCTTGTTTGGTGCCACTCGCCAAAGGCGATGCA
>JAFGPO010000020.1 GCA_016936155.1 Caldifarciminota bacterium
CCGAACATGTCCTGCATGGTTTCAAGGTCCTGGATCTCTGCGAGCATGAACCCATGTTCACCGTAGAACCGGGTGTCGAGTTTATAGTCGACGCGTTCCACGTATTCATCCAACGCTTCGATCTCCGGCGCGATACGATCGGCAAAACGTTTGATCTCCATTTCATCACCCTGAACTACGATTAATATCGTTGATGCGCTCTTGTATTCATTGATAATGCGTTCGAATTCTTGAGCCATGGGATCACCCTCAGGGAGCATGTCAGACCAGCGCATGTCCATCTGCATGCCCTGTGCAACGATGAGTGAGAGGATGATCAGGACGATCATTCCACTGATCACCCACCAGGGGTGGGTGGCTGCAAATCGTGCCCACGTGCGCAATAGTCGTTCTTTCATGACCGCCTCCTTTAGAAATATGCGGTCGCGCGCACTACGCCGCCGGTGCCGAGTTTTTCACTGAACGCTGTGCCTTCTTCACCTGTGTATATGTTGAGCATGAGCGTGATGTCAATGTTCTCGAACATGCTGTAGTCTACCATCGGGATGAGCGCGGCGCTGTGATCGGTGATGCTGAATATCCCCATGCTGCCTATGGTCAGGTGATCGGTCAGCGGGTACTGAATCAGCCCATATACCTGGTCCCGGGCAATGGTCTTTGTTTCGCCGGTGAAGTAGCGCATCCAATCATTAAGGTCATAGTCCTGGTGATCGGACTTCGCGCTTGAATTATGATGGTACTCAAGCATGGCATGGAAACCGCCTTCGAACGTATAGTCGCCGCCCGCGAGGAATTCACAGGTATTCTCCTCACTGTTTTCAAGGATAGTATATATACCTTCTCCCCATAGGCCAATACCCAGGAACTCGCCGACAATATCACCGCCGAGTACGAGGTGTTCCTCCACGCTTTGCTGGAACGCGTAGAAATCCGTGGATGTGCATTGATACTGGTATCCGAGTGCTGAGATATCGAAGTGACCGAGACCGATCTTGATGCGCCCGAGTTTGCCTGAATTATCCCACGTGTCTGCAATGGGTGAATACAGGGTCGTGATACTGACGCGGGGAAGCGGGTATACTTCAAGTCGCAGGGCGTTATGCCCTGGTTGCTCGTATGTCGGATCGAGCGCGTCTTTTGTATTGAAGACGTCAGTAGGATTGGAAAAATATCCGGTACCGAACGAAATCTGCTGTTTTCCAAGGGTGACCGCAAGACGGTTGATACTAAGGCGGACATACGCATTATCGAGGTAGAAGGTGTCGTGGAGTGAGAACTGATAGTATGGCTGCTGCCGCGGGGGTATGGTGGATGCAATATCCTCAGGCAGGAGTTCAAGGAGGTTCCAGGATGTTTTTCCGAAGTAATTGACGTATATAATATCCGCGCCAAAACGGACGTTTTTGATCTCAGTGCTCGCCAGATCTATCCTGAGTTTCCCGTAGGATGATTGAGAATAGGTGGTATCGAGGTAGATGCCGGCATACTGGGGCTCGAAATAGCCGTACACCTCGACCTGACCATGAGCCAGGTCGAAAATTCCAAATTCCAAGATCCAAAAACCAAGAACAAATAAGGATATTTTCTTCATTGTTTCATCCCCTCTTCAGTGAACAGGTTGTCAGGCAAGTCGACATTGTAATTGACTTCGATGATCTCCATGTTTGTCTTCGTATCATCGAGCTTGTTGTACATCGTATACTGCATAGGGGTGGGGATGTTGTCAATGACCTGGATGTCGCGCAGAATAAGCTGCTTTTCACGCAGGTCAGGGTCGTTCTCATGGAAATAATCTATAACGATCGGCACGAGTGTTTCCTTATCCACCCAGATGATGAGACGCGAATAACCGGCGTCGCTGTTCGGCCTCCGCGTCAATTCGAGTTTGTAACAGGTGTACCCTTCTTTCTTTTCATCATCCAGGCGCACGGTATTATATTCATCGATGAACGTGTTGGAACCGCCCATGTCCTCGTACGAGAAATCACTGCCCTCGAGTTTTTGTTTTTTCGCATGGGTGGCGAGTTTCCGGATATGGTTTTTTTTCGGAAAGTACGTCCAGATATCGTCACCATCATTGAGCATGAGGATCGTCTGGCCTTTGACCCGGGACGGCTCGAGGTATTTCATCAGGCTTTTCTCACCGCCGTCCTTTGAGTAGGTCTGGTAGACGAATGTACGTTCTTCGCCGGATGTGGTCATGATAGCCATCTTCATTTTTCCCTCTGATTGTTCAGGGTTGAGAGTTTCGGTCATGGTGTGGATGATCTGTTCCGCGGTCATGTCATCCTGTGCAATCAAGAAAATGCCTGGTATGGTGATACCCAGGAGCAGTGTGATAAGTAATGAAAAATGCTTGCACATATATCCCCCTTTTTTACCACATTTTATATCGCTTCTTTGTGTTATTATCAGTATCGTCGTCTTTATGTAGTGCATCGAGAAAGTGTTTGACGATTTTTTCAAAATCTCCACCGTCGTATATTTTGATTGAACCCTCGGGCGCGCCCAGGATGCGCTCGATCATATCCTGATACATTGCCATTCTTTTTATCATGAGAGCCGACATTGTCTTGGCGTCGGTTTTTTCATGAAGAAGTGTGTGGCAAATCGCTTCATTAATACTTCTTCCCAAGTTGATCATGACTTCTCCCATATATTCAGGAAACGATGTGGTGAATACACCTGCCTTTATACCCTGGTTCACGATTTCAGTAATGACCGGCGAATTCTTCTGGATGGAACGCTGGAACATTCTGTCCCTCAGGATCTGATTTTCATCACGATACAAGGTTTTCACAATAACTACAAAAGCATCCAAATTCTTCATTTTGTATGCTGCGCCGGTTCGGAATATTTCGTTGATTTTTTCGATCGCACTTTTCTTTGACGCTGCGATTGGCTGCAGGCGAAGGGACATTTCAGTCATGATCTGATCGACCAGGGAATCGAGCAGATCATCCTTGGATTTAAAATAGTGGTACAATGTCCCTTTTGCAATCCCTAAGGCATCAATGATATCCTGAATCGGAGTTGCATCATATCCCTTCTGGAAGAACAAATTCCTCGCAGTGTTTATTATTTCATTTTTGCGAATTCCATGTTCTTTGATCTCTCGTGTCATATATCCTCCTTCAAACCGACCGTCAGTCTATATGTTGATTTAATAGACTGACGGTCGGTCTAATATAATATTAATGATTTTTATGCATTTGTCAAGGGGCGAAAATCCAATATCCCGAAATCGCGTGAGATAAAATCAAAATTGAACAAATTGGGGCCTGTCCCCAAAGTGTTCAATTATAAGTGGTGACTCTCGTATTCCTCCTTTACACTCTTTGATTATTCGTTATAATTTTTCATGGAAGAACATAAGAATGTCTTTACGCCCACAATAAAAGATTTTTTCTACTGGATCGCGTTCATCATGCTGCCACTATTCATCGGGAGCGTGGCGATCATACGGCATTCGTTCTGGTGGTTTTTGTTCTACTTGGTCATCATTGCCGGAGGGGTGATGGGTCTGTGGTATCAATTCATCTGCACCGGCTGTCCATACTATAAACGGAGTACGGATACCTGCAAATGCATGTTCATCTGGGGCCTGCCGCGGTTCTACAGCGCCAAGAACCGTCCTTACAGGCTTTATGAATTGATCCTTGGCTATGCCGGGATCGGTGTTATTTTCCTGTACCCCCTGATGTGGTTGGTATTTCAACCCCTCCTGCTTTTTCTCTACCTGATCTCGGTGAGCCTTTTTATCATTACTATAGTGCGGTATGAATGCGCGCGTTGTGCGCACACGGATTGTCCGTTGAACAAAACGCCAACACAGGGCCGTAACGCGTGAAGCGGTCAGGGCTACTGATCGTGAGCCTGGTCTTTATCCAGGGAGCGGACGCTCAGTACAGCTATGTGCCGGTGAGTATCATGATGAGAGACAGCAAGTACCTGGCCGCGGATATTTATGCGATCGATACCTTAACACCGAAGCCCACGATCCTCATTCAAACCCCCTATAACAAATTCTGGTATCGGTACTTCATTGGTGCTCCAGAATGGCAGGTGCCATTCGACAGCATAGCCTACAACTATCTGGTGGTCGACTGGCGGGGCTTCTATGGTTCGGCAGCAGCTGAGTCGGTGGGGTATGACCGTGGACTCGACGGCTATGACCTGGTGGAATGGATCGCTGATCAGCCATGGTCGACCGGGCGCATCGGGACATGGGGCGCGTCCGCCCTGGGAATCATTCAGTTCATGACCGCGAAACACCGACCACCGCATTTAACATGTTGTGTACCGATCGTGGCCGACGCGAAGACCGCGTATAGAGACTATTATTATGGGGGCGACTATCTTGAGGAACTGACAGTCATGCGCGATTCTCTCGGGTTCACGCCGGAGAGCCTTATTCTTGCCCATTACACGTATGATTGGTTCTGGATCCTCGCCGAGATGCTCACGAGCTACCCGGAATCAGTCAACGTACCGATGCTCCTGGTCACGGGCTGGTATGATCATAATGATGATGCGCCGCTCGAGATGTTCTATGCATTGCGGGACAGTAGCGAACCGTCAGTCCGTGATAAGCACAAATTCATGGTCGGACCATGGACACATTCAGGCGTGGGCAGACTTGAACAGGGGGAATTGACCTATCCTGATGGGGTGGATTCGCTGCGAAGTGTATCATTCAGGATCTTTGATTTCTATCTTCGGGATTTGCCGAATGGGTACGAGGGGGAACCCGTGGTCCGATATTACGTGCTCGGTGAGGAGACCTGGCAGGGGGCCGATGATTGGTATGCCGTGAGCGATCGTATCGATACGCTTTTCTGTTGTCAAAATGGTGCGCTGCTGAGTGAACCTCCAGGATCAGGAAGCCCGGCGGATTCTTTTTTGTATGATCCTCGCGATCCCTGCCCTTCGATCGGGGGAAACCGGTTCGATCCTTTTGATAACACGGTGATCGTAGGCCCGCGTGATCAGCGCGATTCCGTGGAAATCCGCGGTGATGTGGTGCTGTATACGACACCTGTGCTCACTGCGCCGATCACGGTCGCGGGCAATGTCCGCGTGAAGCTATCCGTGGCGTCGAATTGTGAGGATACTGACTTCAGCGTCCGGCTTACTGATGTATATCCGGACGGACGGTCGATGTTGATCGCCGGAGGTATCAGGAGAATGAGATTCCGCAATTCGTATTCCATTGAAGAACTCATGGTGCCGGATGATACCTACGACGTATTCATTGAACTAAAGAACATCGCTTATTCCTTTTTACCCGGGCACCGACTGCGTATGATCGTGAGTTCCTCGGATCGTCCTATTTTTGACGCGAACCTGAATAATGGCGATTCTCTCTATGTAGCCGGGGACACTGTGATCGCGCGTAATACGATATTCCACGAGCCGGGTGCACTCTCCATGGTTATCATGAAGACATGCAGCAATAGCAGGATCGATGAAGAACATGGAACTGTGTCAGCAGGGAAGATCGTGTTCTATGCTGCTCCGGGTGACCGGATCAAGGTGCGGTTATACTGTCCAGCCTGCGCCCCGGGAAAAATGGTGGTGTACGATTGCCTTGGCAGGGAGGTTGAGGTCATGCATGAAGGGATGTTCAATGCCGGATCACGCGAATACCACGGGGGCGAGGATTTGCCGCCCGGGATTTATTTTATTATGATGAATATTGAGGATCAAGTGCATACCGCGAAAACGGTGCTCGTGCACTGAATTTCCTCAGATGTTTTCAAAATATCGCTGCGCTTCATCGAGCAGGGCCTGCAGAGTCATTGACACGGCATTTTTTCTCAATTTTTCGATCGTATCCTGATCGAGCCATGAGAAGATGTCATCCAGCATCTGGTTCAGGGAAGTGTGTACCTCAGGCGCCAGTTTTTCTTGCTGGAGGAGACCCAGACATATGCTTGCCGCCTGTTCGAAGTGCCCGCGCGTTTTGAGAAGGAATGCGATACCATCGAGCGTGGTGATGATTCTCGGCCTGGCGTTGAGTTTCATGGCGACAGCGAGAGTTTCCTTGTAGATGTGCCGGGCTTTGTCACAGTCGCCCTGTAGAACATTGAGATACCCCACGCTCTGCAGGGCATTAACCAATCCTTCAGGATCACCAATCTCTCGTGCAATATCAAGACTGAGGTCATAATAGTGGTGACTTTTTTCAAGATCGCCGAGTTCCTGGTATATCTGACCGATATTCCCATAAATGATGCTGAGCCCGGATCGGTCATCGATCTGTTTATGGATCTCCAGGCTCTGTTCATAGAGCAGCCGTGCTTCATCCTTATTGCCGAGCGAATGGGTGATGTTCGCGAGGTTGTTGAGCGCAGCTGCAATGGAACGCAGCTGACCGAGTCCTTGACGGATCGTCAATGCCTCCTGGTTTATCTTGTGACATAGTTCGTAGTCCCCCTGGTAGTATGCAATGACACCGAGATTAGTCAAAGCCTGCGCTCGGTTGCTTTCATCATGCTTCCTGGTGCTTTGATGCAAGACCTGTTCGCTGATCTTCCGGGCGTGTTCCAGGTCACCTTGGCGCAGGGCGATTATCGCCTGTTGCAGGAGCACGGCACTCATTTGTCTGATCGCGCCCGCTTCATTGAATATCACAAGGCAAGATGTAAAATATCGATCTGCGTGCTCGTAATCCCCCAAGCGCCGTAAAAATCTTCCCAACCCGAAAACAGCCTTACCATAGAAGAGCAATGCTTCTTTGTCCCCGGAATCCCGCGACGTTTGTTCCAGTGTCTGTACGATCCTGCGAAACAGCTGTTCTCCCTCCTGAAACCATCCCTTGTGGTCATAGTATGCGTACAGTATCGGACTGATCTTGTTCAGGGATTCAACGTCTTTATTATCGATCGCCCACTGGCAGGCGGTTCGTATGTTCTCAATGTCAGTGGTGATCTCCTTGAATAGTGAGATCTGTTCCACTCCTTCCATTGAATTCAAGCATGTCTGCAAAAAGGACGTAAAGAACTGGACGTGAAGCGCCATGGTACGCGCATATTCGTCCGGTGTGTTCCTGATCTTCTCACGAGCATACTGCCGCAATACCTTCTGTATTTCGTAACGACCGTTTACATGACGGTGGAGCAGAGATTTGTCAGCAAGTGCCGCCAGGTCAGCGAGCGATGCCTGGGCGACGAATGCAGCCGCCGGGGCAGTGAATCCCGCGTCAAATACTGACAGACGTTGGCTGATGCCCTGTTCCTTTTTTGACAAGAGATTCCACGAGTAATTGAAAACCGAACGGAGGCTACGGTGGCGTTCCGGGACATCGCGGAGAGTAGAGGTGAGGAAATCCATTTCTTTTTCGATCTCGGCATCGATCTCATCGCACGTCAGGGCTCTGATCCATGAGGCAGCAAGTTCAATGCCCAGCGGGATACCCTCGACATGCTGGCATATGCACCTGACCGCGTGCATATTACTATCGAGCAGTGTGAATTCAGGATCAACACGCTGGGCGCTCTGGATAAAGAGCTGGATCGATGGATATAATGTGAATTCAGGATCCTCGATCGTTTCCGGATAGGCAAAGCCGGTGATCTCAACCGGGAATTCACCGGGAAGATTCAAGCGCTCACGGGTGGTCACGAGAAATTTAACCAGAGGCGCGCAGGCAAAGATTTCAGTCAAAAGCGTTGATTCCTCGACAAGGTGCTCAAAATTATCCATGATAATGAGCATGTCCTTTTCATGGAGGTAGTTCATGAGCTGGATCTTTGGATCCTGTTTTCCGTAAAGTGTAAACCGGATCGCGTCAGCGATCGTGAATACGAGAAATTGGATGGATCCGACGGCAAGGTCATCAAGCGGGACAAAGTAAACGCCGTGTCTGAACGAACCGATCTTTTCCGCGCCCACCTGCAAAGCAAGGCGTGTTTTTCCAATTCCGCCAGATCCCACGAGCGAGACCAGGCGGCAGCATGGATCGTCGAGGAGCCTGGTTATTGTCTTGAGTTCCTTGCTCCGTCCGATAAACGGTGTAGTCTGTGCGGGAAGGTTGTGCGGTTGGTTAGAGAGCGATCGAAGGGGCGGAACATCACGAACGTGAAGATCAGGACCAATGAGTTCGAAGATCTGCTGGGGTTCACCAAGGTCTTTCAGAACGTGGATGCCATGATCCTTTAAGCGGGCTCCATCAGGAAGCTCACAGTGTTCAGCTGCTTCCTTTGATATCAGGATCTGTCCTCCCCAGGCTGCGGACATGATGCGCGCGGTTCGGTTCACGGTAATACCGAAGTAATCATCACCCCGTTGTTCTGCCTCTCCATAATGAATGCCGATAGCGATCCTGAAGTCATCGAAACCAGCCCATATTTCTTCTTGTAGAAGCTGCTGTGCAATGAGTGCGCAGTGGAGCGGCGTGCCGTGCTCAAAGACCGCAAAGAAACCGTCGCCAGTATGCTTGATAATATGTCCTTTATTCCTGGTGATTATCTCGCGCAGGATCGCATCGTGTTTGATCAGCGCTGTCTTCATCGCGATGCCCTGCTTCTCCCATTTTTCTGCTGCGCCGTCGATCGCAGTCATAAAAAACAATGACATGGAGTATTGTACTTAGGTTTCGATTCTATGCAACAGCAGAATATATTTCTATTGATACGGATGCATAAAACGATGGGAAAAGCCCTGTACAGCATATACAGGGCCTGATATCGTATGGTCGAATGTCAGTCCTTTAAGCGGTAGAGGTTAATCTCCCCATTCACCGCACCGATTTCAATAAGCGGACCACCGTCATTGATCTTGCCTTTGATCGAGTTCTTTCGTCTCGTTGAAAAGTTGACCATAAGATCGTGTACATCGATGTCACCCATGACAGTACCGGCTTCAATGTCCGCATTGAGAGATTCTAGAATATAGATCTTGATCTCACCGTTTGCGACCTCGAATTGTGCACCATCATCAGGGACTGCACGGATTTCAGCGGTGATGTCACCATTTGCCAGGTCGATCTCTTGGATCACCGCATCGCCTTCAACTCTCACATCACCATTTGCAAGCTCAACCTCCACCGTACCCCGGGTTGCAATCACCGTTATGTCCCCGTTGGCATTCTCAATATTCAATTCAACAGATATCCCTTCAATATCTATCGCGCCATTCACATTCTCAATGAATGCTTCGATGATGTTTGCCGGCACCTGAAGGGTGATATCTACCGAAACATCGGCGTTTTCTTTCAAGTATTTTGTTTCGATCTTAAAGGTCTCGCCTGAGGTGACGTCGACTGTTACCTTGCCGAGTTCTGTCTGATCCTTCTTGGTTCTTTTCACGATATCGATGATGATTTCATCGCCTTCCACCGCTTTGATCGAGATTTTTCCATTGATGTTGGAAACCTCCAGTTTTGATCCTGGCCCAATGCGGTATTGCTCATGCATTTCAGCGGTGAGACTGAACGCCATGGTGGCGATCGTGAGAATTGCTAATACATATTTCATGGTTCAACCTCCTGTTTCTGTATCCTCAGTATATACAAACTTACAGAAAATCAAAGATAAAGCAATACGAACTCTTAAAGGTGTTTACTCTTATACGTACGCTCATAGAAAAAGTTGCAGTTGGAATGACCAGCGCAGGGCGTAATGCGAAAAGCGTAACGCGCTGAATTCTGTAATCACCCAATTACTAATAACGAATAACGGGTTTCCACAAGAGTTCATGGGAATAAGCATGCATAGCTGTTGTATTGTAAAGTAGTCAGTGCAGATACAACATTTGAAAGCAAGGAGGCAACAATGAAGTCAGCACATAAAGTATCCTGGATGATCGGGCCGTGCATTATCATAATGCTGTTAGGTCTGCTCATCAGCGGGATGGTAACCATGATCCATGGAGCAACGCTGGCTGAGGAGGATCCCACCAGCCAGGTCAGAATGTCCTGGGAGGAATTCAAGGAACTCCTAAAACTGGATACGGACGAAATAAAACTGACCTGGGAGGAATTCAAACGGCTGCTCGCCCAGACCGGGAAAGAAGTGAAGGTCGAGTACAATGTTCAGGATGGTGAAGTGACTTTGAAACGCGAACAGTTCAAGAAGCTTCTCGATCAAATGCAGGGACCAGAGGCAGTCTCCCTGAAGTCCCCGATCGATTACCTGATCACAAAAGCCGAATATACAGCAATCATGGAACAAAAAAGCACGATCTTCAAAGCACGGCTATCAGTGGAAATTTTTGATCAGGAGCGTACGGTGTATCCCAAGATCCGCCTTTTGCCCAAGGAGGTGGCACTGCGGGATATCATGATAGACAGCAAACCAGCGCTTGTCCTCGTGGAGAACGGATGGTACGTACTCATGACCGACACGACCGGACAGCACATTATCGATATGGAATTTTCGGTGAAATCCGATCTGGATGGCAAGCCCTATGCACTGGCAGTGACGATCCCTCAGACCGCGATCACGCTGTTCAAATTAGAGGTGCCGTTAAAGGATATCTC
Organism: Caldifarciminota bacterium; assembly: GCA_016936155.1. GTDB lineage: Bacteria > Hydrothermota > Tepidihabitantia > SM23-42 > SM23-42 > JAFGPO01. Next base: position 10,484 of record JAFGPO010000020.1, read on the forward strand.
TGTAGAGATACCCTCGGAAAAACACATGACCGTGGCGCATGGTGCCGGGCACACTTCGATCGAGGCGCAACTTGCCACTACGAGCGTCCTGCAGGTCAAGCTGCAGCGGACCGTCGCGCAAAACCGGGGTGACGGTCCGGCAAAGATTTACTCGGATGTTATGAATCTCTTATCCATTGATGACGGCGTCCTGCGCGTGACATCGCGTTTCGATATCGACATCCTGCAGCATACGATTAATGAGATCGATCTTGTGGTGCCGGAAGGATACAGCGTTCTGTATGTGAATGGTCAGACCGGACAGGAAATCCGGGGATGGCGTTCTCGTATGGATAACGGGAACGAAGTGCTCAGGATCCCGCTTCATGGTGATATTGAAGGCACGGTAAGCTTCACAATCGTAGCCGAAAAACTATACCATGACACAGACGAGGTGACGTTCTCCGGGTTTACCGTAAAGAACGCGATCCGTCAAACCGGTTATATAGGAGCCGAAAAGCTCAGCTCGGCTGAAGCCCAGATCAGTTTCATCGAGCACATTGACCGGATCGACGTACTGGATTTGCCGCGCGAACTCGTTGCGCTTTCGGCCAAACCTTTGCTTTTCGGATTGAAATATGCGCAACAGCCATTTGCTATGACGATCGCGATAACCAAGCACGAAGAACTGCCGGTCGTGCATACAGTCATTGACAATGCGAACGTTGTGACCGTGTTCTTGAAGGACGGCAAGGTGATCTCGCGTGTTGTGTATTCGATCCAGAATACGGAAAAGCAGTTCCTGGAACTTACGCTGCCGGAAGGAGCCGAGATCTGGAGTCTCTACGTGGATGGAGAACGGCAGGTGCCAGCACGGAATGAGGAGGGTACCTTTATGATCCCACTCGCACGGTCACAAATCCAGGACGGCGTTGTGAATCCTTTTACAATGGAGCTATTATACTTCCAGAAAGGACGTCCCTTTGATATCTTCGGCAGCGGCCGTATCTACATGCCGCGTGTCGATGTTGTGACCAGTAAATTGCTGTGGTCATGCTATTTCCCCATGGAGTATCAATTCCTCCACTTCGGCGGCAATCTTGACAAGGAGATCATTGCCAGCGGCATCAACCCGCTGCTCGGGAAGAGCCGTGTATTCACGTACGACGAAGTCACGGTGTATAACAAAGCATTGGAAAACTGGGAGGCGCCGGCCGCCGGTGCGCCGGTCGATAAAGAGGTCGCAGAGACGCAGCGGAAATTGATGAGCGAATTCCGGTCGAATTCCGCGGGTGAAAAAGAGGTGTTCCTGAACCAACTACGCGAGGAGATCAATTTCGCGCAAAACGTCCAGCGCGGGCAGGATCAGGGCGGGATGTTTATGATCGAAATTCCGACTTCAGGTCAGCTCTACCGGTTCGCGAAAACGATCGTCAAGGATGAGGAGCTTTACATAACGGTCAATTATATGCAGAACTGGATCGGTGCGCTCGCAAGGATCCTGTTTTTTGCAATCATAATAGGCGTTGTGGTGCTCCTGCGCCGGTGGTTTGTCAAAGCCTATGTGCTGGTCAGACAGTGGGTTATTGCACATAAGACTCTCTTTGCGTGGTTGCGCACGCCTGCTGGTACCCGCACGCTCATTGCGTGTGGAGCGATCATGTTCTGGTTCATCGCGAAGGTCCTGTTCGTCATCCTCGCGATCCTTTTGATCGTATCCTGGTTCAGACCTCAATGGATCTTCAGACATCTCCAGGATGCAAAGAAACATGATATACCAGGGTAAGATTGAGAGAATGCTGGGCGTTCTAAAATGAGAGCACGCCGGTCACGACCATATAGCGCACATCCGGTCCTTCGAATCCAGGCATTGCATAGCTGATAAAAACCGCGACGTAGGTTTCGTCGGCACGCCGGTACATGTAGACATCCGAAATATGGTATGACAGCACGTGCCCTCTCCGTTGTGGGAGCCTTGTGTCCCGTTGCAGTACCTGTTCCTCCTGGAGGTCCGGGATACTGATGGACAATTCGAGCATCTTTGGCGGACCGAAGTCCATATCCATACTCGTGCTGTCGTTGCATTCGATCTCGGTAAGAGTGAGGACACATTGGAAATACTTCCCGAGACTGTCCAGGGCAAGATCAGTGTTGGAAAAAAGCACGCGGTGCGGATCGAGGTACGGCTCGCCGCGGGGCTGTGAGATCACATGGAAGCCTTTGTTCCCCATGATGATATCAAGATCGACGATCCGGTCCTGGGCTTGCTCGATCGCGCATTCGCTCGCGGATCGTTCCCACTCTTCTTCACCCAGGGTAACGAATACCGGGGCACCGACAAAGTTGTTGTTGACGACATCGACGAAGATGATCTCCGAATACGGGAATCCTGAGCCATCAAACCATCCAAATTGCTCGAACATCAGATAAGCGCCATTTTCTGAAAATCCCATGAAATCGAGCGTTGCTTCATCGCCTGCATACATGGCCAGCGGGATCATCACGAGAACTGTGATGTCAGATAAACCGCGCGTCATGCTCACCTCCTTGACAGATAAGTATAGAGATAGCACGCGTGCCGTCAACACCCAGACACCTGCTTGATTTTATCCCGGAATAGACTATACTTGATCTTCTGACTTTCTATGTTATATCTTGGCAAACGAGGTTCATCCATTACCCGCGCGGCGATTATCGATATCGGCTCTGAATCGATACGCCTGATCATCGGGGAACGCAAGCGTAAAGAACTCAAGATCCTCGAACTATTGAAGAATATCCTGCCGATCGGCCGGGATACCTTCTATACGAACACGATATCCCAGGCATCGATCAATCAGACGATCGCGATTCTGCATAAGTACGTGCGGGTCATGAAGGATTACAGCGTGAAGGCGTGCCGGATTATTGCAACGACCGCGGTGCGCGACGCGCGAAACCGGGACGTCTTTATCGATACGGTGAAACGGAAGACCGGCCTTTTCATCGAGGTTTTTACCGCCGGAGATGTTATTTACTACATTGATTCGTATATCCATTTCCGGCTTAAAGATCAGTATCCGATCCATAAGAAAAATCTGCTCATCGCAGAACTCGGCGCGGGCAGTGTTGATTTTTCCCTCATGGAACAGGGCTTTATGCTCATGAACATCGGATTGCCGATCGGCACGCTGCGTTTGGATCAGCGCGTTCAGACGATGAACCGTTCTACGCGCATCGTGCACCAGGCGCTCAAGGAGTACATTGAATACGAATTTGAATTCCTGCTCAGCCAGTTTCCCATGATCACGATCGATGACGTGATCCTGATCAGCGAAAATTTTGGCTACCTGGTGCGGAATCTTTTGAATAAGCAGCAGGATCAAGCTACGATCATTCCTTTATCAAAGGAAGAATCGGCATTGGTCATGAAGGAAGCCCAGACCCGGTCGCCGGATGAGCTGGTCAAGAAATACGGTATCCCTATGGAAGTTGCGGATACGCTCGATGTACTGGCATTGACCGTTGATGGATTTTTCGATTTTGCAAAGAAGGAAAGTATCTACCTTTTCGAAACATCGCTCCATGACGCAGTGCTGACGCATATGCTGTTCAACCTGAGCCTGTCGCGGAAATACAATAAATCCGAGCAGTTGTTGTCCGTGGCGCGCGCGCTCGGAAGAAAATACAGTGTTGATAGCGCCCACTCCGAGCAGGTCGCTCGGCTGAGCCGCATCCTGTTCAATCGTTTGTACCGTCACATGGGTATGCAAAAGTCGGACATTTTGTTCCTTCTGATCGCCGCTTACCTGCATGATATCGGTAAATTCATATCCAACCGTTCGCACCACAAGCACAGCGAATACATCATCAACACGCTCAGCCTTTTCCGCTTGAACGAG
>JAFGPO010000021.1 GCA_016936155.1 Caldifarciminota bacterium
GAAACCCGGGTGGTGGACGATCTCTGCTCCCGTGAGCATTTTACATTCTGTATAACCTACCATTCAGCGCGCACCGGTCTTGCCGAGGTTGTGTATTACCCTTGGGTATGGAGCGGCCAGCCGACCTATCCCCCGGATTTCTACACGATCCGGGAAATCGCAATCTCGATCGCCCACCTCATAATTAAGGACGACAGCAGCGGTCACTATACCTCCATGGCAGGACAGGGATTGGATGGTAAAACCCGGAACTGGCTCTATGGGATTCACGGTGCTTTTACTTATTGCATTGAAGTCAGCACAACGACGATACAACCAGGGTGGATGGTGGATGGTATCTGCATGCGCAATCTCCCTGGCGCATACTACCTTCTGGAACGGATCGAGGGCAGCAGCATCACCGGTCACGTTTTTGACGCGATACACGGTCATCCGCTTGCTGCTGAGTTGGTAATACATGGAAGCCATGTATCGTATGATGATAACCTGCCGCCGCGCCTCAGTGACGAAGAATATGGAAGATTTTTACGTATCGTGCCGCCCGACACCTATTTGATCGAAATCCGGGAATCCGGATATATCCCACAGGCGATACCCAATATCATCGTGCATGACGGAATGAGCACCGATATCGGTGAGATCTGTTTAGAAAAATACGAGATCAACCGCGATGCGCAGGGATCGGAGAATCTGCAAATTTATCCGAACCCGGCACAGGGCTTTTTATTGATCCACATGGATGATCCGCTCCGCTTCAGGAAAGTCAGTGTATACGATGTCACTGGTCGCATATGCAGGAGATTTGACAACCCAATTTCCTCCCCCCTGGTCTGGTCGGGAACCGACGGATCGGAAAAAACCATCGCGAATGGTGTGTACTACGTTGTCGGCGAACAGTTCGTCGATGACAAATTGCCCGGACCGGGTATCCCTGACTATATCCTGATCACTCATAAAATCATCATCACCCACTAACTGACGATAAGTATCACGATACACGCGACTGCCCAGAGTACAAGACATATCTGCAGGGGAATGTCCGTGATCAGAAGATGCTCAGGAGACTTATCCTGCTTGCGGAAGGTAAGATAGAGATAACGAAAAACACCATACAGCACGAACGGTACCGTAAGGAGCAGGTTACGGGTATGGAATTTTGCGATCGTCTCCGGCGCGAGCGTGTACAGGCAGTATGAAACGATGCATGCGGCGCTCACGATCGCGATCATCTGATTGAGAAGAGCAATCGGATAGTGAGCAAGCGTCTTACGGTGGCGTACGGCATTTTCAGCGCCGAGTATTTCCAGCTCGTTCCGGCGTTTAGCAATGACGATGAGTAATGCAAGAAGCAAAGAGCACAGGAGTAACCATGATGAAATAAAAACCTGGATAGCGACCGCGCCTGCGATCGCCCGGAGGACATATCCGAGTGCGACAACGAGCACATCCAGTATAATCACGTGTTTCAACACAACGGAATACAGTACCGAGACGATACCATAAATGACACACACCAGGAACAACCAACGGTTCACCTGGTAACTTGCGGTGAGTGCAAGCACAAAACATACCAGTGCGATCATCAAACCGGTGTTCCTGGAGATCAATCCGGCGGCGATCGGGCGCTTCGATTTAACCGGATGGCTCCGGTCCTCATCGTAATCGCATATATCATTCAGTACGTACACACCGCTGCTCAGGACGCAGAAAACAACAAATGTAAGCAGACTTGTCAGAACAGCATTTGGATCATAGAACTCTTTGCTGAACAGAAGCCCTGCGAACACGAAAATATTCTTGAACCATTGACGCGGCCTCAGGAGCAGCAGGTAGTTCCGCATTGCGTCAGAATTGCGTTACACCGGTGAACGTGAAATCCTTGATCTTCAATGTAGGGATCACTGTACCGGTGGCAAAACGCGCACCATAGCCCGGTTCTGAAGCAACAAGCCGCGCTTTTTTAGAAATGCCTTCAACGCGGTTGAAGCACTCGATGATATTCTCAGTGAAGCGAAAGTTCTTTACTCCCTTCGTAATTACGCCGTTCTCGATCAAAAAAGTACCATCCCTGGTCATTCCCGTGAACGTTAGAGTATGGGGATCGATAATGTTCGTATAGTGGAACCGTGTCACGAGTATCCCCTTCTCTGTTTCATTGATCATCTGAGCGACATCTCTATCGCCACCGTGCATCACCATGTGCATCGGGATCGGGCCGAACGGATTGGGAGCGGATAGCGCATGTCCGGTCGACCTCGTCCGGGCTCGGGTGGCAGTCAAGGAATCATACACCACATTGCGGGCAATACCGTTTTCAATAAGAATCCGTTTTCGCTTGGGCACTCCCTCGAAATCGAAGGGGAATGAGAATGCGCATTTTTTGAACGGCTCATCGCTGATCGTAATCCGCGGATCTACGATCTTCTTCCCCAATTTGCCGCTTAAAAAAGACCGCCCTTCCTCGTATGCTTTGCCATTGAATGCGTAATATCCCATGAAATCGACGAATTCCCGTGCGGCAAGGGGTTCGAATATCGTTGTGTAGGAACCAGGTGACAGTTTGACTGGATCAGCTGAATTTACGGCCTTCAAGGCTGCGGTCTCGGCGAGCTTATAAAAAGATATCTCGTTAACATCACGTGTCCCGGTCTGAACATAGCCGGTTGAATTCGCACCGGTCATGACGATGTTGCAGAATATATCACCACAGACAGCATATGCAAAAGTACCGGAGGAATTACCGATACCGATCTCCCCACTCCCATTCGACACCGACCCGTAGCACATAAGGGAATATTTGGAGGCGACATCCACGATCTCGGCGACCGCATGAGCACGCTGCATCGGTCCGAAGGCGATGGTCGGTTTCAACATTGCCTTGACACTACGATATGCATCCGGTTTCACCTTAGGAAACATCTTGAAATCGTCGTTCTCTCGCTGAAATTGCGCGATGCGATCGGCCCACGCAACGGTCTCCTTGATCCGCTTCCGATCAAGGGAATTTGTTGATGCCGATCCAATTTTCTTACCAAAAGCCACACGTACCGAGATATTCGTATTCGATTCACGCACGTTCTGATGGATATAATTGTTCGCGAAACGCGTCAATGCCTGGTCGTCATTAAAAACCGTCACTTCGATCTGATCAGCCTTGGAATATTTTAAGGCTTCTTTCACAATCCTCTTTATTTCTTTTTTACCTAGCATCACATATCCTTTCCTCGAACATACGATCTATTCCCGACATTACATTTTCTTACTGTACTTAATAGCGATATCATTCAGTTTCTTCTTTTTCATCCTGTTTTTCAATGAATCGATCGTCTTCTTCGGCAGTTTCTTTGTTGCATATTTCATGATCGTTCGTATCTCTTCTCTCTCTATATCCTCATGAAGCTCATCAGGATCTATGTATAAACATATTTCATACGCCCTTTCGAATTCGTTAAGCTCCCTGTATGAACGGGCAATCCCCGCACACGCTGAATCCAATATATCATCATACTCATGCTTCAGGATGATTTGAACGCTTTCAATAAAACACCCAAGAGCAGCCGTATATTCTTTGACCAGGTAATGGCTTTCGCCGAGGCGGCACAAAGCCTGAGCAATACCCTTGTTGTGTTGCAGATCCCTGCATATTTGAAGATCTTCATTGAAATATTTATTGGCGACTTTGAACTCACCCTGTTCAAGAGCAAGATCACCAAGATTATGGAGTGCCGTCGATAATCCAAGACGGTGACCGGTCGCTAACCGTATCTCGAGAGAATCTTGATAAACCTGCTTTGCTGCTGCGTATTCTTTCAAACGGAATAATGCCAGTCCAAGATTGTTCAGGGTGTTGGCAATCTGCTGCTGGTCACCGTACGTTCGCTCGATCTCCAAACAGGCCAGAAGCAAACGTTTTGCTTCTTTGTAGTCTTCCTCTTGATGGTGCACCAATCCAAGATTCCCCATGGCCATCGCGATCATTTCCCTGTAGTTGATCTTCTTGCTGATCTCAGAACTCTCTTGGTACAGCGCTTTTGCCCGATCGTAGTCATGTTTGTAGTAGTATATTACCCCAAGGTTGTTCAGGATGCCGGCGATGTTCTTCTCATCATTGATCTGTCGAAAGATCTTGAGAACCTGTTCATAATATTTACTGGCTGCATCGAGATTACCCAGTACAGAATCGATATTCCCAAGACTCATCATGGCCTGGGCTCTTTCCCGTACATCATTATGTAAATTGAATATTTCCAGACATTCGAGCAAATCCCTGCGTGCTTCCTTATAATGCCCTGTACTGTATCTGAATATTGCATAACGGGATAACAACCGGCCATATGTTATCTGCTCCATTCCCGTTTCTTTCTTTGAGATCGCCTTGATCGACTTTTCGTAGAGTTTTTCTGCTTCGCTATACCAGCCGTAGTGATTATAAACAAAATATGATGTTACCGCAAACTTGTTGAGCCACTCTGCCTTTCCACGTTCGATAGCACGTTCAAAAGCCTTTCGGACATTCTCGATTTCCGTCTTTATCTCATCATAAACCTCTTTACACCGCGCGCTGTGTATGTCCTCTTCCCTCTCGCCCATGAAATCCGCATAAAATTCCGCATGTGCATCTTCCATGTCTTCGACTACTGATCCTTGCTCAGAGAGTTTTTCTTCAGCATATTGCCGGAGAATCCCGAACATCCTGTACCGACCTGATATATCTCTGAACAACAGAGACTTATCAGTAAGGGAGGCGAGAACGGATAACGTCGCTCCGATCAGCAACTCCGCTGCTTCCCGGGTGAACCCGCCGCGAAAAACAGACAGCCTTTTCAGTACATTCTTCTCTTGTTCCGAGATAAGGTTCCATGAATATTCGAATACCGCCCTGAGACTACGGTGACGTTCGGGTATATCTCTCATTGAAGTGACCAGAAAATCATAATTCTTTTCGATCTCAAGTGCTATTTCCTTACAGGTAAGCGTACGCACCCAGGACGAGGCTATCTCAATACCCAATGGCAGTCCCCCAACAAGCTGGCATATCCGGGTTACATAAACCTTGTCCTCTTCCGATAATGCCACCTGGGTTTTTACCCGCTGCGCATTATACAAGAACAGCTGTACCGCACTGCATCCCTCAATATCAATGCCCTCCCCGGACGGAACCTCCATGCCCTGCAACTGAACGATCCATTCTCCTTTCAGATTCAGCAGTTCCCGGGAAGTAACCATGATCTTAACATTCCGTGTTTGTTTCAGTATATCCCCGATGATACTGGCTCCTTCCACTATATGTTCAAAATTATCCATAACAAGAAGGAGCTCTTTATCGGCGAGGAAATTTAAAAGTTGTTGTTTTTCATCTTCACGGCTGTAGAATTGGAACTTCAACGTCTGTGCGATCGTGGTGATGAACCCCTCGGCAGAGCTTAACGGATCGAGCGGAATAAAGAAAACACCGTGCGTAAAAAATTCGATCTTCTCTGCAGCACATTGAAGAGCAAGGCGGGTCTTACCGATACCACCCGGACCAATAAGAGTAATGAGTCGGCATTCTGCATCTGCCAGCAGACGGGTGATCTCCGCAACTTCCTCCTCTCTCCCTAAAAAAGGAGTGGTCTGGATCGGAAGATTATGGGGATGCGCGGATAACGAATGGAGAGGCGGGAATTCCTTTAGTTGCATATCCGGATGCAAAAGTTGAAGAAGTTGTTGCGGTTCGCCCAAATCCTTGAGCATATGCATACCCATGTCTTTGAGGATAACACCCTTGGGTACCTGCGCGCAGCCCTTCACTTCTGGCGTTATGATGATCTGTCCTCCCCAGGCGGTTCCCATGACGCGTGCGGTCCTGTTCACGACGGGTCCAAAATAATCATCTCCATGCTTGTCTGCGTGACCTGCATGGAGACCGATCCTCACCCTTATTTCACCAATATCACCCCAATCCTCACGGGCCAGTCCGAGTTGAATATCAATCGATGCCTGCAATGGATCACCATCAATAAATATGGCGAACACACCGTCACCGGTGTGTTTGATTATCTCCCCTCCATGTTTTCTGACCGACGAGGTCAGGATCGTATCGTGTCTGCTGATATATGACTTCATCTGATCAGGATATTTCTCCCATTTTTTGGTCGATCCCTCGATATCCGTGAACATGAAGACTGGCATATACTATTCTAACAAGATACAACCCAATGTCAATATTTTCAGTAAATCCTGTGTTGTAACGGGTTACTATCTACCTGCGGACCGCGATGATGGTGCCATCGGGAAATGGCATACTCGTGGTAATACGGTAGCCAGCAAGCAATGGTTCGAGCTCGTGCATGGTCCAGTAACGGACATATGACAATTTTATGGACGGCTTGTCCATGATCGGCGCGAGAATGAACACACCGGTTTCAGACAGAACATTGAGGATCGAATGCATTGCGTATGCAAGGCTGGCGGTATCAGTAATGTGCTCGATAACATCGAACATGAGAATACAATCATACAAACCCCGGATCAGTCCGCGGGTTAGATCCTGTTTAACGAACCGGTAGTCCGGGTAGATTCTCTGCAGTTCGGGGAATAGTATATCCGTAACATCCAAACCGGTATAATCAACCGCTCCCTGTTGATTGCAAAAACGCGTGTAGTACCCGGTACCGCATCCGATATCCAGAATCCGGCTTTCAGATAGAACAATGCGTTCCTGTTCGATTATCGAAAGGAATGACTGGGTCGTCGCACGGTAAAAGTTCTCGTTCTCTTCTTCAGTTTTTTGACGGTTTCCAGAGGCCTGGAGTGACATGCCGAATTTTTTGAACCGATCATGCCAATACTTCTCTGCATGATAGTATTTGCCGATCCCGTACCGTATCGGCTCGAATATGCAACAATCGGCTATTTTTATGATCGGCGCAAAGAGGGCACGAACGTGGGTAAAAACACTGGTATGTTTCATATTGAACGCATCGTAAAAATCGGTCTATGGCGGGCACTTGGCGCAGATCGATCGGAAGAGCGTTGTACTGAGGTAACGGTCTCCGCGGTCAGGGAGGATCGCGACGATGATGCCTGAATCCATGCTTTGCGCTACCTTGATCGCGCCGGCAACGGCGGCTCCGCTCGACATCCCTACAAATATGCCTTCCCTGGTCACCAACTGACGGGTTACGTCAAATGCTTCACCATCCTCCACGAGCAGCTTGCCATCGAGCATTGATGGATCATAAATAGCCGGGACTATCGACTCATCCATGTTCTTCAAACCCTGAATAGAGTGCCCGGGCTGCGGTTCGATCCCGATGACACGCACCCCTGAAGAATGCTCCCGGAAGTAACGGCTGATACCCATGAGGGTTCCCGTAGTACCCATCCCGGCGACGATCACATCAATGTTCTTGTCCGTCTGTGCCGATATTTCCGGTGCAGTAGTCATGTAGTGAGCCCGTATGTTATCTTTATTCTTAAACTGATTTGGCATATAGTATATGCTTGGATTTTCTTCCATGATCTTGTGTGCCTCAAGGATCGCTCCGTCAGTACCTCCTGCAGCATGAGTAAGAATGACCTCGGCACCAAATGCTTCGAGCGTATGCAGGCGCTCGGTGCTCACGCACGCTGGCATGACCAGCGTGACTTTATACCCCTTTGCAGCGCCGATCATAGCTAATGAAATCCCGGTATTTCCCGAGGTCGGTTCAAGAATTATTTTATCATCGGTCAATGCACTCTCTTCCTCTGCTGACTGTATCATGAAGAGTGCAGTGCGATCCTTTATCGAACCGCCGGGATTACAACCCTCGTATTTACCGTATAAACGAATACCTTTCTTTAATCCGAAAGATGTGATCTCCACTAACGGTGTGTTGCCAATACACGTCAGTACACTCATACAAAATCACCTCCATTGTTCTGTCTGCCAGACGAACATAGATTGTATGGATTCCCCGATGAAAGTCAAGCGTCTGAACACACCCTCCATTTAAAGTGAAGGATTGAATGAGTACGGTAATGATGAACAGGGAGCTTACTGCGAACACGATGTTGCGCTGATGTACGACCACCAGGTTTTTAAAATCTGCTGAGCGGTCTACATGTATATCATAGATGCAGTGTTAAGAGAATGCGATGATGAATACCGTACCAGATCCTTTATGCGAATCGATCGTTATCGATCCACCATGTTCTTTTATGATCTGTTGAGCAATATAAAGACCAAGGCCCGTACCTTTCTTCTTGGTCGTAAAGTAGGGTTTGAAAACGCGTTCTCTATCCTCCGTATCCATGCCGATACCATTGTCCCGGATCTCGATCTGATAGCTTGCATCGCATCTCCGGCTCGTGACGGATACTGTACCCGCACGACCCGACAGACCGCTTACAGCATCCACTGCGTTCAATATTATATTGAAAAAGGCGCGCTTGAGCGCAGTCGGGTCGCCAAGGAGCGTATGATCGCAGTCGACCTCTGAATTGAGCGTGAAGTGCTCGGTACGGGCTTGCTCCTGGATGAGCGCAAGTGCGTCCTTGAGCACTCCGGCGACGGAAAAATTCGTCTCCGCCTTCATCCGGGGACGAGCCAGACTGAGAAAATCATTCAGGGTTTTGTTCAGAGCATTTATCTCCTGCTGGATGACCGTGGTGAGCCGAATATATTCATCATCTTCAGAGGGAAATTCCTTATGCAGGCGTTGTGCGGCGATCGAAAGGCCGTTGAGCGGATTTTTTATTTCGTGCGCAAAATTAGCAACAAGATTACCCAGAAATTTCAAACGCTCAGCCTCCTCACGCTCGCGCTCGAAAAGACGCAATTGCGTCACATCGCGCAAGACAACGATCGCACCGGTGATCGTTCTCCGCTCATCAACGAGCGGGTAGGTTGCGTACTGCACCTGTTTGTCGAATAGTGTCCCCTCAGCAACGATCTTACTACCTTCGCCAAGGACCCGGCGCACGGCGAACGGATCATTCTCAAACCGTGTATAGTAATCATGACCGATCAACATATCATCCTGGAATGACGACAGGGTAGTAAACGCGGTGTTGATGCCGGTTATCTGGCCGTTCTTATTAATAACCACTACGCCATCCTCGATCGCATCGAGGGTCTTGTGAAATACCTCTTTTAATCCCGCTAAACTCTCGGACCTGTTGAATAAATACACAAACACAAGACCGGCACCGAGCAGAATGACCGCAAGGATGATGAGTTGACGTTCAGTTGAACGAACATGCCGGTAGTAATCATCCAACTTGATGCCGATGCGGAAGATCCCGAATGTCTGGTTCTCTACAATGAAAGGACGGGCAAGCTCGAGGACGGTCACACCATTGAACTCGGTTGTTCGGTTCAACTCGCTTCCCTCGTCGAACGTCCTCATTAATGCCGGGTCATCCTCGATACGGGCAAGTGCCTGGATATTGGGAGTCGCGAAAAGAATACCCTTTTTGTCCTGCAGCACGAGGTACTCGATCACCGGGTTTAACGAGATCTGTTGTATGATCTTATTGATGCCGAATTCCCGCCGGAACGTTTGTATATCGTCGGCAGATACTTCTAATTGATAAAAATGATCCTTGATCTGGAATAGAAAACGCATGTATTTTGTGGTCCCGATCGTGAAATACTCGAAAAATACCCTTTCTTGATCATTTAATCTCTTTTCCTTTGTGAGACGCTTCAACGGAGTCCCTGATATGACGATCGGCTTGAGGGTATTCGTATCCAAAAGCACGATCGAACTGATCTGAAAATTCTGGCGAATGCGGTCGAGTTCTGTAGCCGTACGTTTGGTCGTCTCTAGGTAATTGCACACATTGATGAGTTGTCCCCGGACCGCATCCTCATACTCTGCCTCCGCAAAAATGGAATTCTCCTGAGTCGCGGCAACGATCGAGAGGAATGAACGCGCCTGTTCTTTTATCAACTGCATCATGACCCGACGGCTGTTGATGATACCGATCGTCAGGAATGCCCCGAGCAATACGAGGAACAGCAGACTGATCATCAAATAGCGTTTCGTTCTCATATACTGCCTGCACGATCAGACGGCGATCCGGTAGACATGCCCCTATGATACCCGATACCTATTTAAAGTCAAGAATCAAGCCTTTGTTGAAGACGCCGTGAACCGCGAACCGTACGTTGACATAGAGGTTTCAGGCGGTATAATTATCCAGACACGACTGAAATAAGGAGTAGAGAGTATGGCATGGCATGGAACACTCATCTCTGTCGATGAATATCGGTATAAGATCCCGCGGAGCCACAAGGAAGGGATGCGTACCGAAGGCCTGATCTTTGCATCACCTCGTATGCTCGCGAGCATCTGCGCCGACCGTGCCCCTGAGCAGGTCGCGAATGTTGCAATGCTTCCCGGGATCGTGGGCTGCGCCATGGCAATGCCGGATATCCACTGGGGTTATGGTTTCCCTATTGGAGGGGTGGCTGCATTCACGATCGATAAGGGGATCATATCACCGGGCGGCGTTGGTTATGATATTAATTGTGGCGTCCGTCTGTTGCGTACGGACCTTAATGAAGACGACATCAAACCGCACGTTAGTTCCCTTGTACAGGCGCTCTTTAATAATATTCCGTCAGGCGTTGGCAGCAAAGGCAGGATCCGAATAAAGGATCATGAAGTAAAAGAGGTCCTTTGTCATGGTGCACGCTGGGCAGTAGCACGGGGATATGGGTGGCAGGAAGACCTTGAATATACGGAAGAACACGGAGCCCTTGTTCATGCCGATCCCGGGAGTTTGTCTAAACGCGCGCTTGAACGAGGTCGACCGCAACTCGGAACGCTCGGCGCGGGGAATCACTTCCTTGAAATACAGGCGGTCAGTGATATCTATGATCTTTCTGCAGCACGGACGATGGGTATCGAACAGGTAGGCCAGATAACCGTTATGATCCACACCGGATCACGGGGTCTGGGCTACCAGGTGTGTGATGACAGCGTACGAACCTTCAGGAAGGCAGTCCATCAATACGGCATCCGCATACCAGATGGACAATTGGCATGTGCGCCGATCACTTCCCCGGAAGGAAACACGTATTTTGAACAGATGGCATGCGCCGCGAACTACGCATGGGCTAATCGTCAGTGTATCATGCACTGGGTGCGCGAGAGCTTTGAGAAGGTACTGGGTACGAATGCGGAGAAACTGGGCATGCGCCTTATCTACGATGTCGCTCACAACATTGCAAAATTCGAAGACCATACCATAGAGGGCGGATTGGTCCGGGTTTGTGTTCACCGCAAAGGAGCAACGCGTGCGTTCCCTCCGGGTCACAAAGATATCCCTCCCGCGTATGCGTCGATCGGTCAACCAGTCATTATCCCGGGGGACATGGGAACACATTCGTACCTGCTTGTCGGCACGCAGCAGGCGATGCGCGAAACCTTTGGTTCGACGTGCCATGGTGCGGGTCGTGTCCTCTCCCGCAGCGAAGCCAAGAGACGCACCCATGGACGACAGATCGACAGAGAACTTGCACAACAAGGGATCTTCGTGCTGGCGGCGAGCGATGATGTTCTCCATGAAGAAATGCCGGATGCATACAAGGATATCGATGTGGTGGTTGACGCGGTCCACGATGCCGGTATCTCGAAAAAAGTCGCCCGTATGAAACCGCTCGGTGTGGTCAAAGGATGATGTAGACACCGCGGTTTAACACCGATGATACAGGGACTCCGACATAAATTTCTTACCGCACCGCATGAACCGGGGATCTACATCTTCATGAGTTCAGATAGTACGATCGTCTATATTGGCAAAGCAGCCGATCTTCGAAATCGCCTGGCATCCTATCTCAATCCTGAAGACCAGCGCAACCAGCTGATCATCACCCATGCCCGGGATGTTGATATCATCCTCACCGGTTCTGATACTGAAGCCCTGACCCTGGAAGAATCCCTTATCAAACTGCACAAACCACGGTATAATGTACGTTTAAAGGATGACAAAAAGTTCCCCTACCTTAAAGTAACGATGCACGAAGAATTCCCCCGGATCGTTTTCACGCGCGATATCGAACCCGATGGTTC
>JAFGPO010000022.1 GCA_016936155.1 Caldifarciminota bacterium
AACAGCGGGTCAAGGAGAGGACCGAGGAACTCCATACGAGCGAGGCACAGTATCAGGCGATCTATGATCGTAGCCTTTTGTGTGTTTACGTTCACGATTTTGAAGGACGATTCCTTGATGCCAACAACGCTGTGCTGAACCTGCTGGGGTACACGCGTGCGGAATTTGTTGATTTGAATATCATCTCGTTATTAAATGACGAGCAGCGCAACACCGTTTATCGGATCATTCAGGAATTACAGCAGAGCGGCAAACAGAAGAGCCTGAACCAGCTGAGACTCAGGAAAAAGAACGGCGGGTTTGTTTGGGTCGAGACCGAAGCCGTGCTCCTGCACAGGAATGGCGAACCGTACGCGATCCAGGGTATTGCGCGGGATATCTCAATGCGCAAAGAGCTGGAAGAACAGTGGAAGAGAAGTGAGGCTGATAAGGCGATGATCCTTGAGAGCATCATGGAGCACGTTATCTACCATGATCTGCACCATAAGATCATATGGGCTAATGATGCCGCCGCGCGTTCCTTGAGTATGATGTCCTCGCAACTCGTTGGCAAGCACTGCTATCGTTTATGGCAGCAGCGCAGTACTCCCTGTCCGGGATGCCCGGTCCAGGAGGCAATGCGTACCGGAAAAGCACAGATCGCTGAAATGACGACATCGGATGGCCGGATCTGGCTTATCCGCGGCTATCCGGTACGCGACGATGAGGATACGATCATTGGCGGCGTCGAGGTAACGTTTGATATTACGGTCATCCGTCAGGCGGATGAAGCATTACGCGAGAGCGAAGAAAAATATAAGGCCCTGACCGAGAACCTTAACGTCGGGATATACCGGAATACGACCGGATCCAAAGGTCAGTTCATTGAGGCGAATCCCGCGATCGTCCGCATGTTCGGGTATGCCAGCAAACAGGAATTTTTGGAAATGAATGTTGCTGATCTTTATCAAAATCCGCGCGACCGGGAAGAATTTAACAAGAAAATGTTGAAGTTCGGTTTTGTGCGGGAGGAAGAACTCCACCTCAAGAAAAAAGATGGTTCTCCATTTTTCGGGTCAGTATCCGCGGTCGCGGTCAAGGATGAACACGGTGATGTATTGTACTACGATGGTATTGTGTATGATATCACGGAGCGCAAGAAGGCTGAGGATCAACTGCAAGAGAGCTATTTAAAACTGAAACACGTGCTTAACGGCACCGTGAATGCTCTTGCCTCAACGACTGAGAAGCGTGATCCGTATACGGCTGGACACCAGCACCGTGTTGCCCAACTGGCGTGTGCGATCGCACGCGAAATGGGGTTGTCCGAAGAAGAAATCGAAGGCATCCGGGTCGCGGCGATCGTCCATGATATCGGCAAGATCTATGTGGCAGCCGAGATCCTGAACAAACCGGTCAAACTAAAGGATATCGAAATGGCGCTGGTCAAGGCGCATTGCCAGGCCGGGTATGAGATCCTTAAAACGGTTGATTTCCCATGGCCGGTCGCCCGAATGGTATTACAGCACCATGAGAAGCTGGATGGATCAGGATATCCAAATGGGCTGAAAGACGATGAGATCATCCTGGGTGCAAAGATCCTTGCAGTCGCTGATGTGGTCGAAGCGATGATGTCGCACCGACCCTATCGTTCCGCCCTGAGCATCGAGGAAGCCCTTAATGAGGTCAAGACGAACCGGGGTACGCTGTATGCGCCGACGGTTGTGGATGCGTGCGAGCGAGTCCTTGCCGAAGGTTTCGCGTTCAAATAGGGAGGGCGTCCGTGGCACCGAGATCATGGCGCGAAAAATTCCAGCATGCATGTAAACAGGATTTACCTCGTGTCATCACGATCAGCGGAAAAATGAGTAAACGCTGGGGAGAAGGTACCTGCGTTATACCATCACCCATTGAAGTGGACGCGATCATGAAACGCGTAAAAGCGGGAAAATTGATCACCATCAACGAGATCCGGCAAAAAATTGCAAGGAAGCACAGGGCGACGATCGGCTGTCCGATCACGACCGGTATTTTCGCCTGGCTTGCCGCCCATGCTGCGGCCGAAGATGCACTCCAGGGTAAAAAGCGCATTACCCCGTATTGGCGCACCCTGAAAGTGGGCGGGGAGGTAAATCCGAAATACCCGGGAGGTGTCGATGCGAACAGGAGACTTCTTGAAGCGGAGGGGCACACGGTGTGTAAGAGGGGGAAGAAGTATATCGTTGTTGATTACACGCGATCATTGGTGTCGGTGTAACATTGGACCGTTGCAGAACAGAACGTGGTGATGATTTCTGTCATTTCCCCGAGGGTGGAGTTTTTCAATGATGCGGGACGTCCATAAGCTCGATGTTCCGTCCTATCAGGTCGATACAGAACGCCACCACCGTTTTGATCAACGACAGACTGTATTCGGGCGCATGCTCCATGATCCGCGGGCGCCATTCTACCGGCGCAGCATGTACAACAACTGCGGTGCGATCCTTGCCCGGTATCACGACGGCTATTCACGCATAGCATACTGCGTCGCCTGTGTGGCCGAATTCATACGTTCACTTGGCTACCATGCCCTGCCAATGGGCAATGATACCGCCCTGAGTATACCGCTTTCGATCGATGCCGGGCTCGGCGAACTCGGTCGGCTGGGGCTACTGGTCACACCGGAACACGGTCCCTGTGTACGGATAAGCAAAATATTCACTGATATTCCGCTTGTGCCGGATCGTCCGGTCGCGTTCGGTGTACGGGAATTCTGCTCTCAGTGCACGCGCTGCGCAGACGCGTGTCATGCCAAGGCGATCCAGCAAACGCCGCAGCCTTCATTTAATGTTGTTTGTCCATCCAATAACACCGGGATCGAACGCTGGGCAGTTGATCATGACCGGTGTTACGGGTTCTGGATCGAGAACGGCAGCGATTGCTCAAATTGCATTGCCGCGTGTCCTTATACCCCATGCAGCAAATGACAAGGGGATTTTAATGGGGACATTCATCTGTACGAAATGCCATACCGAATTTCCGCTCGATCGACCTCTGTGGCAGTGCCCGTGCGGCGGTCTGCTTGATATCGACATCAAGGCGGACCTCCCGATCGAACTTTTGCAAAGGCGTCCGCCGACAATGTGGCGATATCGGGAAATACTTCCGGTCGTTGATGATACGAATATCGTATCGTATGACGAAGGATTCACGCCTCTGGTTAAGATATCCTTTGCCCGGCATACGGTTTTTGTTAAGCAGGATTACCTCTTTCCGACCGGTTCGTTCAAGGACCGGGGTGCTGCGCTCTTGATAAGTAAAGCAAAGGAGCTTGGTATCGATCGGGTCATCGAGGATTCATCCGGCAATGCCGGCGCGGCGATCGCGGCCTACAGCGCACGGGCTGGTATCGCCTGCGATATCTATGTGCCGGAAAATGCGAGTCCGGATAAAATAGCCCAGATCAAGGCGTACGGAGCGCAGGTGCATATGATCCAGGGATCGCGCGAGGAGGTAGCACAGAAGACCCTGGGACAGGCTGCGCGCACTTATTACGCAAGCCATTGCTGGAATCCGATGTTCATGCACGGGACCAAGACATTCGCTTATGAAGTGTGCGAACAACTGGATTGGTATGCACCTCACACGCTCGTGGTCCCGGTCGGAGGCGGAACACTTTTACTCGGCGCATACATTGGATTCACCGAGATGCTGGGCGCCGGATTGACGAATCGATTACCGAGGATCATTGCGGTTCAGGCCGAGCGCTGTGCGCCGCTCGCCCACGCTTTTAATAAGGAGGAGCACATTGCCGGCGACGGGCTATACTTTGATACGATCGCCAAGGGCATCGCCATTTCCAACCCGATCCGGCGATCCCAGATCCTTACCGCGGTCCAGATGAGTGATGGTTGCTTTATCACGGTGACCGATGCCGAGATCATACAGGCGCTCAAGGACCTGTGCGCACGTGGTTTTTATGTCGAGCCGACCGCTGCCGCGACGATTGCCGGTCTTAGACGCTACCTTGAAACAGCTCCTCCGAACGAGATGATCGTTTCCACCCTGACCGGGCATGGATTAAAAACGTCAAACCTGATCCAGGAGTTGCTGCAGTGAGGTTCTGTTTATGATAGTTACATTATTAATTTCGATACTCGTATTTGCCGCCAGTCTCTATGTGTTGATCGAGGCATCCAATTATTTCACTGACGCGGCGGAACGGATCGGGCTTGCCTTTGGTATCCCTGATTTTGTCGTTGGTATCACGATTGTTGCGGTCGGAACATCGCTGCCTGAATTGGTATCATCAGTGTTCGCCGTGCTCCAGGGATCGTCCGAGATCGTGATCGGGAATGTCGTGGGTTCGAATGTGACAAACATTTTCCTGATCATCGGGCTCACGGTTATCGCGGCAAAGAAGATCCGGATAACCTATGAACTAGTGCATATCGATCTACCCCTGCTCATGGGATCCGCGCTTCTGTTGGTGGTGACGGTGTGGGATGGGGTTTTCACGCTCTTTGAAGCATTCATATGTCTGGCGGCATTTCTCGTGTACCTCTTCCATTCGATCAGCGGTGAAAAGGAGACCGGCGGAAAAAAGATCGCAGCACGGGGTAAGAAGGTCAAACCCCGGGAGCCGGTACGCGCTCGTTATTTTGTGATCCTTATACTGAGCGCCCTCTTTATATTCGTGGGGGGACGCTATACGATCATGGCGGTCGTAAATATTTCAGGCCTGCTCGCGATCGGGAAAGAAGTGATCGCCGCTACGGTCGTTGCCCTTGGCACGTCCCTGCCCGAACTCGTGGTGAGCCTTACTGCCGCGCGCCAGGGGCGACCAGAGATCGCAGTCGGTAACGTGATCGGTTCGAACATCTTCAACGCGGTCGCGGTCATGGGTATACCGGCGTTGATCGGTGAGCTCGTTATCCCCGGCAGCATCTTGATGTTCGGGGTGCCGATGATGGTCATCGCATCGATCCTTTTCTTTTTCATGACCCAGGATAAAGAGATTACCCGGTGGGAAGGGTGGCTGCTTTTGGTGTTTTACGCGTTGTATATCGGGGGACTGTTCAGATGAAAAATGGAAGATGGGTTGGGTTTGGAATGTTAGGAAACGATGATATATGACTGATAAGATGAAGGAGTTGAAAATCATCGTTCGGGATGCGGAGAAAAACGATGCGCCGGCGATCGGCGCGTTGCTCGGCGACCTTGGGTATCCGGCAATGAGCGAATTCGTTCTTGAAAAAATAAGAAAGCTCGGTCAACGCACGTATGACCGGATCCTGGTCGCGGAAAAAAATGGACAGGTAGCGGGTGTGCTCAGTTTGCATATCATGCCGCTTCTTCACCACAGAGATAATCTGTGCCGTATATCCGCGCTCGTCGTAGCTCCGGATCACCGGCGCGAATACATCGGTCAGCGTCTTATGGAGATGGCTGAAGCGTATGCGAAGGCACGCAAATGCTTCCGCATCGAGGTCACAAGTAATGAAAAGCGCGCCGACGCCCATGTGTTTTACGCATCGTGCGGGTATCAAGAGCGATCAAAGAGATTTTGTAAGGATATATAAACGGTCAGGTAGTGTGTCCTTATGAGACTTAAGCGTAACACTGAGGGATTGACAAACGAATATTTATTCATATAATGTTCCAATGTTGACTAATACCAGAAAACCTTTTTCACTCACTAATATCCTTGCAAGGCCGTCCGGTCTTGGCAGGATCAACCATTTTGAGCATCATTACTGGTATTGGCGCTTCCGAACCTAATCAGAATTACATGGGTTCGGAAGTGCACAACGTACTCAACTAAACACATACATTTCACATAATCACACCAAAAAAAGAAAGGCGAGCAAAATCGCTGGATCCTCACCGCGTATAACAAGGAGGTGTTGTCATGAGGAAATTGAGTGTTGTTATCCCGAAGGGAAGCATTTTTGAAAGCGTGACCGGGCTTATGAACGATGCGGGTATTGATTTGCGTATGAACGACCGCGCGTACCGCCCGCTGGTCAGCGATCCGGAACTCGAGGTGAAGATCATGCGTCCGCAGAATATCCCTGAGCTTATTGAACTGGGGTCGCATGATGCCGGGTTCACCGGGTTTGACTGGATCGCCGAAACGAATGCCGATGTCATGCAGGTCCTGGACCTGGGCTTGGATCCGGTAAAGATCGTTGCCGCGATCCCTAAGGGTATCGATCCCCGTGATCTGCGCACCCGGCGCATTGTTGTCGCATCTGAATATGAATACGTATCCAAGAAATTCCTCGATCACGAGGGGTATGATTATGTGTTTCTGCGGACCTATGGTGCGACCGAAGTGTTCCCTCCGGATGATGCGGATATGATCATCGACAACACGAGCAGTGGGCGCACGCTCGTTGAACACGATCTTATCGTGCTCGCTACCCTTATGACATCTTCGACGCGCTTCATCGCAAACAAACGATCGTACGAAGACCCGTCAAAACGTGAAAAATTCGATGAGATGCGGATGGTATTCAAGGCAATCCTCGATGCCCGGCTGCGCGTCATGCTTGAAATGAACATCCCGAAGGAACGGTTCAACGACGTTGTGAGCGAATTACCGTGCATGCGCGCGCCGACCGTCTCTCCACTCTATAATGACCAGGGATTCGCCGTTAAGATCGCAGTGCCGCGCGCCGAGGTCAGCCGACTCGTGCCCCGTCTTAAGAAACTCGGGGCAATGGATATCGTTGAGTACGATTTAAGGAAGGTGGTAGCATGAACTGCATCAAGGATACGGTCCAGAGACTCCCGGTGTACAGCGTTCCTCAAGACCAGACCGTGATCAAGCTGAACCAGAATGAATCTCCGTTCGATGTTCCAGTGGAATTGAAATCCCGGATCCTTGAACGTTTGCACGTCCAAGCCTGGAATCGCTATCCCGCAGCACGAAATGTTTCGTTGCTTGAAGCGCTTGCCGCGTATACAGGTCATGTGGTTGACGGCATCGTGCTTGGAAATGGTTCCAACGAACTCATTCAGGCGGTATTCTCGGCCGCCTGCAATGCAGGTGACCGGGCGGTCATGGTGACACCCGGGTTTGCCGTATACCCCAGGGTCGCCGCAGTGCTTGGCGTACAGGCGGTCGAGGTTCCATTACTCCCGTCGTTTGATTTTGACGTGCCGGCGTTGATCACCGCAGTAAAGGATGCGAAGCTGGTGATCATCGCATCGCCCAATGTTCCGACCGGAATTTCCATTACTCCGGAGGCGCTCGAACGTATCGCAGCGAGTACCCGCGCTCTGTTCGTCGTAGATGAGGCGTACTTCGAGTTCAGCGGTTCCACCGCGATCCAATCATTAACGCGGCATGACTCCATGGTCATCATTCGCACGCTGTCAAAGGCCTGCAGCCTTGCCGGTGCCCGGTTCGGGTATGCCCTGACATCACCGTCCCTTGCCCAGGGAATCGAAAAAGCGAAACTGCCATTCTCAGTCGGCATCTTCCAGCAGGTTGCCGGGGAAACCCTTGTGCGCGACCGGACATTCATCAGAAATACGGCTGAAAAGGTCATCGCGGAACGCGATGTATTGTTCGATGAGTTAAAAACGATCCCGGACATCACACCGATCCCCTCGCAGGCGAATTTCATCCTAATGAGGATCGCACACCAGAATGCCTATCAGCTATTCACCGCGCTCTATGAGCAGGGCATACTGGTGCGCTATTTTGACACGCCCGCGCTTCGTTCCACGCTGCGTGTTACGGTTGGAACCAGTGATGAGAATCAGCGGTTCGTAAAAATTCTGCGGTCGATCATGGTACAGAAAAGGAGGAGATGATCATGAGAAGGTCACGCATTACACGGCAAACCCGCGAAACCACGATAACAACTCGACTGAACATCGATGGCTCGGGGCGCGCAGAGGTTTGCACCGGCATCGGGTTTTTCGATCATATGCTTGAGAGTTTTGCCAAACATGGTCTGTTCGATATCAACCTCACGGCCAAGGGCGATCTGCATGTGGATCAGCACCATACGATCGAAGATACAGGTCTTGCCTTGGGGCAGGCATTTGACAGGGCGTTGGGTAAGCGCGGAGGTATTGAGCGTGCAGGATGCTTTTTGTTCCCGATGGATGAAGCACTCGTGTACTGCGCGATCGATATGTCAGGAAGGCCTCTGGTGCGAATGAAAGCAACATTCCGGGCGCACAAGATCGGTGATCTCGATTGCGCCCTGATCGATGATTTCTTCATGGGATTCGCAACTGCGCTCAAGGTGACCATGCATATCAAGATCGTAAGCGGCCGGTCAGACCATCATAAGGCAGAGGCATTGTTCAAGGCATTTGGTAAGGCAATGAAACAGGCATGTACTTTCATCCCAAGAGCCCGCGGAAAAGTACCAAGCACCAAGGGAATCGTATGATCGGCGTCCTTGATTACAATGCGGGCAATCTCTGTTCGGTCATGAAGGCGCTTGACCATATCAATGCCGAAGCATGTCTGGTGAGAACAGTGGAAGAATGTGCGGGTATTGACCGGCTCATTGTGCCGGGCGTGGGTGCTTTCGGGTCAGCGATTGACCGGTTGCGTTCTTCGGGTCTATTCGACCTTGTTGACCAATGGCTTGCGGTTAACCGGCCGTTCCTCGGTATTTGTCTGGGCATGCAGGTGTTGTGCACGGGGAGCGATGAGACCGGTGATGTGCCCGGATTTGCCCGCTTGCCGTTACGTGCCCGGCATTTTGCTTCAGGCAAAGTTCCCCAGATCGGGTGGAACCAGGTGAAAAAAATACGCAGCTCCCGATTGCTCCAGGACATAGAAGATAATTCGTTCTTTTACTTTCTGCACGGGTATTATCTTGGAATCGTAGATGACTTTACCGTCGGCACGACCGACTATGGTATTACCTACTCTTCAGTGATCGAACACGATTCCCTGTGCGCGGTTCAGTTCCATCCGGAAAAAAGCGGAGCCGCGGGGCTTGCGCTGCTGCGTAACTGGGTGGAACGATGTTAGCGACCCGCATCATTCCCTGCCTGGATATCGATGATGGCCGCGTGGTCAAGGGAGTGGAATTCAAAGGGCTTAAAGATGCCGGGGACCCGATTGAACGGGCCAGGGCGTACAATGACATGGGTGCTGATGAGTTGATCTTCCTCGATGTCGGGGCATCGCATAAAAGCCGTCAGATACTTGTTGATGTGGTCGAAAAGGTTTCGCAACAGGTGTTCATTCCGCTGACCGTTGGCGGCGGTCTTCGGAGCGTGGAAGATATGCGTTTGGTGCTCAATGCGGGGGCGGACAAGGTTGCACTCTGCACCGCTGCGATCGCCCGGCCGGCTCTTATTGATGCCGGCGCTTGTAATTTCGGCTCGCAGTGCATCGTTCTGTCGATCGATGCAAAGCTGCACGGAACCGCGTGGCATGCCTATACCCATGGCGGACGGACGGATTCCGGACGCGATGTTCTTGCTTGGGCGCACGAGGCGGTCGCGCGCGGAGCCGGTGAGATCCTGCTGAACAGCATTGATATGGACGGTACACAGAAGGGGTATGATCTGGAACTTATATTACAAGTATCGAGGAGCGTTCCGGTTCCGGTCATCGCATCCGGCGGTGCGGGAACGCTTGATCATATGGCGGACGCAGTGCACCTGGGCAGGGCGGATGCTGTGCTCCTGGCTTCACTGCTTCACTTCAAGACGTATACGATTCAGGAAATAAAACGCTCCTTAGCACAAAAAGGAGTATGTGTACGATGGTAATCGCATCGATCGATCTCATCGATGGCAAGGCGGTCCAGCTGCGCCAGGGCAGGGACAAGGTCCTGGAACACGATAACCCCGTGGCTATTGCACGCGCATTCGACCTGTATGGCGAGATTGCCGTCATCGACCTTGATGGAGCGCGGGGCAAAGGCGACAATGCCGATCTGATACAGCGTATTGTAAGGTACGGGACCTGCCGGGTGGGAGGCGGTGTCCGGACGATCGAAAAGGCGAAGGGCATGATCGATCTGGGAGCACACCGGGTGATCATCGGCTCGCAGGCATTCGTAAACGACCGGATCAACACAACGTTCCTCTCCGACCTGAGTCAGGCGATCGGACGCGAACGGGTGATTGTTGCCATTGATGCGGTTAATGGCGAGATCGTCACGCATGCCTGGACACACAGGACCGGACTCGCCGCCGTGGACAGCGTAAAAGACCTTGAACCCTATTGTGGCGAATTCCTGTTCACCTGCGTGGAGCGTGAAGGATTGATGAGGGGCACGGATATTCCAATGGTCAAGCAGATCAAGGAGCGCACCACGAACCGGATAACCCTTGCCGGCGGCATTCACACCCTCGAGGAGATCACGAACTGTGCGCGGCTTGGCGTGGATGTGCAACTCGGTATGGCGCTGTACAGTGGCACGATCGATCTCGGCGCGGGATTCATTGCGGCTCTCAACTGGAAGACCGAACTTCTGCCGACGATCGCCCAGGACGATAGAGGTCAGGTGCTCATGCTCGCATACAGCAGCCGGGAATCACTGGCCCGGACATTCCAAACGAGAACCATGTGGTACTTTTCCAGGTCCCGTACAACCCTGTGGAACAAGGGAGCTACGTCCGGCAACACACAACACCTTATCAGACTACGGGCCGACTGTGACCGGGATGCGATCCTTGCGATCGTACATCAGGATGGTGTGGCGTGTCATACAGGACAGTATTCTTGTTTTGGTGACCGGGAGACGCCGCCCAAACCAAACAGAGCAGACAATGAAGTGTAAGGAAGCGATTCAACATTGTATCGGGCATAAGGACCTGAGCCGGGAACAGGCATACCAGGTCGCGTCGGATATAATGACCGGGAATGCGACCCCGGCTCAGATAAGCGCTTTCCTCATTGCCCTGCGCATGAAAGGAGAGACAATCGATGAGATCATTGGATTCGTTCAGGCGATGAGGGAAGTCGCCACGCCGGTCATATGCAAGCGCAAGGATATCATCGATACCTGCGGTACCGGCGGGGACCAGCTCCACACCTTCAATATTTCCACCGTATCCGCGCTCGTTGCCGCCGGTTCGGGCTGCGGCGTCGCCAAACACGGTAACCGGTCAGTATCGAGCACGTGCGGAAGCGCAGATGTGCTGGAAGGT
>JAFGPO010000023.1 GCA_016936155.1 Caldifarciminota bacterium
AAATATTTCACCTTTTTGTGAGCATCCTTGCACACGGGACAGGTGGGCTTCCCAAAAATGAGCACCTTCTTCATTCTACCTCCTCACCACAACTGCGAATTACTGCTTACTTTCATATCGTTCCTTGCACCGCGCATAGTGTTGTACAAATTTAAAACACACTATTATAAAGATAATTTAATAATTGTCAAGGTGTAATATGAAAAATGCGCCGGGTACAACGCGCCGAATCATAAAATATTTGTATTAATTGTAGATTGCTTTTTTTGCGTAAATGTGTACACTATGCAGTAGTGTACGTGGTCCCTGCCTGCGAGAAAGGTTTCATCAGGAAGCGGAAATGAAACTTTTTCTGTTGAAGTGCGTATAGTATTATAAAGAGACGTGTTTTATCCACAGTTTGTGTATTGCAGGTTTTTGCAGGGATCCCTGTGATAAGGAGTTGAAATGGATACGTTTATTAATATATTCTGGTCGCCGACCAGAATATTCGACAGAATGAGAGAAAACCCCAAATGGACCTTGCCGTTCGTGATCATCCTGGTCTGGGTCGCATTGACCGCTGCCATAACCGTTACGATCACACGCAACAGCCCGGAGGCGCTGACACGTCAGGAAGAAATAATGCGCGATCGCGGCATGACTGATGAACAGATCGAACAGGCCATGCAGGTCGCGAAAGGGCCTATCCCGATTGTCGCAGGAAGTATCGTGGGCGCGATTTTCTTTGCGGTCCGGCTTGTGCTGTTCGCCCTCATTCTCAACCTTTTCATCCCGCTGTTCGGTGGTGCAAACGGATTCAAACAGGTGTTCGCAGTCGTAAGCTATTCCGCGCTGGTCATGATACCGGGTTCGATCCTTCGGTTGATCCTTATGGGTATCACCAGATCGCCGTTCGTCGCGACATCACTTGCGGTTTTTGTGCAGAACATGGACCGGACATCGTTTTTCTATGGATTTTTGGGTGCGTTCGATCTATTCGTTCTCTGGGAAATGGTGCTCGTCGCCCTCGGCATATCGTGCACCAACAGCATAAAAAGAGCGAACGCGTACACTCTCGTATTCGCGATCTGGTTTGTGTCGATCTTCATCGGGATCGGCCTTCAGGCACTCGGCGGCGGCCGATAACCGGGCAGAGATTAGATGATCGTTTTCTTCCTGATCGCGCAACTGCCAATCGATTCTCTTTCACTCGATCAGGTCATTGACAGCGCGCTTGCGCGCAGCCCCGTGTATTACGAATCAAAACTTTCGCTTGATAAAGCCCGTATATCCTATTACCAGGCATTAAGCAACCTCCTCCCTACGTTCTCATCGACCGCCACATACACGCACAGCACATATCACGACATTACGAACGAAACCTATACTGGTACGCTGGCTTTGAACCAGCCGCTCCTTGATCTCGATATCATCAGTTCGGCATTGATCGCCCGCAAAACCCTTACCGGCACCAGGCTGCAGCACGAAGCTGAGATCGCCCAGCTGCTCCTGCGTCTTAAGACCGGGTACTATAATCTTATCAACGCATACGAGTTGCTGACATCATCCGAAATTGCGATCAAGCGTGCCCAGGAGAACCTGAAACTCATACAGGCGAAATACGAGCTCGGTGCGGCATCCCGGCTTGAGAAGCTTCAGGGCGAAGTATTCCTGCTCCGGGCACAGAGCGATCTTGCCCAGGCGCGTAAGCTCATGGTGACGGCGAACGAGGATCTGAAAGCCATGATCGGCAGCACGCACGACATTTATCCGGTCGATTCCTTGTCTTTTCCGGACAGCATGTCATTTCCGTCTCTGGATTCGCTCACCGCGGTGCTGAGCCAGGTTAACTATGCGGTCCGGATGGCGCAGCAGACCAGGTCGGCTGCCTATTATGATGTAGTCGCGTCCTACCTTGCATTATTACCCCGCATTTCCTTTTTTTACGGGTATACATATAACAGTGATTCCCTGGTCTTTGATTTCCAGTATATGGAGGACAATACGTCGACCAATTACGGAATAAGTGTTTCTATCCCGATATTCGAATTGAAGACGTTATTATTCCGGAACTGGAAAGCGCGCAAGGAGTTCAAAAAACAGACCTACGCGGAGCAGCGGATCATGTACGAAACCCAGAAAACGTTGCGCACCACGTATGCATCCCTGCTCGAAGCATTCGAGAAAGTGCAGTTATCCGACAAGAGCCTCGATGCGGCGACCGAGGCTGCTTCGATCGCCAAGGAGCAGTATACACTGGGTCTGATATCATTCCTGGACTACGTTTCATCGGAAAAAGACCTGTACGAAGCGCATGTTTCCTATACGTCCGCATTGAGTGATTTCCATGTTCAGCGAGCTACCCTTTCGTACCTTCTGGCATCGCTGTCGCAGGTGAAGGAGTAATAATGAAAAAATGGATCTTTGTCATAGGCGGTTGTATCTTTGTGATCGTCATTATCGTTGTAACGTTGACCCAACAAAAGGGCGGCGCTGAGGTCGACGTGGTCATCGCCCGTCATGGTGAGATCGTATCGACGGTGACCGCGTCCGGGGAGTTGCGTGCCCAGTCCCAGGTTGATATTTCCGCTGAAACCATTGCTCGGATCAAGCGGGTTCGGTTCAAAGAGGGCGACAATGTCAAAAAAGGCGATCTTTTGATCGAACTTGACAACGTGAGAGTCGAGGCGAACCGTTCGCTCGCCTATGCACAAATGCAGCAGGCTGGACAGGATCTTGACCGGGCGCGGCAATTATTCGAAAAAGAATTGATCTCCCGGGAGAGTTTCGAAAAGATTGAATTGAGCTATGAAGCGGCAAAGGCGCAGTATGAGCAGGCGCTCGATGCATACATAAAAACCAGGATCTACGCGCCGATCCAGGGTAAGATCATGAAGATCAATGTTGAAGAAGGGGAGACCGCAGTCATGGGAACAATGAACTACCAGGGGACCGTGCTCATGACGATCGCGGATATGTCCACGATGATCGCGGTCGTGACTATCGATGAAACGGATGTCCCGGTGGTCAAGACAGGCCAGAAAGTGAAGGTGATCGCGGATGCGCTGCCAGACACGTCATTCTCCGGATCCGTGACCAAGGTCGGGCTCATGCCGATCACGAGTCAGCTGTCAACCGAGAAAGTCACGGATTTTGAAGTAGAGATCGAACTAAAGGATTTCTCTCCCCTGTTGCGACCAGGCATGAACGTCAAGACCGATATCATCACGAACGAAAAGAACGATGTTCTGGTCATTCCTATACAGGCGTCTGGCAAGCGCAGGATCGACGATAAAACCGTTGAAAGCGTCTACCGGGTCTCTGAAAGTAAGGCGCAGCTAGTGGAAGTGGAGACCGGGGTGTCGAGCGACAACGAGATTGAGATCCTGTCCGGCATCGAGGATGGCGATACCGTCATCATTGGTCCGTACCGTATTCTCTCCACGCTCAAAGACGGCCAGCAGGTGAAATGCGTGATCGAGGAACCCGATTCAACCGCTGAAAAGGCCGCCTCCCAGATGCGGCAACTGAAAAAAGCGATAAAAAAGCGCACCTGATGGGATCAAGCGTGACCATTTGCCGGGCGATTGACATTCACAAGACTTACTGGCGGGGTAAGGTCGCAGTCGAGGCGCTCAAGGGCGTGTCCGTGGATATCGTTGTCAATGATTACATATCGATCATGGGTGCTTCTGGATCCGGAAAATCAACGCTCGTCCACATCCTCAGTTGTCTGGACACGCCTACAAAAGGCGAGTATTTCCTCGAAGATAAACTCGTATCTAAATACACTGATCAGGAACTTGCGCAGGTCCGTAATAGATTCTTCGGCTTCGTGTTCCAGAGTTTCAGTCTTCTTCCCCGTTTGACCGCTCTGGATAACGTCGCGCTCCCGTTGATCTACAGTAATATTAAAAAGAATGAACGCGTGGAGCGCTCGCGCGCTATCCTGGATAAGGTCGGTTTGGCTGACCGCATGTACCACCGCCCCAATGAAATGTCCGGGGGTGAATGTCAGCGGGTCGCGATCGCACGCGCGCTCGTCAATGATCCGAAAGTCATTTTTGCGGATGAGCCGACCGGCAATCTTGATTCCAGGACCGGAACCGAGATCATGGAGCTCTTTGACCGCCTTGTCGAAGAGGGGAATACCGTGGTCATGGTGACCCATGATGTTACGATCGCCGATCACGCGAAGCAGATTGTTCAGTTGAAAGACGGGACGATCGTCCATGACTGAACTCCTCTCCCGGCTGTTTCTATCATTCCAGACTTTTCGGACCCATAAGATGCGGTCCTTCCTCACGACGCTGGGTATTATTATCGGGGTCACGACCGTGATCGCGATCCTGTCTTTGATCGAAGGATTGA
Organism: Caldifarciminota bacterium; assembly: GCA_016936155.1. GTDB lineage: Bacteria > Hydrothermota > Tepidihabitantia > SM23-42 > SM23-42 > JAFGPO01. The sequence continues at coordinate 4,354 of JAFGPO010000023.1, forward strand.
ATAGGAGCGTCGCCGAGCAGATCCAGTCGATCGGATCGGATCTTATTTATTTACAGAAATTCACCTGGGTTTCAACTGGAGAGCGGGATCTTGACAAGCTCGCTGACCGTCCTGACCTTTTCCCGGATGATGCTGAAGCGATCACGAAACTCCCGTCTGTTGAAATCGCTATCCCTGAGATATCTCAGCGTCTATCCCAACTGAAATACAAGGATAAAGAGGTGAACAGCCCATCGATCACTGGATCGGATGAGCACTATGCCTGGGTGAACAACCATGTGATCGAGAGCGGGCGCGATCTAAGCCGGGACGACGTACTACACCGGCGCGCAGTTGGGATCATTGGTTCCTATATCACCGCGCAGTTGTTCCCGAATGAGTCGCCAATCGGCAAGGATCTCTATTTGAACGGGCACCGCATCAAGATCATCGGTGTGTTCAAAGAAAAGGGATCATTCCTCGGGAACAGCCTGGATAATTTTATCTTGATCCCCTATACGGTGTTTGAAAAGTACTTTCCCCGGAATACGAGTTCGATCTTTTCGCGGGTGTACGGCGGGTATTCGATCGACATTAAGCCAAAGTCAGGGCAGAATATCGAGCAGGTCACCGACGATATCCGGGAACTCATGCGGCGCCGGCACGGGCTCGGGTTCGATGAAGACGATGATTTTGAATTGAATACCCAGCAGATACTCATGGAGCTGTACCAGAACATCACTAAGGTCGGATTTATCGCGATCGTGGCGATCGCCGCGATCTCGCTCGTGGTCGGCGGCATCGGGATTATGAATATCATGCTCGTCTCAGTCGCAGAAAGGACCAGGGAGATCGGTATTCGCAAGGCAGTGGGTGCATCGGATCACTATATACTCACCCAGTTTCTTATTGAATCCATTGTCCTGGCACTCGTCGGCGGCATTATCGGAATCATGCTGGGTATGTTGCTAGCGGCACTCATATCCGCGGTCTCGCCGCTCAAGGCTGCGGTCTCCTTGTGGATGATCTTGCTCGGTTTCGGATTCTCGGCTTCCGTAGGCATCTTTTTCGGCATCTACCCGGCGCGTAAAGCGGCATCATTGAACCCGATTGAAGCGCTAAGATATGAGTGATGGCGAAACAGCATCGCGGGTAAGGATCTTCGGTCGGTGAAGGCTCGCTGCGCGAGCGGTTATGACTTTTCGAGCGGTGAAAAAGCATAGAGCCTAAGGCGAATTTAGCTTTAAAACCCATCTTCAGCCTTTATTACCTTCTATGCCATGTCAAGTTTTCTCGTCGTCTTAAAAAGTCCTTTTTTGCCTTCTCCTATCCCATGAAGCCATTTCTGCGCCCTCTTGTAGCCTTCGTATGTCTTATATTTCTGACTTGTAATGACTTAAATTGTCTTATCAGTTAATTACCCAATTACTCAGTTACCTAATTTCCAAGACGAAATTAACGTAATCAACGAGCTCAACGATCCTGACGTATTTTATCAATTGACTTGTCAATTGAGTGCGGTATAATGTAAGGTACCCATGAAAGAACTGTATTTTGATGAACTTACCGGCTCATACAACCGGCGTTTCCTCCATAACTGGATCGATAACGAGACCAAACGCGCCTCGCGTTTCGGCACGAAATTCGCGCTGATCCTGCTCGATCTCGACGATTTCCGGAATATCAATAATAACTTCGGTCACCTTGAGGGCGACAAGGTCCTTGTGCAGTTTGCTGCGTTCTTAAAACAGAGTATTCGAGAAGTGGATAACCTTATCCGCTATGGCGGAGATGAATTCATTATCCTCATGCCCAGCACGCACGAGAAGGGAGCGTTCGAACTCGCCCAGCGGATCATTGACAGCATCAATGTAACCGAAATTAACAGCCATAAGGTCCATTGCAGTATCGGATATGCGGTATGCCCGGATGACGGCAAGACCTCAGATGATCTGATCCGCCAGGCTGATAATCTCATGTACCAGGCCAAAAAACAGGGGAAGAACCGGATCGGATCCAAGGAGCAGATTCATAAAAAGCTCGAAATTCCGTGTACGGTTACGATTGGTCGGGATGACGAAGCTAACAGGTGTCTGGGACAACTGAAAAATTACCCGGCATCTTTCATTGCGGGTGAAGCCGGTGTCGGGAAGACCCGCCTTGTTTTCGAAGTAAAGAAGCGGCTCATGCGCAGTCACTTGCTACGGGGCAATGCCTATGCCGCGCTTGCCGATGTTCCGTACCATCCATTCAAGAATCTGTTCAGCGAGCTGATCGCCACTCAATACGGTACGGTGCAGCGGCTCTTTCAGCAAATGCAGGAGTCCCAACAAGTCGAGTTGGCCAAAGTTTTTCCTGCAGAATCCATGGTCAAAGTGGGTCCGGAACCAGGTCTTGATAAATACCGGTTATTCCAATCGGTCGCGGCGTTTTTCAATAATTTTGCTGATGTCCATGCCCAGACATTAATACTCCTTCTTATCGATGATTTGCATTGGCTCGACCGGCCGAGTTGTGAGTTGTTCGATTTCCTCATCCGCAGCATCCACCCTACGATCAAAATTTTTGGTACGTACCGAAGTGAAGAGATAAAGAACGCCCCGGTTGCGGATTTCATGGGAGTATGGTCCAGAGAAAAGCTGTATACGCAGATAGTGCTCGCGCCGCTCAGCGAAGCACAGACGCATGATTTATTAAAGGCGATTACCGGCAAGATCCCCCAGGGTGCGATGCGATATATTTACCAGCAGAGCGGAGGGAATCCTTTTTACATCGAGGAGATATTGCGCGAGCTTACACAACAAGGGAAGCTTTATTGGAATGGCCGGGAATGGGGTTTTGCCCGCAAGATCGATGTCACCGTCCCGAGGTCGATTGAAGAGACGATACGGCGCAAACTTACGTTCCTCGATCCCGAGATCAAACACTACCTGGAGATCGCGGCGGTCTACGGGCAAGAATTCACTGCGGATGTCATCGCTATGGCCGGGAAGAGAAATGTTGGTCAGATCATGGATGCGCTTGACGAACTCACGCGTTTGGGATTGATAAAGGAGCGTACGAGCGAAAGGTTTTTTTTCTCGGAAGATATCGTCCGGCAGATAGTATATAACAAAATATCTCGGGGTTTCATCATGCAGTATCATAAGACCATCGGAGAAGCCATCGAGAGCATATACCGGAATACGATCCCTAATTTTTACGAACAGCTCGCGCACCACTTCAGCATTGCCAACGAGCCGTATAAAGCGCTCTATTACTGCAAAAAAGCCGCAATGAAAGCCAAAGATAATTACGCGCACAGCCTTGCGATACGGTTCTTTGAGAATGCGCTCCGGTACGAGGATAGCATTGAGGAGATATTCGAGACTAAATTCGCACTCGCTGAGATACACGCACTCACGGCGAATTATACAAAAGCGATCGAGCTTTTAAACGTGTGTTTGAAGATCAATCCGAATTCATATAAAGTATTCGAGCGCCTGGGTAAGGTATACGAAGAGACCGGAGACTACAAACAGAGTTTCAAGTATTATCAAATCGGGTTGAAGCTTACACAGGGTGCTGATGCGATGTATAAATTCCTCTCCGACGTCGCCTGGCTCCATACGCGTTTGGCCGAATACAATCAGGCGCTTAGTGAGTGTAAGGAGATCCTTAAGAAGAAAGAGTACTTAAGCAAAGTCGTTCTGAGCGATACTTATACGGTCATGGGCGTCGTGTACCTGCGTCTGGGCAATCTTGATGATGCTGAGGATTACATCAAGAAGGCATTGAAGATCCGCCAGTCTATCGGCGACAAGCGGCGGATCGCGGCGTGTTACCTCGATCTTGCGATCAGTTACCAGAACCGGTTCAATGTGCGTATGTGCGAGAAGTGCAATAATCAGGCGCTCCGTTTATGTGAAGAGATCGGCTACCAGCAGGGTATATTACTCATCTATAACAACCTCGGGGTACTGTATGCGAATTACGATCTTGTTAAAGCCGAGGAATATTATGTCAAAGCATTAAAACAGGCAAAACTCATCGGGGCCAAAAGGACCGTGGTCTACCTTCACAATAACCTTGGTGCCATTGAATTCAACCGTTTCATGCTCGATGAGGCACTTTTTAACTATCGTCAGTCGTTTAAGATATCAAAAGAAATGAATTTCCCCGAAGGGATCATCTTCAGCAAAATCAGTCTCAGCGAGTATTACCGGGAGCAGGGGAAAACGAAGATCGGAAAGCGATATCTTGAGCGCGCCTTAAAAGCGGTCAAGAAACTGAACGCACGGTATCTGGTGATCGACTGCATGGAAGAGGAGATAGAATATCTCCTCCTGGGCAATCAGATCACCAAAGCTGCCGCCATGGTCGATAAAATTGCACGGCAATTACGTAAAGAACACACGGTTGTGTATAAGGTACACAGTTACATGTACCGGGGCAAGGTCCTGGTGTGTCAAAAAAAGTTTACCCGCGCCCAGGCGCAGTATAAAAAGGCCCAGGAAGCGTTGAGTTCCTTTGCGAACAATCGTCTGTCTGGCGAGGTTTTCTATTTGCAGGGGGTTGCCTATAAACAGGAAGGAAAATACAAGACCGCGCTAAAGATGTTCCTTGAAGCGAATCATATTTTCGAAAAAGTGGGCAACCTGCGGTTTCTGGATAAGATCGAGCATGAGATAGCGGACACCAATATATGAAGTAGTGCGCAGCGTAACAAAAAAGGGGGCACGGTGTGCCCCCTTATTATTTTCTGATCGCTTATTCCCAGGAAAGGATCTTGAACTCGATGCGCCGATTCAGGTCCCTGCCAGCGGTCGTACGATTGTCCGCGATCGGTTGTGTTTCACCATAGCCCACTGCAATGAGGCGGTCAGGGGTGATATTATGATAACGGATAAGATAGTCACGTACCGCGTTCGCGCGCTGATACGACAGTTTCTGATTGTACGAATCAGAACCGACACTGTCGGTGTGGCCACCGATCTCCACTCTCATCTTTGGTTTTGCCGTAAGCACCTTCGCCGCATCGTCGAGCACCGGGTAGGATTCAGGCTTGATGACCGCGGAGTTGAAGTCAAAGTAGATACCTTTGAGCACGATCTTCTCGCCGACCTTAGGAATGGGCTTGAGCTGGAAGTTCTGGATCTTAGTTTCATCCTTGGCAAGAACGATCGGAGCACTCTCCGACACATAGTCCGGAGCTTCGACCAGGACCGAATAGGTACCAGGTTTTACCGTGATCTTATAGATACCGGTTGCCGGATCGGTTGTTGCTGCGGGGTATTCCGTGTCAACGAACTTCACCTGCGCCTGTAATGGTTTACCCGACTCGACTTCCGAAATCTTACCGGTCAGCGTGGCCTGGGCAACACCGATCTTGGCGAGTGCGATATCAACGACCTTGGTCTCGTCCTTGTTGACCGTAACAACTTTCTCATTGAACTGGTAATTCGTTGCCTCGACATGGATGCGGTACGTGCCTGGATCCACGATTATATCGTACATGCCGTCCGTGCCTGAACTGAAAGGCGCGATCGTGGTTTGCGGGAAGGTGATCTGGGCGACGAGCGGTTCCTTGGTCTCGGAATCGTAGATTTTGCCGAGGATCTTCGACTCAGGTTTGGTGTTTAAATTGAAATCGAGCACCACCTGGTCCCCGTCCTTTAAGACGACCGCTTTTTCCTTCCATAAATAGTTAGTCGCTTCAACATGGAAGCGGAAGCTCCCCGGTGAGAACGATACTTCGTACGTGCCGTCAGGTGCGGTCTGGATCGCTTCCTTATCCGATCCAGGGAAGCTGATCGCAGCCTGTATCGGTTCGCCGCTGTTCGCGTCATACACCCGTCCCGTGACCTTAGCGATCGGGATGTGGATTGTGACTTTTTTCACGAGGTCAGCGCCCGCTGACAGGTTAAGGAATGCTTTGAACCAGAAGTCCTCAGACGTTGGATTGACGATGCCCAGTTCACACCCCATATCAAAACTCACGCGCTGCGTACCGATCCGAAGTCCGGGCGTTACCCACAGCGATTCCTCACGCGCATCCATATCGAACATACCGTATGTTTCAAAAAGGATCACAAAATCTTTGGATGGTATGAGTTCCACGCCGAGTCCGTGCGGGACATAGTTGGGTCGTTCTATGAAATCGGACACCGGTACATATAAGGGGCGCTCATCCAATCCAGTGACCAGGTATCCGCCATTGAGATGGGCCGCGAACGGACCGATCCGGAAATCAAACAAACCGGTCACGCAGATATCCGCTTCATGGGGAATGTAGGGCGGAAAATTCGGTGCATACGGTATTCCGCCTGCCGGGTATGCTTCGGGGAACGAGTCAGCATAGAAACGACGATCCTGTTCCAGGGCATTATTGAACCACTCTTCAGATAATCCCGGTCCAAAATCCACGTAGCCGTCAACGCCGACTGCATAGTAGAGCGGTGTCATCTCCTCAACGATGAACGGATACCCGACCTTCATTCCGAGCAGGATCGATCCAAACCCGATGACTGGATCTGGATCGCCGCGATCGAGCGGATAGTTGGCCATTTCGAACCATTTCATGAAGGGATTAATGTTCGCGCGCATATCAATGTAGTCGATGACTGAATAGGAAAGGCCGGTGGTCAGATCAAAGAAGTGGCGCCGGTCAGTGACGGTGCGGCCTCCCTGATAGGATTCGATCTCCTGGTACCTTTCAAGGGCACCGATATGGAATGAAAGCACTCCCATGTCATGGGGTCGGGCATACTGGATCTTGAACATCCCGCGACCGCCATACAGACCTATTTCCTGTGCTGACACAAGGAACGGTACAACACACAGCACTAAGAAAAGTTTTTTCATACTACCTCCTTTGTTATATATTATTCCGGCCCCAACGGGAATCGAACCCGTGTCTCCACCTTGAAAGAGTGATGTCCTATCCGCTAGACGATGGGGCCTTATGAGTTAA
>JAFGPO010000024.1 GCA_016936155.1 Caldifarciminota bacterium
AAATATTGTTGTTGTTGTGGTGTGGAAATGTTGATATCCGTATTTATTAGCGAATTTCGAGTATAATCCGGTTGCTTAATGTGTATCTTCATGTGGATTTACTTGGATAACTTTCGTAAAAAAGAAAAAATATATGATTTCCACATAGTATCAACTGGTTATCTTGCTGGTTATCCGCTCAAAGCGCTGGAAATATTCCAGATCGGTTTTTTTAAGATGTTCTATTTTGTCGATGGCGTGAATGACCGTGGAATGATCCTTTCCACCAAAAAAATCACCAATTTCGGCAAGCGAAAGACTGAGGTGCGTTCTTAGGAGATACATCGATGTCTGACGCGCAAGCGCGAGTTTCTGTGTTCTCTTTTTCCCTTTTAGTTCGGCCTCAGAAAAACCGAACTCATCAATAACATTACGCAAGATCATTTGTTTCGTGATCTTGCTTCCTTTACCGATCAAATCTTTCAAAATCTCATCGGCTAACTGCTCGGTGACATCCTGTCCGGAAAGCGAAGCAAGCGCAAGCAAGCGGATCAAACATCCTTCAAGTTCGCGGATATTGGACTTGACCCGTGATGCGATGTAGTAAGCAACATTGGACGGGATCGAAACATTCTCGGCTTCCGCCTTTTTATGAAGAATTGCGATCCGGGTTTCGAGATCCGGGATCTGGAGATCTACGACAAGCCCGCCCTGAAAACGGGATCTCAGTCTTTCCTCCAGGGTAAGAATCTCTTTGGGCGGACGATCCGATGTAATTACGACCTGTTTCCCTTGAGAATAAAGAAAATTGAACGTATGAAAAATTTCTTCCTGCAGCCGCTCCTTTCCATAGAGAAACTGTATGTCGTCGATGAGCAGAACTTCTTTGGTTCGATACTTACGCTTGAATTCCATTTGTTGGTTCTTCTGAATAGCGTCGATAAGTTCGGTCATAATGTTCTCGGCGGGCGTATAGTAAACACGCAAATTTTTATACTGGCGGTAGATGAAATTCCCGATCGCTTGCATGAGATGGGTTTTGCCAAGGCCCACTCCGCCGTATAAAAAGAGGGGATTATATGCTTCCCCTGGAGCTTCAGCAACTGCCAGGGCTGCAGCATGAGCAAACTCGTTGTTTTTACCAACCACAAAACTCTCAAAAGAAAAACGTTCTTGCAGCCGCGTTCCATCGTGAGATAGTATTATTCTCTTTTTCTTGCGTCGGGGGCGGTCGCCTTCCTGTTTCAATGCTTTGAACGCCAGCCGGAGTTTATTCCCATTCATGTGCTGAACAGCTTCCTCAAGAACCGTATAATAATGTTCCTGGATCCAATCGATAAAAAAGCCATTGGGGAATTCAACGAGTAACACATCACCTTTTAATTCCACTCCCTGACTACTGCCGAACCACGTGTTGAACGATTGAACGTTGATCCGTTCTTTAATATAATCGAGGATATTCCCCCACGTTATTTTGGCTTCCTCAGGCATGTTTTATTTATCCACAGGAATCCACATACTTATCCACATGTTTTTGAATCCAACCCCCTGAAATATGAAAACATTTTTTTGATGAACACAGTTTTTGTGAATACACAGCATAAACAGGTGTAAAGTGTATTCAAAAAAATGGAAAAGTCAAGGGTAATTGGTTTTTTATAACAATGTTCTTGGCACAAAAATTGCATCCAGAAAAAAATTTGTATTAACACAAAAAAAATCGAAACGCATGCTATTACACGATCACCCCATTAAAGGTGAAATATCTGATTGTGCGCACGAGTAATGACACATTGTTTTTTGTCGCGCGGGACACGGTCATCGATCAGTGAATATTAAACGAAGGAATATTGGCCAAAGACAGTTTCAATAGTACATTCCCGAAAGGGGAAAGACGAAAAATCAATCCCCGGGATATTATCCGGACAATCAGGCGTCATATATAAACAAAAACACCGTATTTTTCAAAAAAAGGTGATCTCTTGAAAATATTTTTCAATAGACACGAGTAACGCAGCCGCTCTTTGTTGACAGAAGTACGTTTTACAGTATAATTGAGCGATGATTCTTATTTTATTTTTACTGTCGTTATTCTGCGTAGACTGTTCCTCGTGTTGTTGTTTGGGAGGCGGATCTGGATTTTCTCAGGTGCAATACGGGGAAGCATCTTACTATGCCGGGGAGTTTCACGGGCGAAAGACCGCCTCGGGCGAGAATTATGATATGCACCAATTAACCTGTGCTCATAAAACACTACCGTTTAACACGAAAGTAAAGGTGACGAACTTAACTAATAAAAAAACGGTTATTGTGCGCGTCAATGACCGCGGGCCATTCGTTTCCGGACGCATTATCGATCTTTCTTTCGCAGCGGCGCAGAAGATCGATCTGATCCCCTCGGGCGTGACACGGGTTAAAATCGAGGTGATACAATGATCACGGTCAAAGCCTATGCAAAAGTGAATATCGGACTGAAGATCCTGGGTAAAAGAACAGATGGATACCATACGATTGAAACCACGCTGTCCACCATTAATCTTGCTGATACCATCGAAATTGAGACCTTCCCTTCAGGGATCATGATAGAAGCGCCGGGCGTGGATATCCCGGAACAGGAGAATTTATGCTATAAGGCCGCGGCATTGATCAAAGAGCACTGTTCTGTTAAGCCGGGAGTCCGGATTGTTTTGACAAAAAACATCCCGATCGGAGGCGGTTTAGGAGGCGGTTCTTCGGATGCTGCGGCTGTTCTTAAAGGGATAAATAAACTTCATAATTGTGGTCTTGATGATGAAAAACTTATGGAATTAGGCGTTCATTTAGGCGCGGATATTCCCTTTTTCATCAAAGGTGGTGCAGCGTATGCACGCGGGATCGGTGAGAAGCTGACTTTTTTTTCCATGCCTAAAATGCACCTGGTTGTTTACTACCCCGGGTATTCTATTTCAACCGCATGGGCGTACCAGGAATATGATAAGATCTCATTGACACCAACACCAGAAGTGGATATAGTTGACCCGGATCCGAAACAGAAGAGCAAGAAGCGGATACAGGTGGACTTTAAATTAAGAAACGATTTTGAACGAGTGGTTTTTCAACACCATCCCGATCTTCTTGATATTAAAACGAATATGTTGATGGCAGGGGCTTTCTTTACCTCTCTTTCCGGGAGCGGATCCTGCCTCTATACGTTGCTCGATGACCGGAACAAGAAGAAGATAATCGAGTATTTTAACGGAATCGGCGCTCAATACTTTGAAGTGCACACGGTGTAGTAAATAATCAGGGATTGGTGACTAATATCAAATCGCGAATTATCAAATGGGGCGTCGTCTAAGGGCAGGACACAGGCTTTTGGAGCCTGTCGTGGGGGTTCGAATCCTCCCGCCCCAGGTTTAAGCCAAGGAGCCTGGGAGACTTGGACAAGGGGAGAAACGGAGCACGGGGTAAGAGAATTGAAGTTGGGTTTAGGTTGGGATGCGGGGAAATAATGCCATGACGACATCCAGCATCCAACCGTGTCTTCTAATAACCATCTGTTAGGGGGTTCAATGGAGCAAGATATAAAGTTATTTGCAGGGGCCGCGAGTGAAGTGCTCGCACAATCGATCGCTACACATATCAATGTGCCACTCAGTAAATCGGCGACCCGGAAATTCGCGGATGGTGAATTAAAGGTGAAGATCGAGGAGAATGTCCGTGGAACCGACGTTTTTATTGTCCAGTCAACGCATTCGCCCGCCGAGAACATTTTAGAACTACTTTTATTCCTTGATGCGGCAAAACGCGCATCCGCCGCACGAGTGACCGCAGTGATCCCTTATTTCGGGTATGCCCGGCAAGACCGGAAAGATGAACCGAGAGTTCCGATATCCGCGAAACTGATTGCGAACCTTCTGGCAACGAGCGGGGCCAATCGGATCCTTACCATGGAACTGCACGCGGAACAGATCCAGGGATTCTTCGATATCCCGGTGGATCATTTATACGCCGTCCCGATCTTTACTGAGTACTATCACAAGCGCTCTCTCAAGGATTTCATCGTGATTTCGCCGGACCTTGGACGCGCGAATCGGGTACGCGGATTTGCGCGGCGGTTGAGTCCAGATCTACCAGTGGCGATCGTGGAGAAGAGACGAACCGGTCCGAACCAATCAAGCGTTATCAACGTTATTGGTGATGTTAAAGGAAAAACCGCGCTTATCTATGATGACATGCTCGATACCGGAGGAACCATGGTCGATGCTGCACAGGCGATCATAGAAAACGGTGCCAAAGGAGTTTTTGCATGCGTTGTACACCCCCTGCTTTCCGGAAATGCGCTTGCGAGGGTCCAGAAATCATGCATCAAAGAGCTTATTGTCACGGATACTATACCGCTGGCTAAAAATAAAACGAACGGGAAAATAAAGGTATTATCCGTCGCGAAATTACTGGGGAAAGGTATCATGTGCATTCATCGCGCAGAATCGATAAGTTCGTTATTTAAGGAGGTTGAAGAATGATCGTTGATCTACAAGCTACTACCTATATTCGGCAGACAAAAGGCGATATCAACAGAATGAGAAAGAACGGTTTATTGCCAGCCGTTATCTACGGGCACGGCGAGGAATCCATTCGCGTAAGCATCGAACAAAAGGAATTTAAAAAGGTTCTGGAAATAATGCAAAAACAGGCAATAACCGTGAACCTTAAAGTGGAGGATACAGAATACTTATGTGTTATCAAATCAATACAACACAATCCTGCGACCGATCAGTTGCTGCATATTGACTTTCAGCACATACATAAGGGAGAGAAGATCAAGGCATTGGTTCCGATCCACATCATCGGCGAGGCACCTGGTATCAAGGAGGGCGGGATCCTTGATCAGCGTCTGCATGAAGTCAAAGTACGCTGTTTACCAGCGGATATCCCCACCCACATCGATGTTGATGTATCCGGGCTCGAGCTCGGCAGGACGATACACCTTTATGACATAAAACATGAAGGGCTTGAGTTCGAACATGGAGAAGAAACGCCGGTCGTATCAGTGCTCGTACCCCGGGCAATAGTTGAAGAAGTAAAACCGGTGGCGGTGCCCGAGGGTGAAGAAGGAGTACCATCTGAAGAAGGCGGTGAAAAAGAAGAGGGAGAAGGTGTGCCGTCAGCAAAAGAGGATACTAAAGAAACGAAAAAAGGCGAGACAAAACAGAGTCCAAAATGATTATCTTCGGGCTTGGAAACCCGGGGTCGACGTACCGCTTAACCCGCCACAATATCGGATTCCATGTTGCCGAACGGTTCGCACACCATTACAAAAAGCGTTTTCGCACGAAACAGGGGTACCAGATCGCCGTTGTCGGGTTTTCGCATACAACGGTCCACCTTGTCAAACCACAATGCTGGATGAATCGATCCGGGAGTGTTGTCAGACGCTACATGGAAAAGGCGCAGGATGACTTCATGGTCATCAGCGACGACGTGAATCTTCCCCCGGGGCGCATGCGTCTGCGACTGCGCGGGAGCGACGGTGGACATAATGGCCTGCGTTCCGTGATCGAAGAAATGTCGAGCCAGGACTTCCCGCGTCTTCGTATCGGGATCGGGCGTCAAGGCGAGGATCTTGCAGAATATGTTCTTGGTGCGTTCAAACGCAGGGAAAAGAGGATCCTCGATGCGACAATAGATAAAGCCGTTGAAGGACTCACGATTTATTTTACCGCGGGATTCCAGAAAGCACAGAATTTTATTAATTCGGTCAATCTCAGTGAAAACGAATAGCCCATCCGATTACATTCAAACAAAAGCGGTTTCCATCTTCAATAATCCGTCTCCATCGATTTTTCCGAAGGAAAAATGAAGGTCGGCATCATCGGATTACCCAATGTAGGTAAATCGAGTCTCTTTAATCTACTCACTTCGGCCCATGCGCACGTCGCCAATTTTCCTTTTACAACGATCGACCGCAATGTCGGCATGGCACCGATCTACGATCAAAGATTGGACATGATTGCGCAGATCACACGATCCCCGAAGATCACCGGAGCACAGATCGAGTTCGTTGATATCGCCGGTTTGATAGAAGGCGCTTCCCGCGGCGAAGGTCTCGGCAACACGTTTTTGGCGCATATCCGCGATGTTGACGTGGTCCTTCATGTTGTGCGGTGCTTTCACGATCCCCAGATCCCGCATATCGAAGCGAAGCTTAGGCCGGACCATGATTACGATATCGTGCGGACCGAACTACTTCTTGCTGATCTTGAACTCATTGAGCGGCGGATGGAGAAGACCAAGAAGAAAGCCGAATGCCAGGACGAATGTCAATATTTGGTAAAAATACATGAGGCTCTTACCCGGGGAAAGGCTCCAGATCGCTCTTGTGTCGATCCTCCTCTTATTACGGCAAAAAAAGAGATAATAGTTCTTAATCTTGATGAAAACACTGAGTACACCGGAAAGATGGAAGGGTATCGGCTATCCGTAAAAATGGAAGAAGACATCGTCGATATGAGCGAAGGCGAAAAGCAGGAACTACGGGCAGAAATTCATGCCGAGACCGCCGGAATTAGTGGTTTGATCGACCAATGCTACAGATCATTGTCTTTGATCATGTTCTACACGATCAAGGGCGATGAAACGAGAGCCTGGTTATTAAAAGAAGGCTCGAGCGTTCTTGAAGCAGCAGGCAAGATACACAGTGATATGGAAAAGGGTTTTATTAAAGCCGAAGTATTGCCGTACAAAGATTTTATCGAAGCAAAGGATTTTACCGCAGCCCAGCAGGCAGGCATGACAAAGATCGAAGGGAAAGAATATGTTGTACACGATGGCGATATAATCCTCATCAAATTCCGGGCTTAATCGGATGACAGTATAGTGGTCGTTTGTATTCTTACGCAGAAGAATCTTGACATAATTTCAACCGTTGCTATAATTACGTGTAGGGGAGGTCAATAATGGCGGTCTGGGCTTTTATCGTTTTTGTTGTTGGTATTGTGGTGTTTCTATTCTACATCTTAGATGTCTTCGCGTCATTCGCACCCTGGTTATGGAGCATCATTCTCTTTGTGATCGCGGTCGGCATGTTGAACCGTATTTGGTCCAAGGAAAAGCAAGCGGAGAAAGAGAAACTGGCGCAACGCGTCATTGAGCTTGAAGAGGAACTTCAGCACGTGCAAACGGGTAAAAATAAAGATACTGCTGAAGCACCATAAACCAAAAGCAATATCCTTTAATTAATACCCATATTTTAGTAAATGGATCGTTTGCTTATGTTGGTAACCGGTCAAACACGATTAATTTTTCTTCGGTCATTTCTCGTATCGCGAATTTTGGACCTTCCCGTCCCAAACCACTGCCTTTTGTCCCACCGTAGGGCATATTATCGACCCGGAAGGTTGGATATTCATTGATCAGAATCCCCCCGGCATCGATCGCTTGTGCGCTTTGCAAGGCTTTGGAGATGTCAGAGGTGAAGATCCCCGCTTGCAGACCATATTTAGTATTGTTGACCTTATCGATCGCTTCTTCGATAGAAGTGAATGTATTTACAACAACGATCGGTGCGAACGCCTCTTCTTTTACTACAAGCGCATCTTCAGTCGTGTTGTGAATGATCGTTGGTAAAAAGAAATTCCCTTCGGGTCGACCGCCAAGCAGCAATATTCCCTTATGTTTCTTTGCATCATCACAGAAAACACTTGCTTTATTCAGGGCTCCCTCATCTATCATCGGACCCATTTCAGTATCATCCTTGAGAGGATCGCCAAGTTTTATTCCCCGTACTTCAAGCGATAATTCACCGAGGAATTTATCAGCAATTTCTTGTTCTACATACACCCGCTGTACGGATATGCACACCTGTCCGGCAAGCGCATACCCGCCGATCTTGACCTTCTTTGCAACATAGGGAAGCGGTGCATCCTTGAACACAATGATCGCTGAATTCGAACCAAGTTCCATGGTGATCCGCTTCATCCCCGCGTTTTTGGTAATGAGCCGTCCCACATCGAGCGATCCGGTAAAACTGATCTTTCTTATCGCTTCATGCTTTACCATGGCCATGCCGATCGTACTGCCTGGACCAACCAGGACCGAGATGCCTTCCAAAGGTAATCCGGCATCAATCAGGGCTTCTGCCAATTTGATGGCTGATAAGGGCGTGACTGATGCGGGTTTATGTATCACCGCATTGCCGGCCGCGATAGCCGGTCCGATTTTGTGGCAGGAAAGGTTGAGGGGGAAATTAAAGGGCGTGATCGCACAGACAATGCCCAGGGGCACCCGCTCGTAAAAGCCCATTTTAGTGGAACTCCCGCCCAGATCAAAACGGACCGTTTCCCCGGTCATTTCCAGCGCGGCAACCGCGCTCAGTTTCATCGTTTGTATGGCACGCCGTACTTCGCCGCGTGCTTCGCAAATCGTTTTACCCGATTCCAGGCATATCGTACGCGCGAAGTCGTCCTCTTTTTCTTTTATAATGCGTGCCGCGCCCTCAAGGATCGAAGCGCGATCGCCCGCCGGCATTCTTTTGAGCACCCGGGACCCTTTGTGCGCAATATCGATCGCGCGCTGGACATCTTTTTCCTCACTTTGACCGATGGTGTCAATGACCTGTTTATTATAAGGATTTGTGACTGTCATGGTTCGCAAATTCGTAATGCGTTTCCCAAGCAAGTACATTCCCAGACCCTCCTTTTTATGTCACTTAAAGTTTATACAGCAGATAGATCGTAATAAAAATGCAGATGACGGTTAAGAGCGTGATGTTAATACTCAGACCGAGAGAAAAAGCAAAGAATCCCAGGTTGACATGAATAGTATCGAATCCGACCTTAAGTGCACTGAAAAAGAAATTCTTCACTGGTCCTTTTGGAAAGGGCATTGACAGCAAATAAGACAGCGCTGCTCCAATGATCCCTCCAATGATCACACCGAGAATTATATTACTGATCTTTCGTCGTGCCATCAAACCCCCTTACTACATCAAATATGGTTGAAAGTCATGGATGCCGGGAAACAACACTTCAACAACACCAACCCAGACCATATCTTTATTCTGTAATGATATTTATCTTCGTGCCGCATTTCTTGCATGTGTTACCTTTAAGCCCGGTGAGAAGTGCCTGGTAATGCATTCGTTCGATGAGAAGATTGTTACACTTAGGACAATAGGTGTTGGAACCCTCTTCTGAAGGAACGTTACCGAGGTATACGTAGGAGAGACCCTTGTTTTTGGCTGATTGGTACGCGTATTGAAGCCTTTTCTCCGATGTCGGCGGCTGTTCATAGCGGTAATTCGGATAGTAGCGGGAAAAGTGAACCGGAATGTCTTTACTTACAGCTGCGAGATAATCAATAAGCGCGTCCATATCCCTTTTTTTATCATTGAACCCCGTAACCAGAAGATTTGTGATCTCGACATGGCATTGTGAGCGGGCGATCTCGATGGTCTGCTTTACCGCATTCAAATCTCCTCCGAGGGTTTTCGCATAAGCCTCCTGGTCCATGGTCTTTAAATCGATATTCATAGCATCGATAAAGGGCAGGAGTTCCTCAAGCGGTTCTCTGTTTATTACACCGTTCGTGACAAGGACGTTCTTGCCTCCTGCCTGGTGGATTGTATTACCTGCATCGAGCAGATATTCATACCACATTAAAGGTTCAGTGTACGTATATGCAATGCCGAATGAATCGTGGTTTTGCATCATGCTCACAAGCGTTTCCGGAGAAATAAAGTGTGTCTTAACCTGTTCCTGGGAGATCTCCCAATTCTGGCAAAACGGGCACCGCATGTTGCAGTTGTTCGGAGCGATGGAAACGATCGATCGTCCAGGAAAATAGTGGTACAGAGGTTTCTTTTCGATCGGATCGATCGCCATGGATGTCGTTTCGCCGTAATTGATCGCATAAAGTGTGCCGTTTTTGTTCATACGGCCCCGACAAATGCCTTTTTTGTCCGGCAGGATAGTGCAGTTGTGAGGACAAATGTGGCATGTGACGTGTTCGTTGTTCTTTGTGTAATAACGGGCTTCAACGTTCATGGGTACGCAATCCTTTGCAGCACGCCATTTTTCTCATAGTATATTATACCTTGAATATTCAGCGAATCAAGGAAAATAAGGCCTTCGGCATACCCCATGATTGCTACCGCCGTTGCGATCGCATCAGCAAATGAGGCGGAAGGATCGAGGATCGTTACAGAAACGAATTGCTGCGCTGGATAACCGGTCAGCGGATCGATGATGTGCGGGAGACGTTTGTTATCGACGGTGAAGAATTTCTCATAATCGCCTGACGTTGAAAGGGCCATATCTTCAATCTCCATAGTTTCTATGATACCTTGCTTACGGGGATGTTTGATCCCGATGCGCCAGGGACGGTCTTCTGGTGATCGGCCGATCGCGACGATCTCGCCTCCGATATTTACAAGACCGGAAATGATCTTGTTCGCGCGCAGGATCATCGCCACCCGATCCGCTGCATACCCCTGGGCGATTCCTCCAAGATCCACTTCCATGTCAGGATCGATAAAGATCGAATCCTCGTTAATCTTGATATTTTGATATTTAACGTAATTTTTTACCCGGGCGATGCGCAGACTGTCGGGATCCCGGTATTCGTGCTCGTAAAAACCCCAGAGTTCGACCAGGGGTGCAATGCTTATATCGAACCGGCCAGTTGTCATCCGGGAAATCGAATCACAGAGCGCGAACAGCTCGATAATGTCACCAGGTGCCGCAACACGGTGTGCCTGGTTAAGTTCGGATACGAGGCTTGTGTCTGAGAAGCGGTTCAGCAGTCCGTGCAAACGCACAAGTTCTTTGTCGCAGTCATCAATGATACGCTGTGCAAGGGTGTCGTCGCGGCAGTAGAAAATGATGTCACTCATTGCACCGACAATGAATTTCCGGTAAGTATACTTGAATTGATGCTGACATCCGATGCATGCGAGCAGGAACAGCATCGAGAAGAATATCCGTTTCATGCTCGGTTTATCGACCCGAAAACCCGTATGCGGTCATCAACAACACGTGCGATCATGTCCCGGGCATGATCGATGATCGCCCGGGGATCAAACTCGTCACGGTGCCGGGAAAGATATTCACGTATCCCCGCGGTAAAAGCGATCCGCAGATCCGTGTCCGTGTTTATCTTGGCTATACCGTGCCGTACCGCCTGCTTGATCAGGGTGTCCGGTACTCCTTTCGTATGCTCAAGTGCGCCGCCAAATCTATTCACGTGATCTATCCATTTTGATTTAACCCCTGAGGCACCATGAAGTACAAGGGGAAGGTTCACCTGTTCGGCGATTTCTTCCAATATATCGATCCTTAGTTGTGCCTTTCCCTTATATTTATATGCACCGTGTGATGTACCTATAGCAATTGCCAGGGCATCGCATCCAGATTCGACGGCAAATCTTCGAGCTTGATCCGGATCCGTGTAGATCGCTTCGTGTTTTAAAACCTTTACTTCATCTTCAATACCTGCAAGTCTTCCGATCTCCGCTTCAACCGATACTTTATGCTGGTGAGCATATCCGACAACTTTCTTCGTCACTTTTACATTTTCTTTAAAAGCCAGGCGTGATGCATCGATCATTACGGATGTGTACCCATGGTGGATACACGCCCTGCATATTTCGTATGATGAGCCATGATCCAAATGCAACACAACAGGGATTTTAGCCTTTTTAGCCAGAGTGATGATGATCTGGGAAATATTTTCAATGCCCGCGTATGTGATCGCCTTTTCACTGGTCGCAACGATCACCGGTGACCGCATGCTTTCCGCCGTCTCTATGATTCCCTGCGTGATCTCCAGATTTGAAGTGTTGAACGCGCCGACCGCGTACCCGAATTTGCGCGCTTTGGGCAGGATGTCATTCAGGTTTGCCAGCATGGTACTCCTTTAAATTCAAAGCATTTGAAAATCCAAAACACCTAAATACCCAAAAGTCGTAACTATGAATGCATGAATTACAATAAGTATAGTCAAAAGGAAATGCTTGTCGAGCATCCATGTTCCATGGTTCGCTTTCCGCAATCCGCATTGTTGTTCATTCCCGCATCCACAATCAAAATCCATTTCCCGTTTGTTATGGCGTGATCGCGGCAACGCACGAGTACACCGCAGCCGCGCCCGCCTGTTTGAGGATCCGGGCGCATTCATTCATGGTCGCTCCAGTGGTCAGCACATCATCCACAAGGAGAATTCGTTTGTTTTTAACCTCGTTTTCTTCTATTGTAAATGCTCCAAAAACATTTTCCCGGCGGATTGTATCAGTAAGCTGCGTCTGGCTTTTGGTGTACCTTTTTCTTTTTAGAACATTTCGCACCGTTATACCTGTGTTATCCGCCACTACCCGGGCAAGGAGCGATGATTGATTATATCCGCGGCGCAGGCGTTTAAACCAGTGCAGGGGCACCGGTGTAACGATATCCGCTTCCTTAAGCAGGGGATCTGTCTGGATGATCGAAGCCATTGCCCGGCCGAACAATGTCCTCAGATGCGTTTTTTTACGGTACTTAAAATGGTGGATCAACGTGTTGGTCGGCGGGACAAAGCATAGCCAGGCGCGTCCATGATCGATCGAACTGGGGTCAGCACAGTAGGCGCAAGTTCGGGAATCGTCGGTTGGACGTCCACACACCCGGCACAACGGGGGTTGGACAACCGGTAGGTATTCAAGGCAGTTACCGCATACTAATACATGCGGAGTTTCTTTGCCGCAGAGTATGCAATCCTGGGGGAGTACAAAATCGATGAGTGCGCGACCGATCCTGGATACAACACTCACGTTGCCCGGGATCGCCCGCGGAAATAGAGGATCAATCCTGCGACCGCGACGCCAAGGGCGATCAGCTGATTGATCCAGAGATTAGCAGCATTTTCATAGAACCGTATAAAGTCGATCCCGAATCGGAACAAGCCAGACAACAATAGATACAGGGCGAATACCTGTCCGGTATTGTGCGACCGCTTCAATTTGTACCATAGAAAAAGAAAGAGGAGAAGTCCAAAAAGAGATGAATACAGTTGGGTGGGATGGAGTGCTTCGCTGCCAACCGGTGAACTCCCGGCCGCACATTCAGAGGGAAACCTGACGGCCCAGGGTAGTGTCGTGGGGAGGCCAAAACAGCATCCATTGAGAAAACACCCGATGCGGGTGAAAAACTCACCGAGCGCGATCGCCGGTGCGGCGATATCGCTGAACAACGGTATGGATATTTTCTGTTTGCGAAGGTAAATTACGCTGGCGATCAGTCCGCCAACAAACCCCCCAAAGAACATCATACCGCCTTTCCACAGGGCGAATACATCGAGCGGATACTGATCGTACTGGTTCCAATGGAAGATCACATAGAGGAGACGTCCGCCAACAATGACTCCGAGCATGAGATAAAAGGCGAGATTCTCGACAACGACTGGTGCGATGTTGAAATTCTTCGCAGTCTTCCGAACAAAAAATATCGCTACAAGGAAGGAAACAACGAGCATGAAGCCATACGACGGTAAGGCAAAATCACCGATGCGAAAGAGTTCGGGTTTCACTTCTCTTCTTTTTGCTGTTTGCTTTCTTCAACAATACGTCTGGTGATCTCTTTTGGCACCTCTTCATAGTGATGGAATTTTATGTTAAAATAGCCTCGGCCCTGGGTGAGTGACCGCAGGCTCGTTGAGTATTTGTACATATCAGCTTCGGGTACCAGTGCCTTTATTTTCTGGATCTTCCCTTCGCCTTCCATGCCCATGATCTTGCCGCGGCGGCTGTTGAGATCTCCCATAACATCGCCCATGTATGCCTCAGGGATGAATACCTCTACTTCACTGATCGGTTCAAGGAGAACAACCGTGCCTTTTTCTGCATTGGCCTTGAGCGCCATGGAAGCCGCGATCTTAAATGCGATATCCGACGAATCAACAGCATGGTACGTTCCTTCAAATACCGTGACCGTCACATCGGTAACCGGATAACCCGCCAGCACGCCATTCTGGAGCCCTTCCTTTACGCCTTTTTCCACCGAAGGGATATAGCGTGAAGGGATACGCCCGCCAACGACCGCGTCCACGAATTCAACACCTTCTCCCCGTGCTTTCGGCTCCACGCGCAACCAGCAGTCACCGTATTGGCCATGTCCACCAGTCTGTTTCTTATACTTGCCCTGAGCCTCGGTTTTGGAAGTGAATGTTTCGCGGTACTTGATATGGGGTTTTGCCAGGTCAACGCTCACCCCGTACTTTCGTTTCAGTTTAGAAAGGATCGTATCAAGGTGAAGTTCGCCGATACCGGCAATGATCATCTGTTTGATCTCAGGATCGAACGAGAACGTGAACGTTGGATCCTCATCATGCAGGCGGTTGAGCCCGCTCGAGATTTTTTCTTCATCGCCTTTTGCTTTGGGAACGATCGCCATGGAGATCGAAGGAGCCGGAAATTCGATCGGCGGCAGGATCACTGTTTTCTTTTTCTGCGCAAGCGTATGGCCGGTGTGGGTGCCTTTTAGCTTAACCAGGCCGCCGATCATGCCGCAGGTTAGTGCATCGACTTCGCTCCGCTCTTTCCCCCTTACCAACAGGATCTGATTAATCTTCTCCTCATTATCAGTCGATGTGTTTAAAACCGAATCTCCGGACGAGATCTTTCCGCTCAGAACTTTGAGCAGACACAGTTCGCCAAGGTGAGGTTCGACCGCGGTCTTGAATACATAACCGACAAATGGTTCACTGGCGCTTCGTTTAATAATGGTGTTTTTTACCGTAATATCCGGGAGCATCTGGGGAGCGGGCATGAGATCGATGCATGCACGGATGAGACTGTGAATGCCGATCAAAGACAGAGCATCGCCCGCCAGGCAAAGCGCGATCTTTCCCTGGCAAATACCCTGTTTGACCGCTTCGTAACATTCTTCCGGTTTGATCTCCTGCCCTTCCAAAAATTTGTTCATGAGAGCGTCATTTACATCCGCCGCCGCTTCGATGATCTTTTCCTTGTACTTGGCGATCGACGATTTCAAATCAGCCGGTATTTCCTGTTCCTTACCTTCGGGACCGTATGCTTTTTCCTGAATGATGTCAACGACAGCCTTGAATCCTTGCGCTTCGCCGGCCGGGAGCGTAAGGGGCAGGATGCTGCACTTTGTTATCTCCTTGAGCTCTGCAAGGATTTTGAAATAATCAGCATTTTCTTTTTGTAATTTATTGATGAAAAATATCAACGGCAGTTTTTTTCCCTCGATTGACTGCAGCAGACGCTCCGTTCCTACCTCTATGCCATTGACTCCGTCTATGACCATGACCGCATTGTCGGCCGCGGCCATGCCGCTCAAAGCCTCCCCGATAAAATCTGAATAACCAGGCGTGTCAATGATGCTGAATAATGTATCTGAATAATCGAATGTTGCCAGCCCGACATTAAGACTGCAAATTCGCTCGATCTCCTCGGGATCGGTATCAAAAAATGAAGTTTTTTCCGCAACTTTACCAAATCGTGAATTTGCTCCCACCGTAAAGACAAAGGCGTCCGCAATCGTCGTTTTGCCACAGCCGGCGTGTCCAAAGAGCCCGACGTTCCTGATACTTTTCTCCGGCATAAAACCTCCTATAGTACTTGTTTCGAAACCGCAATAGTGAGTTCATCGTGAAGCAGTTCACGTATCAGGTCGAGCGAACCATGGTGCGTCACCTTTTCGTGTTTAATCGTCACTCCACCGCTGAGTTCATTGTCTTTCACTACTGTATATTCACATTTTTCCTTCTTCAGGAATTTTTCGATCGTTGATCCGAATTTTTTCCAGTCCTTGTCGTTCATGTGCAATTCTCCCGTGCGCAGGGTGCTCTGTTTGATGAGCGCCTTAAGGAAATTCTCGTACTCCTTATGTTCATTGAGCGCTGCCAATGCCTGTTCAACGACACCGTTGATCAGGTGTTGTTTTCGTTCGATCAGCTGTTTATTGAGTCGGAGCTTTTCCTGTGCGATCGCCCTGGTGATCTCGACACGCTTTGTTTCCTCGGCGCGTGTTTCGATATCCTTGCGCCGCGCCGCGATCGTTTCCGCAAAATCCTTTTTCACTTTCGAGACTTGTTCCTGATATTTCTTTGCGATCGCTTTTGCTTCGTCTTTCGCGTCCTGGAGGATTTTGTCTGCTACCTTCTGTGTTGACATGATCACAACTTCATTTGTACGATCGCTAAAATGCTCACGATCAAACCGAGAACCGCATAAAACTCAACAAGAATACCGTAGATCATTGCTTTTGCTGCTTCAGTCGGACGTTTTGCCACCATGTGGACGCCGGCCGTGCATACCCGGCCCTGCCATATTGCTGATGCGATTGCAGCGATTGCCACAGGCATTGCCGCAAAGAATATCTGAAGGCCCTGCTGGAGGGACAGGGTGACCATTTCACCACTAAACAATCCGATCTTTTGCAGCACCATGAATGCCCCGATAAATCCGTACACTCCTTGCGTTCCTGGCAAGGCAACGAGGATCAGAAGACTGCCGAATTTCTCCGGATCTTCACTCAATACTCCATTTGCGGCCTGCGCAGCATACCCGATGCCGATCGCGGATCCGATACCGCCCAGGATCGCTGCAAGCGCGCCCCCGGCGATCGCAATTGCTAATCCAAAAGACTCTGCCATTGTACCTCCTTAACAACTAAATGCCTAAAGAAAAGACCAAAATGCCCAAACAATTAAAGAAAGAACCAAAATATTTAAATGCCGAAAAACGAACCAAAAATCAAAATACCTATAATTGCATTTTTTTTATTACTTTTCAATGTGTACATACTCTGTTTCATATGCGAATGGTTTAAATGGTTTCCCGCCACCGCTGTAAAACCGACCAAAAAATTCAATATACTGCAACCGCATGGTATGAATGAACCCCCCTAACGTATTGATGATCAGATTGAACAGGTGGCTGGGGATGAGGATGATGATAACAAGAATGATCCCGGCAACCGGAATACCCGTTATCATCCACGCGATCTTATTTATGGCAATGGCAATGACACCGGTCACCATGCCGAGCGCCATGAGCCGTACGTAAGAAAGAAGGACACCGAGGTAGTTCGAGATCCCGTATAGATTATAAAAGCCCCATGCGATCTTACCGAGCACCTGTTTCATCTGATCGAACCGGAAGACCTCGATGAGTATGAGCGGGACGAGTGCGACGAGCGTGATCTTGGGGATATAAATTACATACTGGAAATGGAGCAGCTGACCTGCAGTCGAAGTGCCAAAATACCACAAGAGCCAGATAGTAATGCCCCAGATTAGTTGGTCGATCGGGTTCGGTTTTCCCTCTGGATGCGATCCGACGATCACGCCTATGATACACAGCCACAAAATCAGCTCCAGTACCGCCTTTGCATGATACGATGCATTGAATACCGTGAAATAAAGAATAATTGACGGCAGGATAATAAACCAGGTGAGGTTGGCAAAAATCGCCTGGCTGATCTCGCCGATCTTAATACTGTCAATGATTTCGATCGCGATACCGATCATCATATGGATAAAACCCAGGCCCAGAGCGAGTCCGATGAAAACCATGGGCTGTTTAATCGGATCGAAGAGAACAAGTGCGTTCTTGAAACGTATCAAGGGTTCGAAACCGACATAATCGAAGAGGTCACCGAACCAGCCGCCAACCATTGCTCCGGCGAATATCGTGAAGAAACCACCGATGAGGAGAATTCTGAACAGGCTCTTGTCACCAGTGACTTTGTTCATTAAATACAGGGAGATCAGCATTAAAAGGATTCCGTACATGGCATCGGTTATGCATAATGCGAACATGATCGGGAAGAACACCGCGAGAAACGGCGTTGGATCATATTCCCGCTGCTGCGGCATGCTGTACAATTTTATGAGCATCTCGTAGGGTTTTGCCATGGTGGGATTTTGCAGAGCGATAGGCGGGCGTTCATCCGGGTCTTTCTCGATGGTCTCGACAAAAGCGCAACCGGCAGTTTCGATGAGACCATGGAGGCGTTTCAGGTGGCGTTTTTGTATCCATCCGATAACATTGGTTGTGGTCATTGTTTTGGGCAGAACGTATGCGATATCATTTTTATTTTTGACATTGGCGAGGAAATCCGACACAGTTTCCAGCGGCGCGATCTCCCGGGAAAGTTCTGCTTCTTCTTTTTCCTTTTTCTTTATTTCAAGGTGAAGTTGTTCTATTTCCTGGTTAAGCGCGTTAATAAGGTTTTCTGGTACGCCAGCATATCCTTTAAAATCAATGATCTCGCATTCATTTTCAATGAGTATAGCGCGTAGAGCATTGCTCTGTTCACATTGTACAAAAAAGAGATAGTAATATTCATTATCATGTGTATTGATACATTCGGCAGTATGAGGAATACCCGTACACTCTTTGGATAGGTCGTTCAAGATATCTTCGGACGGCACGATAACCGGGAACACCGAAGTATATTTGAATTGTTTCAGTGCTTTCAGATCGGTCTTGAACGGTATCCATGGTCCCAGCAGTTCCCTGTCCCCCTCGCACTGGCGCAAGCGTGCAATCGCCTGCTCGCGATCCTTTTTTACCTGTTCAAGGCGCTCAACGACGGTCGTATAGTCATACATTTCAGTTGAACGCTGGAACGAATCATGGTCGATCGATCGTTTGACACTGAAGAACATGCTCAAAGAATTCCGTTTTTTGTAGCCAGAAAGTTGCTGCAATGCTCCTGCGAGCCGGGTAAGATCTTCGTGCTTTTTTGAGGTATGTTCCTTGATCTCGCTGATATGAACGATCCCCTCTTTCTGCAAATTTTGCAGGAAAGTATCCTTAATACTGTTATGGATAACGATCTGGATCTTTTCTACTGGGAAGACGGCCATTGAAGTATGATGTTTTGTACCTTTTGTATTGCTTTTTCCTTGTTTTTCTTGAAATTCTCTTCGATTCTCCGGATCTCCTGTTCATGCCTTTTTTTCAGGTTTTCGCTCTCTTTTTTCGTTACCTGAACTGCTTCAGACAATTTTTCCTTGAGTAAGTTTTCTTTTTCATTTTCAAGATCAGCAATCGCCTGTTTGTTCTTTTCGAATTCACCATCGAGAAGTTCTTGTCCTTGTTTTTCGGCATCTTTCTTCATTTTTTCAGCCTTTTCTTCGGCTTTTTTGATCTCCTCGATTAATTTCATAACTCATAATATACCTAAAAGAGGACAAAAGTCAAGACAATTGCGGAAATTACTGAGGTAAGACCTTGTTTCGTCGATAAATATACAGGACGAACAGTAAGCCAATCACCATGAGCCCAGCAGCACCAATGAACGACATTCGGTAGGCGAAATCCTCGCTCGCGCCTGACTTTATGAGAAGATCGATGATCGGACCGGCAACTATCGTGCCGGCAACACCCCAGCTTAAAAAAGACGTCGCATTGAACAAAGCGAATTGCTTGCCCCGCTGCTCAGCAGGGATAAGTCTTGAAGCATACGAATAACTGGCAGCAAGAATCACGACCTGGCATACGCCCGCAAGAAAATTGGCGATGAAAATAATGCCGATGGTCCGGGCCAGGGCAAATCCAACAAGGTATGTAATGCCGGTCCCGATCGATATGATCAAGAGGGTAAGATCGTTGAACCGGCGGGCAAGCCAGGTGGTCAATACGCCGAGTATAAGGATCGCAAGGGACTGCATATTGACGATATAACTTAGAAAGTTACTCGATACATTGAATCCTTCATCGAGCACAAGGTATTGTGTTTTTATGCTTGCGATCGAATTCTGCCCAAAATTGATGAAAAGCATTGCGATCAAAAAGATCAAATATGGTTTTGACACGGCAAAGAGGCCGTCAACCTTTTTTAGCGGAACGATCTGCCCCTCTGTTTTGGTCTGTACCCCGCCTTCAGGCACATAGAACATGGGTATGGTCGAGAGCAGCATGACGCCGGACGCAACAAAGAAAAGGAGTCCTTTATGGAATCCCCACCCTTCATAGAACCGGGCGAGCCCATCATAGGCGAGGCCGCCGATCCAGACCCCGGCGATCCGACCAAGCGCACCAATGCTCGCGAGCTTGCCCTGGATCCCGGTGCGCGAATGTTCCTGGTACAAATCCGAAATAATGGCACTCCAGGCGATATTGGACATGGACCAGAAGATCTCCACAAAGGAAAGTCCGAGAATGATGACATATCCGGCTATGTACCGGCTGTCCGGGAGCGTGTGGATCCACCAGACCAGCACGGTCGTGATCGCGGCCGAGATCTCGCCGAGAATGATCAGGGTGCGTCGTTTCTGGTAGCGGTCAGAAAGGACTCCCCAGACAAAGGTCTGGAACACGACGTTTAAAATCATGGGAAATGTTGCAAAGAACGTTGTTTCCGTGACGCTTAAACCGAGGAAAAAGCGTAAGTAAATGGACAGGTAGCTGTAAAACAATCCCCGTCTGAACATCGCGAGAACCTGGAACGAGGAAATACCGAAAAACGTACGTTTTGAAGGGACCATCCTACATTCCTTACGGATTATACATCGAACACCACGGTCGCCCGGTACCCGGTATCGGTTTTTTCGAGTGTAAGATCATGGTAGGTCACGTTTTTGATCTCGGTTTTCACGGAATGGCGCGCTTTATTAAAGGTGTCGCCGCGCAGATGTGCAATGAGTGACAGATCGTTTATCGTGAGGGTGTACGTTTTCGGGATGAATCCATGTACGGAAAAATTGTACAGGAGTTCCCGGCACCAGTCCACAAGGAGATCTTCGAGCGAATCGCTTGTGAATTCTATCGTGATCGATCTGGTTTCCTCGCGCGGTCCCTTAATCTGGGCATCAAATATCACGTTGCCGATCAGGACGAATAGATCAATGAGCGACGATTCAGACACCTCGATCCCGAGGTCAGCTGTGTGATCAAGAAAACGAAAGGGTGTCATACTGCGAAGTGTAGCCAGAATCAAAATTATGTCAATGAAGGTTGACTTTTTTTGGCAGTGCGAGTATAATGTACAACCATGGATGACAAATACGCAAAGAACCGCCAGCGTGTAGAGAAGGTCGCACAGGCAAAAGGGTATATACTCAATCCGAACGAACACTGGGTAACCGAAATCCTCTCTCTTATGACGAACAATTTCCGCGAGTACGGAAAATATATATGTCCGTGCAAGCAGCAATTCCCGCCGGATCCGAAAAGCGATGTGCTCTGCCCATGCCCGTCCCTTGATCAAGAAGTAAGTAAAGATGGTTTCTGCCATTGCCGGTTGTTCTTCAAGCCGGGATATGAAAAAGCGAAAGTGGATATTCTAGGAACCATCACCTGCCCGGGCTGAGCGTCCAAGCTCTCCGCCGCGCAGTTAGCGCAGGCACTTGCGATCCTTCCCAAACCAGAGGATGCGGATCTTCTGATCGGTACGAATACCGCGGATGACGCGGGTGTGTACAGGATAAGCGACGAATGCGCCCTGGTGTATACCATAGATATTCTCACGCCCACGGTATCCGATCCATACATATTCGGCCAGATCGTGGCCACGAATTGTATTTCCGACATTTACGCAATGGGCGGCGATCCCAGGCTAGCGTTGAATATCGTGGGTTTCCCTAATAACGGCGATCCTGAGATCCTGGGCGAAATGCTGCTGGGCGGGCAGAAAAAGGCAGCAGAAGCTGGCGTGCTGATCATTGGCGGACATACCTTTACTACCAACGAGATCAAGCATGGTTTGACTGTGATCGGGTTCATCGATCCCCAAAAAATAATCAGCAATGCTGGAGCTCAAGCCGGTGACATTATCATACTCACTAAGCCGATCGGCGGCGGCACCATGATACAATCAACAATCTTGAAAAAAGATAAGGGTATCAACATTCAACCCGTGATCGATCACATGACCACGTTGAATAAAGACGCTTCCCAAGCAATGAAAAAGGTAGCGACCCATGCGGCAACGGACATCACGGGTTTTGGCTTGATGGGGCATCTTGTGGAAATGGCAGAGGGAAGCAGAAAAGGCATAGAAATATTTGCGTCCAGCATCCCATTATTCGATGGAGCGCTTTCTTTGATAAAGAGTAAGATCATGGAGCCGGGTATCGCCATGAATCAGGGGGCATTTGCGAAAAAGGTTGACGTGCAGGGCGTTAATAATGACATGGCACAGCTGATATTCGGGTCCGAAACATCGGGCGGATTGGCGATTGTTATGCCGGAAGATCAGCTCGCCGCCTTTAAAGAACAATATAAAGGAACCGCGGCAGTTATCGGCAGGGTAACCAAGGACCATCCAGGAAAGGTTATTGTCAAGCCGTAATCTTCTTGTTGTTATTTTCCTGATCACAATTTGTATTCGGATTCCGGTCGTTGTTTTGTCCGGCGACAAAGTACTGGAGCATGAGTTCAATGTGCTTGTGCACAACCTGCGGGCAGGCAATGGCTATTCTTTTTTCACAATCGACCACAGCAGGCAGATAAGCCAGAACATCACGATCGATCCTGTCAAGGCACTGCCTACGGCAACCATTCCGCCGGTTTATCCTCTTTTTCTAACAGTGATGTATGCTGTCATCGGTGACACGGTACATACAATTCAATGGATCGAAATCGTGCAGGTCGTGCTCAGCGGGTTGTGCTGCCTTTTCGTGTACCAGATCGTGCGCATGAAATTCAGTGAACCCACAGCCCTGGTTTCCAGTGTGTTGTTTGCGCTCTACCCTATCCTCGTGTATCTCCCCGGACAGATCAGTTCTGCGAATCCATACATTTTTCTGAATTGCCTGCTATTGTATTGTTTGTTCCGGGGCGAACAGAAGCGTACGGTCCTGCCCTTTGTGTTTTCAGGGATCGTGTTCGGTCTGCTGGTGCTGGCGCGCGCCGAGGCAATCGCGTACATTCCCTTTATCGTTTTGTGGATGATAATTGTTGTCAAAGAACATGCCGGGCAGCGGATCTTGGCGTTCACTATCATGGCAATGGTCGTGATGGCGCCCTGGGTATACCGGAATTACCGGGTATTCAATGCATTCGTACCGCTCACTACCCAGGGCGGGTACAATCTGTGGCAGGGCCAGAATCCGGATGCAACGGGCACGCGCAGTCAGTATACTGACCCGCCGTTTCATGTGAGCGCCGAAGTTGAACAGGAGATACTGGCGCTGCCGGCGACTGATCAGTACGAACTCACTTTGCAGGATATCTATATGCGTGAAGCGAAACAATTCATAAAAAACAATCCCGGCCGCGTTATCACCCTGGGATTACGGAAATGCATGTTCTACTGGGGATACTACTGGGGAATTGATTTCACGTACCCGGGCGGGAGATCGTTCCTGTACTGGCTGCCCTGGTTTCTTATTCTGCCATTTTTTATTATTGGTATCGTATCGTCGTTGCGCACCGCAAAAAGATATTCTTTGTTTTATATTTATTTTATCGTTTCTACATTGATTGTCATGACATTTTTTGTAATACCACGGTACCGTTTATTCATCCTGCCGCTGATATTCCCATTTGCGGTCGTCGGATGTATTGCAGTATGGAGAAGAGTGCACGTATTCTTGACGAATAAGAATACTGCGTGAAGATAGAGCGCAACTACTTATTGTGTTCCGAGTTACCGCCCCACATGTACCAGCCGTCGTCGTTCTTGTCGCCGGACTCAATACCGTAGAGCGTGCCGTTGTCGCAGGATACAAAGACCACGCCATGTGCGATCGCAGGCTGGAAACTGATCGAACCCTTGACCTGTTCTTTCCAGAGCAGTTTCCCGGTTTCTTTATTCAGGCAGAATACTTCGCCGGTTCCTGACCCAAGAAAGAGTTTGTTGTTCGCGTATGACGGCGGGGAAAAGAAACGCCCGCCCAGACCCTCTGTGGCAACGTCATCCATGGTATTGGTCCACTTGACTTTGCCGTTATTGATATCAACCGCCTGGATCTCATTGCCCATGGCATTGTAGGAAAGGCCTCCCCGGATCACCGGTCGCGAGCCCTGATATGCCCAGCACCCGACCACAGATCCCTGGCCGACATTTTCCTGTGCTTGGTGTATCTTTGCCGTGCCCGGTGCAGAGCCAAATCCCACGCTTGCGTCAAGCTCTGCCTGGCGCGAGGTGTTCGCAGTCGTTCTGCCGTATACAAGATACGGCGCCGCGCGTTTTGCCCAGAGTTCGCTCTGTTCCTGAATGCCGCTTTCATCGTTGAGTGTGGCAATGCCTTCGTATTGCATAATTGAATCATCACTTACCTTCACCTCATCGCGCAGACTAACGAAAATACGGTCGTCAACAATCGTGGGCGCGCACGTTGCGTTGTTTTTTTGCGACCAGACAAGTTTGCCGTCACCGGTGTGATAACGGTATACTGTCCCATCAAAACACGTGATGTACACGGAATTCTTTTCAATGATCGGCGCCGAGATCAGGTCCCCGGCGATCGGCACGTCCCATACTTCTTTGCCATGTTCAAGGGTCATGCACGCAAGGTGATGGTGCCCGTCACTGCCCGGATATGCCATGTATACGTATTTTTCATCGATCGCGGGCTGGCTCATGAGCGGATCGCCAAGCCACTTTTCCCAGACCTTTTCGCCGGTCTTTGCTTTGAGCACATAGATAATGCACGATTCAGTATTAAAAACAACGTACCCCTTTTTCACAACCGCGGCCGTGGGTCCGTCATCGCCGGTCTTGAACATCCAGGCGAGTTTGCCGGTTTGGGCCTCGAACGCGTAGAACTCATAACTTCCGTATCCGCCGCCGACAAATACCATACCATCATCGTACGCGACCGTTGCCAAAGGCATATTGCCCGGGATCGTGACTTTCCATGCCTTGCGCCCGGACGGGAATTTGATATTCTCCGGTTCCAGACCTTCAGTACCCGGATCGCCGCGCAGCGTGATGTCTTCAA
>JAFGPO010000025.1 GCA_016936155.1 Caldifarciminota bacterium
AACCCGATGGTTCACTCATCTTTGGGCCATACACGAATGCCCGGGCATTACGTCGAACCCGGGATGCGTTATGCCGGATATTCAAACTCGTGTCCTGCACCAAGGATCTCTCAAAAAAATATACCAGGGCATGTATCGAACATGAACTTGGACGCTGCTGTGCTCCTTGCATCGGGGCGACAACAAAGGAGGACTATGCTCTGCTGGTGAAAAAGGCGATCGCATTCCTGAACGGAAATTCACGGGAACTCGAGCAGGAATTGGAAAAAATCATGTGGCTCTATGCTGACCAGGAAAATTTCGAAGCAGCACGTTTATTCCGCGACCAGCTTGTCGCAATACGCCGGATATCACAGAGGCAGCATCTCGTCAGTGCCTCAGACGTCAAAAAGGATATTGTTGGCGTAAGCCGACTTCGCCAGACATGCATCGCATGCCTTTTAAGGATACGTGACCGTCGCCTCGTGGCAAAAGAAGTCTTCCACCTTGCCCTCAGTTCTTGTGTCCCTGACGAAGAGATCGCAAGCGCATTCATCAGATTGATATACACGCACCTTTCATTCATTCCCGAGGAGATCGTTATCGCACACGAACCTCATGACTGGGATATCCAGGAACGGTGGTTCAAGACACATGGCTCTTCGGTCCGATTATCAAGGGGTGTACGCGGTGAGTCCAAGAGACTGCTCGAGTGGGCGACCCGTAATGCAGAGAGCGAACTTTCAAAGCACATACTCAAGCAACGTGTACCGTCTTCTCTCCTTGAATTGCAGGATATACTTAAGCTCGATCACCCGCCGCGCTGGATCGAAGCATTTGATATCTCGAATATCGGTGAACGGTATGCAGTTGGAGCATCGATCGCATTCCGCGATGGAGTACCTCACAAACAACGGTACCGCCACTATCGCATCAAACGGGTCAAGGGTCAGAATGATTTTGCTATGATCCATGAGATCGTTCAGCGACGGCTCCGGGATCTTCAAAAAACCTCATCACAACCAGACCTCATACTCATTGACGGCGGTCCTGGTCAACTGAGCGCTGCTTTAAAGGCCTTTAACGATGTTAAAAGGACGCTTATCCCGTTATTCGCGCTTGCCAAGCGTCATGACGAGCTGTATGATCGAAAAGGACGAATCGTCACCATTCCCGTGACATCAAAAAGCATGTATCTTCTAAAACGCATACGTGACGAAGCGCATCGGTTTGCTATCACCTATCACCGGAAAGTACGGGGAAAAACATACAGTGCATCACAGCTCGATGCCATCCCCGGCATCGGGCAAAAACGAAGGATACAGATACTGCGGTACTTCGGTAGTATCGAGGCGCTTAAGAAAGCATCGCAGGACGATATCGCCAGAGTGCCGGGCATCGGAGGAAAAACCGCACGGGCCATCTACGAAACGCTCCATAATTAACATAAATCTTATAGGACTTATAAGACCTATCTTTCCCCTTCCACGCGCACGCGTGCCTTTATGATCTTACGTCGGGTGCCCTCGAGGATCGTGAACACAAGGTTACGGTATTGTATCGTCTCCCCGACCTTTGGTATACGATCAGCGTTCTTAAGGATCAATCCGCCCACCGTGGAAACATCGGGTTCCTCGATCAGTAGCTTGAAGTGCTTTGCAAACTCATCAAGTTCCATCCGTGTATTCAGGATATACTCGTAGTCGTTCAACTGCTCTATATACGGTTTCCGGCGTTGATCGAACTCATCCTCGATATCACCCACGATCTCCTCGATGAGATCTTCGATCGTGATGATGCCGGAAATACCTCCGAATTCATCGATCGTAACGGCAAGGGAGATGCGAAGGTGCTGGAGTTCCAAGAATATGTCCAGCGCTGATCTGTCCTCGTATACGAAGTGCGGAAGCCGGACGAATTCAATGACCGATGCGTCGCGATAATGGTGCCAGAAGGAAATTATGTCCTTGGTATGAAGAATACCAACGATATTGTCGTAACTCTCACAATATACAGGGTAGCGTGAAAAGTGATAGGCATCGTATTTGCCGAGAACATCACTGAGTTTCCGGTTATGCGCGAAAGCGACCATCTCATTCTTCGGCACGATGATCTTTTTGACCTCGGTTTTCTTCATGACGAGAATTTCTTCGACCATGCGCCGCTCGGCCGTGGTCAACTTGGTGAGATCGAGTGTTTTTTTCTTTACCACAGAAATATTTAATGGAACTACACGATCACTTTTTCAGATCGAAATCGCCGAATTGCTCGGGTTTGGTGTTTCTCAAACGCCTTTTCATTTCATCGACACTGGTATCGCCCTCAAGAATCCGTCCGTTTTCGTCCATCACCGAAGCGTCGACGAATATCGTACTGCTCGTACGCAGGGCAAGCGCGATAGAATCCGAGGGACGTGCATCGATCGCAATGATCTTGCTGTCCACCTTCAGATATAATTTTGCGTAGTAGGTTCCGCCCTCCCCGAGCATCTTCAGCTCGACGACCTCCACCTTAAGAACTCGTGATTGCAGTGCATCGATCACAAGTTTTAACAGATCATGCGTAAGTGGACGAGGCGGTTTCTTCCCTTCCAGGGAGAGGACGATAGCAAATGCTTCGTTCTCGCCGATCCATATCGGGAGGGATCGTTCACCGAATTTTTCTTTGAGCAATACGATGTAGGAATTGTTCTGGCGGTCCTCTACGACAGCGCTAACGATTACCTCTAAAATCTATTCTCCTTCTTCGTTCACAATCAGCTTGAAGGTGGCATCGATCTGCTCGCCAAGATGGACTTTGACGGGGTATACACCAGGCTGTTTAATTGGATCATCCAATACAAGCCACTTTTTGTCGACCTCAATACCTTCGGCCTGCAACAGCTCAATGATCTGTTGGGATGTGATGCTCCCGAATGACTTTCCGTCCGGTCCCACCCGGATCGTTGTTGTAACGCTCGTCGCATCCAAACGTTCCGCAATATCCATACCTTTCTTCCTCGCGCGCTCGATCGTCTTGGAAAAACGTTTCTTGTTTTTCTCCAATCCCTTGATATTTTCGTCAGTCGCGGGGATCGCGAGTTTGCGCGGGAACAGGAAATTACGGGCATATCCTGCCTTTGTCGGCACTATGTCGTATGATTTACCAAGGCGCTCAACGTCTTTAAGGAGGATCACTTTCATCGCGTTTCATACGGGAGAAGAGCCATCTCACGTGCCCGTTTAATCGCTTGCGCTAAACGGCGCTGATGATAAGCACATAAACGTGTGATCTTCGCTCCCAGAATCTTGCCGCGCTCATTGATAAAACCTTTGAGCAGCGATGTATCCTTATAATCGATATCTGTTATCTTGTTCTTGCAAAACCTACATCGTCTTTGTCTTCGTCTCATATGCATCCTCGTTGGATTCATTAAAAGGGTGTCTCGATATCATCAGTGTGTTTTGTATCTGTCTCACCCTCATCAACCGCTTCCCCTCCGCCGCTCTCAGCATCACGCTGAACAGCATCGAGGAATTGTATGCGCCGCGCAACCACCTCGATCGCTGAGCGTTTTTCTCCATTCGTCGTCTCCCACTGGCGGGATCGCAGTTTCCCTTCGATAAGGACGGCGCTTCCCTTCTTCAGGTAATCGTTCGCGATCTCTGCCTGCCGTCTCCATGCAACGATATTGATGAACAGGGTATCCTCTTGCCACTCACCGGACTCCCGGTTCTTAAAACGCTGTGAACAGGCAATACGAAAATCGCACACCGGCGCTCCCTTCTGGGTATAGCGTAGTTCCGGATCAGCGACCAGCCTCCCGATAAGGGCAACATTATTCATATAACCGAGGCGTAATTGGGTCATGCTTGATCATCCTTTGCGAATACCATGAATCGCAAGATACTCTCATCGTGTTGCAGGGCATCTTTGATCTTGATAATCGATAAAGGCTCCGCAGTAAAAAGATAATTGACGTACACCCCTTCCCTTGTTTTATTGATCGGATAAGCGAGCATTTTTTTCCCCATATTATCGCTTTTCACAACACCCTTACCCTCAATCGAGATGACGTCGCTGATATGCGTGATCGCCTTATCGAGATTTTCGCCTTCGAGATCGGGTTTGAAAATGAACATAGCTTCATAATTCTTCATGCACCATTCCCCTTGATCGGACCAAGTTCCTTGATCTGTTTCGTGAATTCCGCAACCACCTGGGTGAATCGTTCCCCCTCAGCCGCAGATATCCATTCAAGACGTAACCGGCGTTTATCGATGCCCATCTCCTTCAGCAGAGTATGCAATAAGGCGATTCGGCGAGCTGTTTTATAATTCCCATCCTGGTAGTGACAGTCGCCAAAATGACACCCGCCGATAAGAATACCATCTGCACCGTTCTTGAACGCGTGGAGTACGTGTTGTGGATCGATCCGCGAAGAACAGAAGAAACGAATTGGAATGATATTTGCCGGATATTTTTTACGGCTCGTCCCTGCCAGATCTGCTGCCGCGGATGTACACCATTTACAGAAAAATCCTATAATCTTTGGCTCGAAATTCCCGTTGCTCATTTTCCCTCCAGGGCTGATATCACCATTTCCTCGATCTGCCGGTCAATAAGATTACGTTGTTGAGCAGCGCCCGACGGACATGCGGAACTGCATGAACCACATCCCTGACAGAGCGCTTCGATCACTTTAATGACCATCTTGTCGTGGTCGAGCTCACGGGCGTTGTATGGACACACACCCACACAGATACCGCAGCCTGAACAGAGATCTTCGTTGACCCCGGCAATAGTCGGCTCGAATGTGATATCGGACTGATTCAAGATCGCGATCGCTTTGCTCGCTGCTCCTGATGCCTGAGCAACCACTTCCGGGATATCCTTGGGTCCCTGGGCAGCCCCGGCAAGGTAGATACCCGGCGTGTTCGTTTCTACCGGACGTAACTTAGGATGAGCTTCAGTAAGCCACGCGTTCGCGTCGCACTGGATCTTCAAGCGTCTTACAAGATCCGCGCTTCCGCGTTTCGGAACGAGTCCCAGCGCAAGCACGACCATATCAGCCTCAACTTCTACCTGTTTACCGGCAAGCGTATCCGCACCGAGTACGACGATCTTCCCGTTATCCTTGTACACCTTGGACACCTTACCACGAATATAGGTAGTGCCTTCATCGGTTACACGGTTATAGAATTCTTCGTATCCCTTGCCGGCCGTTCTTACATCGATATAGAATATGATCGGCTCACCTTCGTGAACCCGGTGCTTGTACAAGAGAGCATGTTTTGCTGTATACATACAACATACCTTGGAACAGTATTCAAGGTGATTCTCCTTGTCACGCGAACCAGCACACTGGATAAATACTACGCGTTTTGGAACCGCACCATCAGAGGGTCGTCGGACATCCCCAGCAGTGGGCCCGGAGGCTGATAATAACCGTTCAAACTGTAATGATGTCACAACATCAGGTATCTTACCGTAGCCGTACTCCTTCAGATTCCCCGGTTCATACGCGTCAAATCCGGTAGCAACGATGATCGCACCGATGTCCTCTTCGATAACCTCATCTTTCTGATCGAATTTTACTGCCTTGACCGGGCATACGATCTCGCACACTTTGCACTTACCCTTTAAGAAAAACGTGCAGTGTTCGGCATCAATGACCGGTTTATTGGGCACTGCCTGGGGAAATGGTGTGTAGATCGCCTTCCGCTTGCCCATGTTCTCTTCGAACTCCGAGTCCACCTTTATCGGACACTTCTCATAGCATACACCACATCCTGTACAGAGATTGTGATCTACATAACTTGCTTTTCTCCGTATCTTTGCTTTGAAGTTGCCCACGCTCCCCGAGATTTCATCAATTTCGGAATACGTAAGCAGCCTGATATTTCTATGCTGTGCCACTTCCACCATCTTGGGTGTGAGAATACACTGTGAGCAATCGAGCGTAGGGAACGTTTCGGATAACTGAGCCATATGCCCACCTATCGACGGGCCTTTTTCAACAAGAATAGTCTCAATACCTGCATTTGCAACATCGATTGCCGCTTGGATCCCGGCAATGCCGCCACCGATCACCAGCGCACGTTTGGTGACGTTAACATGGATCGGCTCGAGTGATTCATTGAATCGGGCTTTCTCTACGATGGTTTTAATGATATGCGCAGCTTTCCGGGTCGCAACCTGCTTATCATCGTGTACCCAGGAACAGTGTTCTCGAATATTGGCCATCTCGCATACATAACGATTCAACCCTCCTCGCTCAGATGCCTTGCGGAACGTATTCTCATGCAATGTTGGTGAACAGGCGGCGACCACAACCGCATCGAGGTTATGTTCCCTGATCGCTTTCACCACGAGATTCTGACCGGGATCCGAACACATGTATTTGTAGTTCTCGGCATACGCAACACCAGGATATTTTTTTATCTCCTCGGTCAATGCCTCAACATCAACTGTCTTTGCAATATTAATACCGCAATGGCAAATAAAGACACCAATCCTCTTCATAGTAAACCATACTCCTTCAATAGACTATGAGGCGGAACTTTGTTCTGCTGCAACCCCAAGTCTTTTTCATCAACGCCAAGCGCCAGCGCCGAGAGCTGCGTAAAATAGAAAACAGGCATCTCATTGAATTCGGGATGTGCCTTTTTGATCCTTGATTGGAGCGCATCAAGATTATAATGGCACATCGGACATGAGGTGATAAGCGCTTCCGCTCCATTCCCCCGAGCGTTCCTTATTATTTTGTACGAAGCCTCGATAACCGCATCAAGAGAGTTCAGCAGTAGATATGATCCACAACATTCGACCTTCATCGGAAAATCAATCGCCGTTGCTCCTAAATTACTGATAAAATCCTCAAATATACTCGGCGATTCCGGATCATCAAATTGCATCTCTTTGTAGGGCCGTAAGAGTAAACACCCATAATAGCAACCAATCTTCATCCCCTTGAGTTCTTTTTTCACTTTTGCCTTGATCTGGTCTTTGTTATCGCGGAAGTATTCCAGAGGATGAACGATCTTTAGAGATGTATCGTATGACTCTTCTAGATGTTCGTTGATGATTGTAAGAACATCTTTTTCCTGTTTGAGAATATACTGCGCGCGCTTCAATGTATTGAAACACACCGAGCATGGAACGATAACCTGTTCACCCTCCTGCCGAGCTTTGGCAAGTATCCGTAGCGGAGCGATCAATGACATCCGATTATCCCGGGCAAGAGTGAACGTCGTACCACAACAATACCAGTGCGGTGATTCCAATAACTCAACGTCAAGTGCTTTGAATGACGCGTGCATCGAAGTGTTTAAGGGTTTTGCTTTGGTATACAGAGTGCAACCTGGATAGTAGGGTATATTCATGGTTAATCTGCGTATTTATAGAGACCACTCATCAAGACAAGCGGTGGTGCATCCACGAGCAATGTCTTATCGATCGCACTGACATCAAGAAGACCTTCCTTCGCGCGCAGGTGGAGTGTCCGTACGGCTTCCATAAGGCGTGGTATATCAACACCCCGAGGACAGCGGGTTTGACACACCAAGCACGCAGCACAGAACCATGGACCGTTCGCCGTGAGTATATCGTTCTTCATTCCGAGTTGCATGAAGCGAATAATCTGATTGGGTGGTGCGTCCATGAAAGCGGCAAATGGACACCCTGCTGTACACCGCCCGCACTGGTAACAGTCAGAAAGCTTCTGGTTGCTGATTTCTTGAATTCTCCGTATAAAATCTTTGTCGATAATCAACTTTGCCATAACGGAATTATATCTAAAACTTCCACTTAGTCAAGCAGTATCATAGCGTTCTTTTTACATAGCATCAATATCCGGCATAGAGTACGGTGATCCATGTTGCTCTGCGGTTTGCGCCACCGGTGTGTTGACAGGCGATTATTTATGACTATAATCAGTGAGATAA
>JAFGPO010000026.1 GCA_016936155.1 Caldifarciminota bacterium
CTGCCCGGTGCGCCGTTGAAGAAGAATCCCAGCCATCCACCGGCAAACCAGATGGAATCGGCTTCCGTACCGACCGCTTCCAGGAAACCGTTGACATACATAGCATGATATCCCAGGAAACTGACTTCCACACCCGGCTCGATTAACAGTGTGTCATTACTGGCAACAGTTATATTCCCCGCTATGTAGTACGGCGACGAATCCGCAACCCAGGTTCCCGACACATCACCGCCCGGGATCGTATCGGCGAAAAGGGTGCTGAGTGCACAGCAACACACTGAAACAATCACTGTTATTCTAATAAGTTTCATTCATGCCTCCATTTAATGAAGTATAATCAGGTATTGGTCAAAATCAATAACTGAAGGATACTTATCACTAAACGCTAAGCGCTAGACGGCGAAAACTAAAGAAGTGCGATGGGGTCAAATTGCCTCGATGGATTCGATATCTACGACTCGACATTGGACAAATCTCTTACCAGCAGGCGCGCCCGGAATGATATAGCCGCATAAGCATTGTATTGACACGTATTGTACGACGCAGTATCATGAGGCATGAAGCGTTCCCTGAAAGCCACATGCCGAAACAACGATTATTACGAAAACCTGCTGCTGCGCATTGCGCGCGGCATAAGTGACGCGCACAAACTTGCAGGCAGGTTTGAGCAGGGAATACGCGATCTGTACCGGGTAATAAAACTTTTGGACGAGCACCGTTCCAAGAACCAGCGGCTGCACGCAGAAATTCTCCTGCATATTTCATATCTCTACTATGATGGTTTAAGTGATTTTAGCAAGGGCGCAAAAACAGTCGAGGCTGCGCTCGATCTGATCAACAGAAAAAACAATCCTGCGTTATACGCGCAGGGATTGACTACTCAGGGCATGATTGCGCGCTCCCGGAGCGACTATACAAATTCCATTGTATCGCTGCAAAAGGCGCTGCGCATATACACCGGTATCAATGACGTGCGCGGTATCATGAATGCGCACCATTGTCTGGGCAGTGTGTCTTGGTCGATCGGCAATCTCGACAAGGCGATCGACCATTACAAAAAGAATCTCGCGCTCGCAAAGAAACTTAAAGACAGATCGGCGATCGCGGCAGGACATGGCAATCTCGGACTCGTGCACTGGCAAAAAGGAAATCTCAAAACCGCACTCTCCTATTACGAGAAGGAAATAGAGTTATGCGAAGAGATTGGCTTCAAAAAAGGTCTTGCCATTACGCATGGTAATGCGGGTCTCGTGTACCGCCACATGAGAAAATTTAAAAAGGCTCAGCAATGTTTCACAACACAAATGGAACTGAACGAATCGATCGGGCACCGGACAGGTGTTGCGATCGCGTGTTCGAACATCGCATCGATACTATATGTCAAAGGACAATATGATGAAGCGCTGGCGTATCTGAAGCGCTACCTCGCGATCTCCAAATCGATTGACTACACAAAGGGTATCGGCATCGCCTCCAACAATATCGGGGCGATATATCTCATGAAAAAGAACTACAAAACCGCGCTGCCCTATTTTCAAACCTATCTTGCTTTGTCAGAAGCATCCGGCTTCAAGCGGGGCATCGGTGTCGGCAACCTGTACACAGGCAAGGTATATCGATACATGCACGATTGTGCATATGCCGAAAGACATCTTTTGCAGGCAAAAAAGGTGCTCGAGGAACTCGGCGACAAGATCAATCTGAGCGAAGCGTATGCCGAGCTTGCCCAGCTCAAGGTAATTCAAAAAAGAAAACAAGAGGCCTTATCCCTGGCCAACAAAGCACTGGAACTCGCCCGTGCTACCAGCTCAAAGGAAAAAGAACAATTCGCCCGCGAGGCCCTTGCCCGGGCACGGCAAAGTAAATAAGGGGAAATGGGGTCAGACCCCTTCGACACTGCTCAGGACAGGCTGGAAACTGGAAACTATTCTTTTGATGGTACGCGTCATGCGTCCATCCTTCTCGAGTATCCGTTTCAGTGCTTATCCCGCTTTACTCACCGCTGGATACCGCATATCAAGCACATCCCCGATTGCACGATTCGTCAACCCGGTATACTCCCGTAATAGATAGATCAATACTTGTCTGACCCGCATCGGGCGCGTCTTGCTTGCCTTTATTTGCTCCAATGTCGTACGAAAATGCTGCTCCACACTGCGGATGATCCGCTCGGCCTTGTCCTGATCATTGAATAACACTCTTTTCTGGGCTACTTCTTCACTGGCGATCTGGAGCTCAAGATCCTGCAACTTATCCAGATGTGCCATGCTCGAGTATATTGATTTTGTCGGCTCTGTCAATTAGTGTTGAAAGTGGAGGGCTGACCCCATACCACTCTTGAGTATTCTCAAGGAGTTTGCGCTGTAGATCTTCTGAATATCGTCCTTTGTATAACCACGCTTTTTCAGATCGTTTTCAAGAACGCCGATATCCGCCGGGCTTTTGATGACCGGGTCGTTGATGCCGTCAAAATCAGTGCCGATCGCGGCGATGTCAATGCCGCAGCGCTGCACCAGGTAGTCGATATGGTCAGCAAATGAATGGTCGCCCAGGTGGTAGCGTGAGATGTTCACGCCGATGACGCCCTTTTTCTTCTTGATCGCATCGATCGCCTTATCATCGATGTTCCGCTTGAATTTCGGGTTCAATGCCCGAACGCATGAGTGCGATGCCATGACCTGGTTATCCGCATGTTCGCACACGTCGAGCACGGTGCGGGTCGATGCATGGGAAAGATCGAGGATCACATCGTAAGCATGAAGTTTTTGCAGATATTCCCGTCCTCTCTTCGTTACTCCCCTGGAATCCGCCTCAAGCGCTGAGTGCGCGAGCTGGTTTGAGTTGTTCCAGGTGATCGTGAACACACGTACGCCCAGTTCATACAACGCCTCGACCTGTTTAAACGTATTATCGAACACATGACCGCCTTCAACGCCCAGAATGATATTGAGTCTACTCTCTTTCACCTCTTTTCGGGAACGAATGATCCGGACATCCGGGATCTTCTCGACGAACGCGATCGTTGAGGTGAGCATTTTAATCACTTCGACAAAGGGATAGCGCATGCGCGGCATGATGAAGTGAGCGTACACAGCGCCGATATATCCGTGCGTACGCAGGCGATCAGTCTTGATATGGTTGATCTTTTTCTTCTGGATGAAATACGGTGTGTCGCAGTGGAGGTCGAAGATACCCTTCATGATCACCGCACGATCTTCACGACCTTATGGGCATGGCGGCCAGAAGCATCCGCGTAAGTGATATAGTATACACCGCTCGTGACTGGTAACCCGTTGTTATCGGTACCATCCCAGATGATCACGGGTTTCGGATCGCGGATCATGAAAGAGAGATCTTTTATAATGGTCCCTGTGATATCATAGATCTTCAGTTCTTGTAGACCAGTCT
Organism: Caldifarciminota bacterium; assembly: GCA_016936155.1. Classification (GTDB taxonomy): domain Bacteria; phylum Hydrothermota; class Tepidihabitantia; order SM23-42; family SM23-42; genus JAFGPO01. The sequence continues at coordinate 3,409 of JAFGPO010000026.1, forward strand.
TTGAACCTGCGTACACACGTATACTAATCTCATCGGAAAATGGATTAGGATCGATCGACATATCCCCGGGGCTGCGCTCTTGCATTTCTTGTATGCCTATGGTCTTATCAATGATCAAAGAATCGAACACGGTTCCGTCAGGCTTAATCGCGCGCATGGTACACACTCTTTCGTTGATACTGGCATGGCAGAGTTGATACGTGCTTTCAGCATACGCAGTCCAAGAACTGTATCCGACCCCATGCAGAGGCGCGCCCCCGCCGCCGGTCACGATGTATACCACGCCGTTGATCGGAATGGTGCGTTCATAGTCGTGGTCATGGCCATTGAACACGATGTCGACGCTGTACTGCTCGAGCAACGAACACCAGGCGTCCCGCACATCGATCTGGCTGCCGTGACCGTAGCCGGATGAATAAGGAGGACGATGAAAATTTACGAAGATCCAGTCGATGGTGGAATCATTGTGCGCGGTTTCAAGATCGCTGATCAACCAGTCGCGCTGCGCTCCGTAGAGATCCATTTCCGTGTTCAGGACCGTAAAGTGCGCATTGCCGTATCTGACAGAATAATAATCTTCGGAATCAGGTAAGGCAAAGAGCGTATCATACGGCCAGTAGGGTGTCTCATGGTTCCCGATCGCCGGCACCAGGTGATAATCCTGGATCACGGTATCCTCGATATTGAAATACGTACGCCAGTCGATCTCGTTGTTCCCATCGTTCACCATATCACCGGCATGCATCATAAGGACCTTTGGATACGCGGCAATCTGGTCAATGACGGATTGGTGAGCAACCGAATCCGTCCGGGTGTCACCTATTACACTGAATTCAAATGTTGTCGAGGAAGACGGAAAGGTAGTGAATTGTCTAACATTCCCTGCTGGCAATACCTGGTAATAGTATGTTTGTCCCGGTGTCAGGTCAAACAATTCGACATGGTGGTAAAAACATGTGCTGTCAAGCCGAACCGTATCCTCCAGGCCAATAGTGGGTCCGTATGCCACGATCGTCGACTCCTCGGTCTCGGAATTCCAGCTGATGACAATGGATTGTTCCGGAGTCGCAGTGGGAGTCAAATAGGATCGACTTGAAAACGGACCGAATCCATAGAGAAAATACAGCGCACTGATGAAACCTATTAAATACCGTATTTTGGCATTCATACTCTCCTCCTTACTGCAGAATCGCCAAGACTTTCGTAAAAACAAAGTACAGGATGACACCAAAAATTAAAATGATCACGATCACGCCCAGCCGCACGAACTTGAAAAAGGGATGCTTGTACTTTTTGCGCGGAATGAGCCTGCCCTGTTCGTATTTGAAGCGACGTTTGACCATGCGGTCATTGTTCCCCGGGAGTGGTGATCGTTTCCGGCGCGAGGTATTGCTGCAAGGCGAGGATGATCTGTTCCTGTATCCCTTCGATCGTCTTGCTGGAGCAGGAGAAATTATTGAACATCATGGAAAAGCAGTAGTCAGTGTCATCGAATTTCAGGTATCCGGAGAGGCACGACACGGCGTGCAGACTGCCGGTCTTTGCCCGGACAAAACCCTGTAAAGTCTTGAAACGGCGCTCGAGCGTCCCTTTGCCTGACGTCGGCAGCATTTCAAAAAAGAGCGCGCTGTACCTGGAAAGGTACATATAGCGGAGCACGAGGGCGATATAGTAGGGACTGATCATGTTATGACGGGACAGACCGGATCCATCCCATAATGAAACGATATTGGCATCAGCGCCGCAGAGTTCAAGGAAACGGTCCAGCATCAGCAGCCCGGCCCGGAAACTGCCCTCATTCTGAAAACGCGCGCCCAGGATCTTGAGCAGTGTCTCGGCATAGAGATTGACGCTCTCGGTATTGGTTTCCAGCAGAACATCGGCAAGGGGCGCCGACATGACCGAATCGACTGCAGTATGGGATCGCACTGCGGATGGATCCGCGGATAAAGACCGCACAACCTCACCATGCACACGTATGTTCTCGGCGAGCAGGCGTTCGCGGAAATAGTGCCCGGCATAGAGGGCTGGATCCTTGACCGCGACCTCGATGTTGC
>JAFGPO010000027.1 GCA_016936155.1 Caldifarciminota bacterium
CCATATGTTTGCATAACGTTCTTGTTGTCTATAAGAATGGGGTAATTCATCTGGTACTGGTTCTGGAATTGTTGCAGTACTGAAGGGCTTTCATTACTGATACCCAACACGATGAATCCCCGGTCTTGGTATTTGTTATACAATGAGACTAACACCGGAATACTGTTTCGACATGGCGGACACCATGTTGTCCAGAAATCAACAAAAACTACATTCCCTTCAAGATTAGACAGGGTATATTCCTCCCCATCGAGTGACGTAAGGGTAAAATCCTTGGAATCAGCAATCTGACCCGGTGTTCCGTTCTTGGTTCCACATGTACATAGTATCGCAAAGCAAAAAAGTAGAACAAAAGGTGCCTTTTTTAGCATAATTACTCCTTTTTACTTAATGTAAGGTGTTAATTTCTCGACAATGTGATCCTTTGGAACAGCCCCGATTATGCGCTCGACTTCCTTGCCCTTTTCAAAAATCACGATAGTCGGAATATTCTGTATCCCGAATTCATTCGCAGTTTTGATCTCATTGTCAACATTCACCTTGCCAACCCGGATCTTTCCATCAAAATCAGTTGAGATTTGCTCCATGATCGGTGAAACCATAGAACAGGGAGCACACCAAATCGCCCAAAAATCAACAATATATGGTAATTCTGATTTTTCTACTTCCTGGTGGAAGTCATTGTCTGTCAGTTCTTTAATCATTGGTTATTACCTCCTTAGAATCTCTTCGAGATTCTTTTTTACGGCAATTACAGAAAGATTACAGAAATTGTTATTCCCTTTTAGGCCTTGTTTTTCCCTGTTCTGCGCTTTCATGCCATAATTTGCTTTTTTCTGCCATCTCAAGCCCTATCCTGCCTTATTATGCCCTCTATTCCGTATATGTTTCACGTGAAACATTCATTCTAAAACGTCTGTGCATACCCGAGCTTGATCATTCGATTGAGCTGCAAACCATCGCTATTATCGAGCAGATCGCGCAAAGCGAACTCGAAAAACAGTTCATCATGAAAGATGAAACGCAACCCGATATTTAAATACCCCTTATCTTGATCCCGCTCATCATCGAAATTTGGTGTATACTCGAACACCAGGGCAACGCTTGAACCTATTATCATATCCATTCCAGCGAAAAGGTCAAGATGATTGTCGCCCTCAAAACAGTAATTCACTCCCATGCTTGGGACGAATTCAAATTCCGGATAGGCAAAACTCTTTCCGAATTGTACATACAAACCCTTTGACGGAATATCGTATCGACCATCACCACTATCATATCCACCCAGTCCTTGATTATCAAATCCCAGGATAACACGGGGAACAACATAGCCTTGAGGTACAGCGACAAACCGTAATTGCACACCAGGAATCTCATAGAACTCAGGATCGCCAGCACCGATAAGGTTTGCTGCTCCGTAGCTTACGCCAAAGCATACACGGTCCCACAGCCCAACATTACAGTAAGTCATTATCTCACCTTCTGGGCCAAAGCGCAATTGGATTTTGAATTCACCGTGCTGTGGATCGCTCAAATACGGCTGATCAATATAATACAAATTCATCAACACCAATAATAGCACCACGTTCCCTCCTTGTGCCAATCCAGCATCTTTTCCCTCTCCTTCCCTTTACCGCCTTCGAAAGCCTTCTCATGCCTTCTATTTTTTATATCTTCCCTATTATCCTCAGTGCATCAGGTCCCAGAATACTGCGGATCTCATTGAGCACATCAGACTCCGGGTTGATCTTCATGCTACGCGAACGAAAATTCCTCGATGTACTCTCGCCATTGATCTTGAACCATACTTCACAATCCCCCTCATTATTGACAATGAGATCCTTCAAATTGTTAAGTTCAGCCTCAGAATACTGGGTACCATTAAAACTAATGAATATCTTTTCATAGCATGAACGCGCGTCTTTAAACAAGAGGATATGCTCAGCGCGCAGGCTTTTCCGGTCCTCGTCGCCGCCAATCCTGCCTTTGATAATGATCGGCGTATCGACTTTGAGCATTGGGGCGTATTTCTCGAATTGATCAGAAAAGATGAACACGTCGATCGATCCTTCATAATCTTCTATATTTATAATCGCGTAGTTCCGACCCTTTTTATCCTTCTTGATCTTTTTCCAATTGATAATACCACCGATGCTGATGTAATCTCCGTCTTTCACGGTTTCCAGTCCATTGATCGGAATAAGATTGAGCGCCTTGTACTCTTCCTGGTAATTTTCCAGGGGATGCTTGGAAAAGTAAAATCCGAATGCCTCTTTCTGAAATGCAATATAATCGAGCTTGCGCTTTGCTTTGGAGGAATGCGTACTCTGCTGGGAATCATCAGATCCGAATAAAGATTGTTGAGTGGAATCAATATCCTTAGCCCGCTGGTACATGGCGAGCAGTTTATCAATATCTTCGTCAAAGTAATTGAATACGCCGGCTTTTATCAATGATTCAAAGGACTTTTTATTCAATCCTTTAGTCCTTGCCACAAAATCAAAAAATGATGTAAAGGGCCCGCGTTCCCGTTCCTTTAAAATGACATGTACGATCGGTTTTCCCAGGTTTTTTAATGCAGCAAGCCCGTACCGTATGTTCTTACCCTCTTTGATGAACTCATGCACGCTCTGATTGATATCCGGCGCCAGAATCTCAATGCCCAGTCGCCGCGCCTCCCGGATCAGCACCCAGAGCCGCTTAGTATCGTGCATTTCGCTGTTTAAAGAGGAAATCATGAATTCCTGGGGAAAATGGCATTTTAGGTATGCGGTTTGATTCGCTAATGCAGCATATGCAGCAGCGTGGGATTTGTTAAATCCGTATCCGGCAAACGGCGCTACTTTATTAAAGATCTTTTCCGCGTTATCCGCGCTAATGCCGTTCTTTTTTGCGCCCAAAATGAACTTTTCCCGGTTCTCATCCATGATCTCCGGGATCTTCTTACCCATTGCCCGGCGCAGCAGGTCTGCTTCAGCCATGGTGAATCCTGCTATCGTAGAGGCGATCTGCATGACCTGCTCTTGATACACAATCATACCGTATGTCTCTTTGAGAATCGGTTCAAGCAAAGGGTGCATGTACGTGATTTTGTCGGGATTTTCTTTATTTTCAATGAGTTTCTGGATATTCCCCATAGGTCCGGGCCGGTACAGAGCGATGACCGCAATAAGATCCCCGAAATTTTCCGGTTGCAGTCCTCTAAGGATCTCCTGCATGCCCTGGCTCTCCAGCTGAAACACGCCGGTTGTTTCACCCTTTTTCAACATATCATACGTGCTCTTGTCATAGATCGGTATATCACCAACCTGCCGGCCAATGAGCTTCAATGTATTATCCACAACCGTTAACGTGCGTAATCCGAGAATATCCATTTTCAACAACCCGATATCTTCCAGGGAGTTCTTGGCGTACTGCGTTGATATTTCATTTTTATCCGGACTCTTGTACAGGGGTACGTATTCCACGAGTTCTTTAGGCGTAATGACCACGCCTGCTGCATGGGTGGCTGGATGCCGCGCCAATCCCTCAAGCTTCCTCGCGATCGTGAAAAGTTCAATGTATGTCTCATTTGAATTAACCAGGGTTCTAAGTTCACGCACTTCGTTCATCGCCTCATCAATGCTGCTGCCAAACGTGATCAACTTGGCAAGACGGTCGATCTCATTATAGGGGATACCCATGACCCGGCCCACATCACGCACAACTGCGCGCGCCTGCATAGTGCCGAATGTTATGACCTGGGTAACGTTCTTCTCCCCGTACCGCTGGCGGATGAATTCAATAACCTCGTCCCGGCGCGTATCGCCAAAATCCATATCCACGTCCGGCAAACTCAACCTTTCAGGATTCAGAAAGCGCTCAAAGATCAGGTTGTATTTCAATGGATCAACGTCCGTGATGCCGAGCGAATACAGGGCAAGACTTCCGACTGCAGACCCGCGTCCAGGACCGACCGGGATCGTGTTGTGCCGGGCAAAATCGATCAGTTCACGGACAATAAGAAAGTATCCGGCAAGACCCATTTTTTTAATGATATTCAATTCATAGTCTAAACGTTCCTCAATACCAGTGGTGATCCGCTCATACCTATGCTTGACGCCTTCGAACGTCAGGTATTTTAGATAGTCATAGTCAGTCTCGAAATTGCTCGGACGGGGATAGGTCGGGAGCTTGACATCCTTGCCCGTGGTGTCAATGAGCACATTGCAACGTTCGCTGATCAATTGCGTATTGGTGATGGCCTCAGGCAGATCATCAAAGATCTGCTTCATTTCCTTGGGTGAACGGAAGTATGCCTGGTGCGTTTCAAAACGCAGGCGTTCGCGGTCTGAGAGGGTTTTTTTCGTACCGATGCAGAGCAGAACATCGTGCGCCTTGTAATCATCAGGATGGAAGTAGTGGCAGTCATTCGTCGCGACCAGGGGCGCATCGAATTCCGCCGCTAACTTTATTAATCCTTCGTGCACCATCGATTCCTTTTTCACACCCAGACGCATGATCTCGATGTAGAAATTTTCCCGACCGAATATATCCTGGTATTCCTGCAACGCCTGTTTCGCAGCTCCCATGTCGCCCATCCCGATCTTGTACGCGACCTCGCCCTTCAGGCATCCGGATAAACCGATCAGTCCCTTATGATGTTGGCTCAGGATTTCCTTGTCGATCCGGGGCTTGTAGTAGAACCCTTCAAGAAAAGCCGCGGACGATAGCTTGATCAGATTCCGGTATCCGGTTTCATCCTCGCATAAAAGGGTGAGATGGAACGATGATTCGGGAATGCGTATGTTGCGTGACTGATCTTTACGTGATTTCGGTGCGATATAAGTCTCGATCCCGATGATCGGCTTGACGCCGTTACGGTGCGCGCTCTTATAAAATTCGATCGCACCGAACATGTTCCCGTGATCAGTGATCGCGAGCGCCGGCATCTTGTACTTTGCAGCCAGCTCAGTGAGCCGATCGATCCGCATGGCTCCATCGAGCAACGAGTATTCAGTGTGGTTGTGAAGGTGCACGAAAGACATAAAATTGTCCTTAAAACACTATATGTAGTGTCTTTTTTATTAACAAAACACTATATGAACCAGCGACCCGTCGCTTCACCCTAAGGGAAGGTGAAGGGGATTTGCACAGTAAATTTCCTTACAACGGGGGCACAGCGTGAAGTCGAATTCCTTGAATACCTCTTCTTCAATGAGATCTTCGGGATACGACCGCGCTTTTTCAAATTCCTTTTCAACATCGATCTTATTGTTTTTGATATTTATGACACCATCGAACTCAGCGAATACTTTGATCGTACAGCGGTAGAACAGATCACCCGGATGAATGATCTTCCGGCACTTGCTGCACGTGTGCGATGCCACGGCTATCGATTACCCTGATGATTATGAGAGTGCTTTAAGAACATATCGGCAGACTTCTTTGAGGGTCTCGAATACACCGATTCCCTGGGTGGCGACCGCCTCGAAATAGGCGTATTTCCCTTGTGGATTGACCACCTTCTGCAGTTCTTCGACCGATGTGATATTCGGCAGGTCCCGCTTGTTGTACTGGATCACGAGCGGAATCTTTTCCAAAGACAGATTATAGGTAATCAGATTATCCTGCATGTTCTCAAATGATTCAATATTCTCATCATAGCGTTCGATCTGCGAATCCGCCACGAAAATAATCCCATCCACGCCTTTGAGGATAAGCTTGCGGGAGGCATTGTAAAATACCTGGCCCGGTACGGTGTACAGGTGAAACCTGGTCTTAAAACCACGGATCGTGCCCAGATCAACCGGCAAAAAGTCGAAAAACAGCGTCCGGTCCAGCTCGGTCGCCAGACTGATGAGTTTGCCTTTTATCGAAGGATTAAGCTTTGTATAAATGTATTTGATATTGGTGGTCTTGCCGCCCAGGCCCGGCCCGTAGTACACGATCTTGGCATTGATCTCCCGGGACGCGTAATTGATTAGGGCCATGCACTAAAAACCAAACAGCTTGTCCAGCTCTTCTTCTGCGGCCTTGGTAAAATCAGCGTCAATATCCGATGGGGGACCGGTTTCCTTTTCCAGTTTGTTGAAGATCTCGCTGAAAATCTTCTCCAATTCTGCGGCCGTGTTCTTGGCCTTGACCCGGACCAAACCCAGGGTGGTTCTTTGATCAAAGATAACCGCGAGGATCACGCGGTCGGCAATGAGCACGACGTACAGGTTCTCTTTTTCGCCCTGGTGAAACAGGGTGGAGAATTCCTTCTCGCCGATGAGCGAGGCGAGCTGGCTCGTGGCTGCGAAGTCCGCCGCTGAGAGCGTGGCAAATGACGATGTATCAAGGCTTGTCGTGTCGCCGGCCGATGTGATGAGCTGTCCTGCCTTGTCGATCAAAAGGATGGAGCGCGAATTAGTTCCCTGCAGGAGCTGGTTCAGGCAGTCGTTGATCGCCCAAAAATCCTCCTCAAATATATTAATGCCTTCCCTCATTGAAAGTAATTATAGATATTCTGTATGGGATGTCAAGTGCAACCTGCTTGACGCATTTGAAAAATCCACTATA
>JAFGPO010000028.1 GCA_016936155.1 Caldifarciminota bacterium
AACCCATGCCGAAGACGTCTTAGACCTCCCGAAAGTCTTATCCACACTTAGTACATACTGCCAGATCAATGCTTCCTGGCAGGTTCTTAGTGAATATCCATTGTTTAAGACCAGGGAAGAGGCAGAATATGAGTTAGAACGAGTGGAGGTTATTCAAAAACTTGGCAGTAATGTTCAACTCAGTATTCCTGCTGAGCCACAGGAATTAACGCGTTTGATGCAGACCGTGTCTTTTTTTAATATCGACATATTGGTGCGCCTGCAACATTGGTTTGAAATCATCCGGGTATTGCGCAAGGCAGTGGCTGCAAATATAATGACAAAATACTTCAACATGCTTGGTAATTACGACGAAATTGAGCGTGAATTAAACAAGACAATTGATGGATCCGGGGCGATCTTGGATACTGCGTCACCACATCTACGCGCGATACGGGCAAAGAAACAGAGTGCAGAGCGCGCGATTCAGAAGGTTTTAAAGAAACTGCTCAGTGACCGTGCGCATCTGTTTTCAGATGGTGTGATCGTTGAGCGGAACGGGCATTATGTTGTGCCGGTGAAGCGGAATTTCAAAAGCGATCTGCCAGGTGTTGTGCATGCCTACTCGAATTCTGGTGAGACTGTTTTTATTGAACCGCTCGAAGTGACTGAGCACACTGCGGAACTGATGGAACTCGAAGAGTTGGAAAAGGAGGAGATCGAACAGATACTGCGTGCGATTACGGATGATCTTGGTCCTTTACTGCCGCATATTGAACAGGATATCAGGGTCATCATCGATCTCGATATCATCTGTGCCAAAGTCCGGTATGCGCAAGAGCTTGGCGCAACAATGCCCTGTTTTGCCGAGGACCTGGTGATCGTGAATGGATTCCACCCGATGCTGAGGCAAGTTTGTGATACTGTCGTTCCGCTGAATGTTCGTATGACCAGGGATCAGCCGATCCTGCTGATTTCTGGTCCGAATGCAGGCGGAAAGACCGTGGTGTTAAAAACCATGGGTGTGATCGCGCTTATGGCGAAATGCGGTATGATGATCCCGGTGGAAGAGGGGAGCCGGTTACCTTTTTTCGATGCAGTGTATGCGGATATCGGGGATGAACAGAGCATCGAGTCCCAGATGTCAACATTCGCAGCGCATCTGGTCCAACTCAAAGGCGCATTGAAAGCTGATTCTCAGTCGCTTGTTCTGCTCGATGAGCTTATGAGTCAGACATCAGTCGAGGAGGGATCAGCCCTGGCAATGGCATTCCTTGACACATTCGCGGAAAAAAAGTGCTGGGTGCTTGCGACCACGCACAATGAGAACCTGAAGTTGTACGCCAGCAGCCGACCTGAGATGCAGAATGGCGGCATGGAATACACAGATCATCCGACCTATCGGTTGATCCTTGGTATCCCGCAGCCCAGCAATGCGGTAAGGTTGGCGCAGACCGTCGGGATCAATCACGGGATTATTGACCGGGCACGATCCTATATGGACAAGGAAAAGATCGGATTTAACGAGTTGTTCGAGGATCTGTCTAAACAGTTGAAGTCAGTTGAAAAAGATAGGGCGCAATTGTCCCATTTGATCGACGAGTACGAAACGAAGCTTGCTGATTTTAATGTGAAAAGAAAAAGCGTGCTTGAAGATCTGAAAGCAACGTATAGAAAAAATATGATCCAGTCAAAACGGAGTATTGAAAAATTGATCAAGGATCTTAAAAAACAGGGCGCAACTCCAGCAAAGGTCCGTGAAGCCCGCAGCTTTTTTACCGAGAGACTGGATGAAAAAGCCAGACATGAACCGTACCACCCAACGATCGGGGAGATCGTTCGCATCCGCGAACTCAATAAGAACGGTCAGGTCATAGAGGAACACGGTGGGCAGTACAAGGTAAGTTTGGATACGATTTTTTACTGGGTAGATCCCAAAGATATTGAGGCATTGAAGTAGCGCATGATCGAAAAAAACAAGATCGAAGAGATTAAACACCAGACTGATATCGTTGCACTTATCAGCCAGTACGTGCAATTGAAGAAAGTCGGGAAAAACTACCGGGCACTCTGTCCATTCCACACGGAAAAAGATCCCTCGTTCTATGTTATCCCTGATAAAGGGATCTATCATTGTTTTGGGTGCAAGAAAGGCGGGAACGCGATCACATTTCTCATGGAATATGAAAAACTTGATTTCCCGTCCGCCGTGAGGCGTTTAGCAAAAGACCTGGGAATAGAGATCGACACGTCCCATGGACTCAAACACCGTGAATTTTACGACGTGAATGACAAAGCAGCTCAGTTCTTCACTTTGTGTTTGAATCGCGAGATCGGTAAACGGGGGAGGTCATACCTTGCTGAACGCTCGCTTGATCTTACCCGTTGCAAAGATTTCCGGCTGGGGTATGCGCCGGCATCCGGCGGTCTTGTGACGTATATGCGCCAGAAAGGTATCAAACAGGAAAGCCTGATCAAGGTTGGATTGGTCGCCCAGCATTCGACTGGTCGTTCGATCCGCGAGATCTTCCGGGATCGCATCATGTTCCCGATCTTTAATCTTTCAGGGCGGATCATCGGATTCGGCGGGCGCAGTTTGGATGATAATGTGCAGCCCAAATATCTTAACTCGCCTGAGACGCCGATATTCAAGAAGGGTGAAGGTCTGTACGGTCTTTATCAGGCACGCGATTTTGCCCGGCAGAAACAGGAGATTTTGCTGGTCGAGGGTTATTTCGATCTTCTCAATCTTTATCAACATGGATTGAATTATGTGTGTGCCCCGCTGGGCACATCATTGACCGAGAAACAGGCGATCCTTTTGTCCCGTTTTGCAAAAAAAGTGTATGTACTATTTGATGGAGATCTTTCGGGTATCAAAGCAGCGCTCCGTGCGATCGGATTGTTGATCAGCGCTCAGATCGATGTCTATATTGCCTCTCTGCCTGATGGCAGCGATCCTGATACAGTGATCAAGGATCAAGGTGTGGATGCATTGCGAGGCATCGTGGAATCCGCTGATGATTTCTTCCATTTTTACCGGAAACACGTGAATACCGATACGGTTGAGCAAGAAGTTGCGGTGATCAAGGATTTGATCGAGATCGTGAGTAATATCCACGATGAGATCCGTTTTGACCGGTATGTGAAATACGCTGCCCATGTTTTCGATATTGGTGCCGATGTGATACTTAGGCATATGAAGGGCAAGGTCCAGGAAACGCCGCGAACTTCGCTGCGTTCCAAGAAAACACCTGAGGAAATACTTATGGCTATGATCTTGAACCATAAGGAGTATTTCCCGGGCGCCGCCGAGATCCTGGACACAGATGATTTCATGGATCCCGCTCTTGCCCGGTTGTTTCAAACACTGCGCAAAGATGAATCGTTCGATGTATCAGACCTTTCTGATGTTGACATCATCGATGAAGGTCTGAAGGAGCGTCTTATGGCATTGATCATCATGGAGCCGACAGTTTCCTACGAGGAATTCAAAAAGGCGGTGGTCCACTACAAGAGCGAAGTCGAGACCCGTCGGATCAAGGAGAAGATCGCTGCGGCTCATGCCAAGGGCGATGTTCAGGCGGTGATGCAGTATAACGAGCAGCTGAATGTATTGAAAAAAAAGGTGCTCCAGTTAAAAACAGAGAATGTGACTCATGATGTCGGAAGTACGGGATAGTGGTGCGCGGCAAGGTTTTATCCTGTATACTGCGTGAGTGTACGAAAGGAGTGATACATTGAAATTATCGCACAAAGTACTTGATAAGGCAAAGGCTGATGGAAAGATATCACTCAATGATATAAACAAGATCCTTCCGGAAAATGCCACTCCGGAAGAGATTGATGAGATCCTGGCCGCATTATCCCAAGAAGGTATTGCAATTGTTCAGGAAGGCAAAAAAGAACCAGCCAAACGACCAACCGCAAAGAAATCGCTCAGGCCTGAGGAGCCCATCCGGGCGTATTTCAAGGAACTGGCAAAGTACGATCTCCTCACGAAGGAAGAAGAATACGAACTAGCCGTGAAGATCGAAACCGGGTATCGTATGATTGAGCGGCAGTTCCTTCCATATCCATGTGCGATCCGAAAGATCCTTGATGTGTGCCGGCAGGTAGAACTCTGTCACCGGAGCCTTGATCAGGTATCCCGGGTCGAGATCGAGGCGATGATGGATAAACGTACGTTCTGGGCAGAACGTCAACGGTTCGTGCGCCGCGTGAAGTCGATAGAGAGAGACTATAATTCACTGATTACGTTGTATAAAAGGTATAAGAAGGAAAAAGCCAAATCGATCGAATGGCGTATTTTTGAAAAAGAAGAGAGGATCCTGCGGAAACTCAATGTCCTTTCCCTGCAACACAGTGTGGTGAATATCGCGATCAATCATTTTAAAGAGAGTCTTACCCAGCTGAGGCACATAGAGAAAGTGATCCCGAAACTCCGGAACAGGGAAGAGATCAAGTCGCATAACAAGCAGCGGCGCGTATTGATAAAGGACCTGAATGTGGGGTACGACGGGATCGGTGATACAGTCATGATCGTCAATACCTGGGAAAGTCTTATCAACCGTGCGCGGCAGCGGATGATCGAAGGTAACATGAGGCTGGTTATATCGATCGCTAAGAAATATGTCAACCGCGGACTGGAGTTTGCGGATCTGGTGGGTGAGGGGAATAACGGTTTGATCAAGGCGGTGGAGAAGTTCGATTATCGTAAAGGGTACAAGTTCTCAACCTACGCCACGTGGTGGATCCGGCAGGCGATTACCCGCGCGATAGGGGATCAGGCACGTACCGTGCGCGTACCCGCCCATATACTTGACACGATGAACAAAGTCGCGCGTGCAAAACGGGATATGATACAGGATCTTGGGCGGGAACCGACCGTCGAAGAGATCGCTGGACAGCTGGATATCCCGACGGACAAGGTTCGCATGGCGCATAATATATCATTGATCCCGATCTCGCTGGATAAACCGATCGATGACGAAGAATCAAGTTTCGTGGGTGATTTTATAAAGGATCCCCTTGCTGATTCTCCATCGCGCCGAGCTGCGATCAGTGTTCTCAAGGACCGGTTTTCGGATATCCTGAGAGACCTCCCGAAACGCGAGGAACGAATTATCCGGCTGCGCTTTGGCTTGAACGATGGCCTGCCAAAAACCCTTGAGGAAGTCGGCCGTATGTTCAATATTACGCGCGAACGGGTCCGGCAGATCGAAGCAAAGGCTCTTAAGAAACTCCGACATCCCACGAGATTGCGGAAATTGCAGATGTATAAGGATTTGATAGACTGATAGAAGGCAGGAAAGGGCGGAAAGAAGAATACGAGGGCTGATAACATCAAAGTTATGAACCTATGAATCTAAGAATTTTGGAATTTGGAGTTTGCCCCGAATGTTGTTGACATCAACATTTTTTTCAGTATAATTGTGCATGAAAAAATCGCGAAGTGTGATCAAAAATATCCGTAAGACGCAACGCCGCCGGAAGCGTAATCTGGTCAAAAAGCGAACGCTTAAGAGTGCAGTTCGGCAGATACGAAAAACGAACACCAAGAAACAGGCACTCAAGGTATATCCAGATACCCAGTCCCTCATTGACAGATCCGTGCAGGACGGGATTATAAAGAAGCGGAAAGCCGCGCGTCTTAAATCACGTCTTGTTAAAAACATCAAGACAAAAAAGTAGTTTTCTCCATACAACAGAGCAGCTATTCATCCTGTGCAGTCGATGTTGACACCCTTTTAATTATTTCTTATAATATAATTGGTGTGAAGTCCGGTGAGGACAAAAAAGGAACTATTGCAGGAGGTATCAAGGAGGTATTAGAAGCAAAATGTGGTATTCCTGAGTATTGTGTTTCACGCAGAACTCAGGAATATTTTTTCCGCGATCCTGTATAATAAAGTAAAGGAGGCTTTATGAGGAAGGTCATACTTGTCATACTCGCAATTACATCTCTTAGCATCGTGTTCGCCCTCGAGCTGTTCGGCAGGGGCGGCGAACTGACACTCACTATCCCGATCATTGATATGAAGGGGCATATCGGGAAGTGCGAGGTTAACGTGCTCGATCCAGACGACAATATAGTTGGCAGCACGTACCGGTATTTATACGTAAACAGTGATGCGTACTCGGTGCCGATGACTATCAAGGTGAAGAAAGACGTTCCTGATTACGATCTTTTGCGCGCGCGCGTAACGTTTAAAAAACAGGTACAAATCTATTCGTTGTTTCAGTTGCAAGACCGAATGATCGTCAAGATCATCGGCCAGGATGAGTTCATTAAAGGGACGCCGTGCACGTATCGTATTATTGTGAAAAATCAGAGTACGAACGAGCCGGTGCAGGATGCAACAGTGATCATTACGCTCTTGCTGGATGATAATAAAAAGGAGGTCGTATTTTCCGGCGAGACCGACCGGACAGGTGAAAGCACCGCTGAATTCATGGTCGCCGATGAGATGGAAACCGCCCGCCTGCTTTTTGAAATCGCTTCAGATATGGGAAAGGATGAATATGATGTCGCGATCTCTTTTGTGAGCGGTAATATGACCTACCTGGTCACGGACAAGCCGATCTACCAGCCAGGGCAGATGATCCATATCCGGACCCTTTCTCTACAGAAACCAGGTCTTGCCGCGCTTGCCAACAAGGAGATCGCTTTTGAAGTGGAGGATAGCAAGGGGAACAAGGTTTTTAAAAAGACGTTGATGACTGATAAGTATGGTACTGCCTATGTGCCTTTTGTACTCGCGAATGAAGTGAATTTCGGTGATTATACAGTGCGCGCGAATTTGATCGGCGAGAAGACCGAAAAGACAGTTAAGGTTGAGAAGTACGTGTTGCCGAAGTTTAAGATCGCCCTGGAAACCGAAAAAGAATTCTACTTGCCCGGCGAAGCGATGGAAGGCAACATAGATGTGCAGTATTTCTTTGGAAAACCGGTTGCCGCGGGCAAGGTAAAGATCACAACGTTCCGGTATGACATCGGATTCCAGCAGGAAGCAGTGCTTGAGGGGAAGACCGATGGCAATGGCCGATACCATTTCACCTATCAACTACCCGGCTATTTCGTTGGTGAACCCCTGGAGCAGGGTGACGCATTCATCCGTCTCGATGTCGAAGTGATCGATAACGCGAATCACAGCGAAAAACTCTCGGTGCAGAAGAAAGTCGTACAGGATGTTATTGGATTATCGATCGTACCTGAAGGCGGTATACTGCGTCCGAACCTGGAGAACAGGATCTATGTTCTTGCCAGTTATCCTGATGGCTCTCCCTGCGTTGCCAAGGTGATCCTGGAGATCGAGGGGAGATCTTTAAAAGCCGAAACCGATTCCTATGGTGTCGCTGAGTTCCTGCATACACCTCAGAACAGCAGCGTCCAGATCAAGGCATCGGCACGCGATGAAAAAGGTGAAACCGCAGACCTGGTCAAACAGTTCAGTCTGGATGTTGATCGCGATCAGCTCATCATGCGCATGGCTCGCGGTATATATAAAGTCGGGGACAAGATCGACCTGCAGTTCCTGGCAACAAAACAGAGCGGCCGTGTCTACATCGATGTGATCAAAGACAATCAAACCGTTCTCACGAAATCAGTCAGTCTATCCAATGGCAAGGGCGCATACCCGCTATCGGTTACGCCGGATATCACCGGATCGATCTGGCTTCATGCCTACATCGTGACGCCGGGAAGTGATATTGTACGTGATACACGCTTCTGCTATGTGCATGCCGCGGATGACCTCGTGATACAGGTGAAGGGCGATAAGGAAGAGTACCTGCCAGGGGCTGAAGGTTCGATCCGGTTCTCAGTCACGGATAAGAATGGCCGTCCAAAAGTCGCCGCATTATGCGTCGCAATTGTGGACGAAGCGGTATTCGCGGTTTCAGAACTCCAGCCTGGTCTTGAGAAAGTATACTTCAGGCTTGAGAAAGAGATCATGACGCCCCGGTACGAGATCCATGGTTTTGAACCGGTCGCGATCGTAGGCAACCCTCCGATCGATGCGCGGGCTGAGAATGTTCTTTTTTCCACTCTCGAACCCAAGGAACCATTTACCGTGAACTACACGACACCCCAGGTCGTGGATACGAAGATCCAGAGCGCGTTTTACAACCGCCTTATCGAGGTCCGGGATAACATCTACGCCGCGTTGAATAAATACTATAACAAACATAACCAGTATCCAGCAACCGTCGATGGTATCGAGATCCTTGTTGAACAAGATATGCTTGAGGCCAATGACCTTATTGATCCCTGGGCGCGCAAGTACCGGATAACCACGAGCGGTGACTATATATCATGGTTCAATATTGCGTCAGCGGGTCCGGACGGTGTGTTCGATAACGCGGACGACATCACCGAGTGGACATGGGGATGGCCTGAGGAAGAGATGATGTTCGACGGTGTCGCAGCACAGCGTATGGCGATGCCGAAAGCCGCAGCTCCGGTTGCCGGCGCCGTGGATCGTGATATCGTGTCCAAGACCGAAACATCGAGCGGGCGGGCAGGAGCAAACGGCGAGAAAAAGGGGCCGGGTGAACCGCGCGTGCGGGAGTATTTCCCGGAAACCTTTATTTTTGAACCGGCGTTGATCACTGATGCACAGGGGTACGCAGCGCTGTCCGTGACCATGCCGGATGCGATCACGACATGGCGGGTCACCTCGTTTGCAAATAGCACAAATGGCGAACTTGGCTCTGACCTCTCTCAACTACGTGTGTTCCAGGATTTCTTTGTGGATATCGATCTTCCGGTTGCATTGACCGAGGGAGACGAGATTTCGA
>JAFGPO010000029.1 GCA_016936155.1 Caldifarciminota bacterium
AAAGTGCAAAAAAGGAGGAATGATGAAGAAGTTTTTAGTACTTCTCGGTGTTGTTGTGATGTTCATGGCGTGTGATTATGCATCGGAATCCGTGGAACTGAGTCCGGATGTTGAGATAACGTTTATGGATCCGCTTGCCGAGACCGTTTCAAAAGCAGATACACTGGGTGGTTCAACAGCGGCCATTTCTGTCACGTTCGTCCCGGAAAATTCGGTTGACTGTTATTTAACCAAATGTATCTGGGAATACTATCAAGAAGGAGAACTTTTCTTTGGCCCCCAGGAACTCCCTCTCTACCTAAAGGTCTATGGCAAGGTGAATAGCGAAGATACGTGCACTTACACAGTTCATGGTCTCATACTACCTACCGAGCCGGTAGCTGAACGTCTGGAATACGGTGAATCGGCCGAAGCACGCCTGTACTTCGTGTTTGTCGATGAATACTGGGGTTCGAGGACTGATACCGCGACCGCATGGTATGGTTTCTACTTGTGGCCGGATACGACAGACGCACCTGAAGGATTCGAACTGATCCAGCACTGAAAAGAGTATTAAATAATAAAAAGGGCTGCACATGCAGCCCTTTTTTATTTCTTACTAAATATCTTACCCAATGCCTTCTCGAAAATATCGATTCCGGTATGTATCTCATCCTCGGTGATAATAAGGGATGGTATGAAACGGACTGAGGTTGGTCCGGCGCCCAAAATGAGCAATCCGTTCTTGAACGATTCGTAGACGACTGCATTACGTTTATCCGGGACCATCTCCTTTGTCTTTCTGTCCGCGACCAATTCCACGCCGATCATAAGACCGATGCCCCGAACATCACCAATGCATTCATATTTGTCTTTCAAGCCATTAAGACGGTCAAGCGCACTCCGGCCGACCTTCTTCGCGTTTTCGATCAAACCATGCTTCAAGAGCTCGATAGTTTTCAAAGCCGCTGCACAGGACACAGGGTTCCCGCCAAATGTCGATCCGTGAGCGCCTGGAGGCCACTGCATGATTCCCGCACGGGTCACGCACGCCCCCAATGGCAGACCGGACGCAATACCCTTGGCAACGCAGTAAACATCCGCCTTGGTGTTGAAATGCTCGATCGCGAACATACGCCCGGTACGCCCCATGCCAGCCTGGATCTCGTCATCAACGAGCAGGATATCATACTTGTCGCATAGTTTTCGCAATGCCGGCAAGAACAGCGGCGGGGGCACCACATACCCGCCTTCACCCTGCACCGGTTCGACGAAAATGGCTGCAACCTCTTCAGGAGGGATAAGCCTTTTAAACAAGTATTCATCAATATGCTGCACGCACGCGACACCGCATGAGGGGTATTCAAGGTGGAATGGACACCGATAACAGTATGCATAGTACGCATGTGTCACATCCGGGAGAAGCGGCGCAAAGTACTGGCGCTGCACGACCTTGGATGCGGTTAAGGAAAGCGCACCGAATGTCCGGCCGTGAAAACCGCCGATAAAGGCAATGTAGCGCGGGCGGCGTGTGAAGTAGCGCGTCAGTTTCATCGCGCACTCGACCGCTTCAGCCCCGGAATTGACAAAGAACGTTTTCTTGTTCTTGGCCCCTGGAACGATCTCCGCGAGCTCTTCGGCCAGTTGAGACTGGACCGAGTAGTAGAAATCAGTACCTGACATGTGCAGACATTTGCCTGCCTGATCATTGATCGCCCGTACGACGTCCGGATGGCAGTGCCCGGTCGCGACGACACCGATGCCGGCAGCACAGTCTAAAAAGACGTTCCCGTCCACATCCGCCACCCACACGCCTTCCCCCCTATCCATGACAAACGGATAGGGTCGTGTATATGACGGCGACAGGTACTTATTATCCTGCCTTAATACTTCCTGTGCCTTAGGTCCGGGCATTTTCGTCTTTATTTGTGGCTTTTTCATGTTATTTTCTCTTTTTCGTCATATTTTTTAGATCCTGTATTCTGCGCTTTACGCCTTACGCACTATTCCAATTTCGCTCGTATTTGTTGTATAATACGATGCGATAAAGAGAATCCCGTACCTTGTTTATGTATTGAATTCTAAAAGACATATGCTATTCGTATAGAACCCATAAACGATGAAAGAAATATTCGACAGCATGAGAAGAACAAGGTGCGGGACGCATTACGCTCTGCGGTTCTTCCTTCGGCATTCGGCTTACGGTTCGCGGTCTTCATTGCCACGTATCGATCTGCGCTTTCTGCAGGGTCCCGGAGTAATCGACGTACACGGTCTTGATCTCGGTGAAAATCTCATACGCAGTCCAACCGCCTTCGCGGTGACCATTACCGGTGTTCTTCATACCGCCGAACGGCAGGTGACACTCGGCGCCAATCGTCGGGGCATTAATGTAGACGATACCGGTCTCGGCCAGTTCAATCGCCTTGTGCGCCTTTACCAGATCTCGTGTATAGATGCTCGATGACAATCCATAGACCGTACCATTGAGGATCTCGATCGCTTCTTTATAATCACGTGCTTTGATTACTGACAACACCGGTCCAAAGATCTCTTCCTGGGCGATACGCATGCTCGGGGTCACATCAATGAACACGGTCGGTCGGTAGAACCATCCTTGTGCGCACGTTCCTTCGGTATATGGTTCTCCTCCGGTGATGAGTTTCGCGCCTTCCTGTTTCCCGATCAAAACATACGAGTGAATTGATTCCCGTTGTGATTCACTTACCAGGGGTCCCACATCATTCGCTTCATCCAGGCCATTACCGATCTTCAGCGCTTCTACCTTTGCCTTGAGCATATCAATGAAGCGATCGTACACTGGAGCTTCGATGATACAACGCGATGTCGCGGTACAACGCTGACCCGTAGTGCCAAAGGCACCCCAGAGCACGCCTTCCAGAGCAAGATCAAGATCAGCATCAGCAAGGACCACCTGTCCATTCTTGCCGCCCAGCTCGAGTGAACAGCGTTTCAGCGATTTTCCGCATACCTCCCCGATCCGGCGGCCGATATCCGAGGACCCGGTAAAGGAAATACCCACGATATCCTGGTGGTTGAGCAGACCCTCGCCGATCTCGCTCCCTCCCCCATAGACAACATTGAAAACTCCGTCTGGAACTCCGGCTTCCTGAAGGATCGTTCCAAGTTCTCCAACGCATGCAGGCGTATATGTTGCCGGTTTGATAACCGCTGTGTTGCCGCTTAAAAGACACGGAAAAGATTTCCATGTCGGGATCGCGATCGGGAAATTCCAGGGCGTGATCAAACCCCATACTCCCATCGGGTCACGCCGGGTCCAGCATGATTTGTCAGGTAACTCCGAAGGCAGTGTGTACCCATAATACTTCCTGCCTTCAGTCGATGCATAGAGCGCCGTATCAATACCTTCCTGTGTATCGCCCCGTGTTTCCTTGATCACTTTGCCCATTTCACGTGTCATTAATTTCGATAATTCTTCTTTCTTCATAACCATGATCTCGGCGACCTTGCGCATGATCTCAGAACGCTTGGGCCATGGGATCGCGCGCCATTTCGGATACGCCTTTTTTGCCGCCTCGATCGCTTTATTCAAATCTTCGGCCGTCGATTTTGGAAACACTCCCACAACTTCGTCCCAGTTTGCTGGATTTCGATTCTCAAACGTCCGTCCAGATGCGGAATCGACGAGCTTGCCATTGATTAAATTCTTATAATCCTTCATCGTACCTCCCTAATATCCAGGATACTCACTGCACAGTTTTTGAAACATATTGAGTGGATACACACACTTTTGGAAAAAACCTATCCTTATTATAGCGATTTTTGCTGCTGAGTCAATGAAATCAGACAGTGAGTGCCTTTCTTAAATTCTGCAATTCCTCGGGAGTGAATAACTGCAACACATACGCCATGACACAATAGATCACGAGACCGGCCACGACGATGATCCAGAGCGGAAAAATGCGAAGCACGAACATACCTATGCCCATGACCAGTGCAGCAATCAGGGGTTTTAGACCGTGCCGAATACTGGTGAACGTAACGGTCTTTTTCAGCTCGCGATTCATAATGGCGAGACCGACGCCCTCACTTATTGCCAGTGCGGCGGCTGCGCCCTGAGCATTGAATTTAATGCCCAGCAGCACGATCAAAACCGCGTTCAGGAATGCGGTGATCGCTATCACAAAGAGAAAACGGTGCTGCTTGTTGACCGCAACCAAACCGTATCCGAAAATAGAATTCAACGGAGCGGCCATAAAGTATATCAAGAGTATCTGCAGCACCACCACCGCGCTTTCATAACCGGTGCCGTAAATAGAACCTATAAGACGATCCGCGATAATGCTACCACCGATCGCACCCGGGATCGTGATCGCCAGAATAATCCGCGATAACAGAGAGAAGGTGCTCGCTAATTTTGTGGGCGCGGAGGCAAATTGTTTTGCCAATACAGGAAATGAAATATAGTGGAACACCCGTTCAATGATCAGCACCATAATGATCACCTTGTAGGCAGCACTGTAAATGCCGACAACCTCTTTTGCGAAAAAAATCCCGAGGACAATCGGCGGCAGCATCAACGCTGCCTGGTTAAAGATCGTGGCTAACCCCACCGGGGTTGATACGATAAGGAGCTCGCGCCAAAACCGCATTGAAAACCGGATCCTCAGACAATGATACTTCCGGATGAACGCAAAAAGCAGAAATGCGGTCGCGAGTGCATACGCGATCAGATAGGATACCGGCACAAATACAAGATTCTCAAGACCATGCACGAGCACGAGTAAAAATACAACATATGCCGCTGACTGTAAGATACGCGACACGCCGATGTATTCCATTTCTTCACGTCCCTGGAAAACGAACTCAAGGAGAAAGGAAAACGGGACGAGCAAGACGAAATAGATCAAAATGATCCGTTTCGTCGCCGGATCACCGGGAACGAGCAGTAACCCAGCTGTACAGAGCAGCAGTACAACCACGCTCAGCATGACGCGCAAACCAAGGATCTCGAATACGATGCGGGTATTGCTACGATCGCGCGCGATCTCCCGTGCCCCGATCGTTGTTACGCCGGGATTGGTCAGAAGCATGGCGTAGCTCAAAAAGGCGAGGCCGTAGTGGACCAATCCAAAGCCTTCAACGGTCAGGATCCGGGCAATGTACACCGTGGCGAGGAACCCCAACACGCGGCTCACAGTATCACTCAGAAAAAGCGATATAAAATTCCTGGATACGCTCTTCATGGATACATCCAGTATACTTCAAATATGCAGAAAATCAACAAACAGCTGGGGTCAAATCTCAACATTCAACACTTCTTACCCACATTGACAATTTTCTTTTCTCGGATATGCTCGACAAATGGCACGACAACTCCGAATTCAGTACCCGGGAGCATTATATCATGTTGCATGTCGCGGCAATGAATATAAAAAGATATATCTCGGCGATGATGACCGACACAGGTTCTTAAAGATGTTAGAAGATACACTTGAGATCTACCATGTAGTGCTCTACTGTTACACAATGATGAACAATCATTTTCATTTATTAGTGCAAACGAAGCAGGCAAATTTAAGTGAGTTCATGCGACGTTTCAATATCTGCTATACCGGGTGGTTCAACTACCATCATAAACTTTGTGGGCATCTATACCAGGGCCGTTATAAAGCATTGTTGGTAGACAAAGACAGTTATTTGTTGGAGCTTTCTCGCTACATTCACCTCAATCCCGTACGCAAACGACATAAACACGATCATGATGAATCCATGGAGTATTTGAACAAATATCGTTGGACCAGTCTCTCTGGCTATGTGAATGAAAAATATGCTGTTGACTATATCGATTACAATTTGATATTAAAGATGGCGGGGGGACGGCGCGCTTACCACCGTTTTGTGAAAGATGGTTTACTCAATGGCGTAGAGAATCCATTCGACAAGGCTTTTCATCAGACCATATTAGGAGATGATGCATTTGTGGCACAGGTAAAGGGTAGATTAATAGCAAATGGTTCAGTCAGAGAACAACCCACGTACCGTGACTTACTATGTACAAAACTGGAGCCGACGATTGTATTGCGACGCATCATTGAAGCATTGCACATTACAGAAGGCGAATTATATAGACGCGAACGAGGCGGGAGCATTCGAGGCATTGCGGCTGACATGTTATACAAATATTGTAGTCTCACACTGAAGCAAATCGGTCAAATTCTGGGTGACGTTGACTATGGTGCAGTGTACCAGTTACGGCGACGTTTGAAAGATCGAATGATGAATGATGATGTTCTTAATGCCCGTTATGTCGTGGTTGAGCAGGAAATTATCAAAATGTTGAATGTTGAGATTTGACCCCAATACACCCCTTGTTTTTGTTTGAAACCGATCCATTGACTTCTCCGAATTCCTGCGTACCATTGGTCAACTCATGATTGAACATTTCAACGGATCCATAATACTGAGAGGTATCCATGTCAATAATTCTTGATGGTAACAGCCTGACGATCGAGAAACTCGTTGCGATCGCGCGCGGCCATGAAAAGGTCGAACTCCATAAAGATGCCCTGCAAAAGATCAAAATCTGCCGCGACATGCTCGAGAAAAAGATCAAAGCGCACGAGATCATGTATGGCGTCAATACCGGCATCGGCGAATTTTCCGAAGTCACCCTTACCGACGAGCAAATGCAGCAATTCCAGCGCTGGCTTATCTATAACCACGCAGCAGGCATCGGCGATCCTGCGCCGATCGAGCATATACGTGGCGCCATGGCAAGCCGGATCAATGTCCATGCCAGGGGCAATTCCGGATGCCGCCCTGAAATAACGCTCACCCTGCTCGCCATGCTCAACAAGGGTGTGACACCGGTGGTGTGCGCCAAAGGTTCGGTCGGCGCGTCCGGTGACCTTGCCCCGATGTCGCAGATCGCACTCCTTTTGATGGGTGAAGGGGAAGCATGGTACAATGGAGAACGTTTGCCTGGCAAAACCGCCCTAGGGCGCGCGGGTATTCCTATTCCAGGATTGCAGGCGCGCGACGGACTGGCAACGATCAATGGATCTAACCTCATCGCATCGATCAGTGCCCTGGCACTCTTCGATATCAACAAATGGCTCAAGCAGGCAGAGATCGCCTGCGCTATGACTCTCGAAGCTCTGTATGCGAATATGAAGCCGTATGATGTCCGTCTGCACCAGGCGCGCGGTTTTCCCGGCGCGGTCCGGTCTGCACGCGCGATCATGAAGTGCATCGAAGGCAGCGACCTGCTCAAAGAAGGGCAAAAAAAACGCGTCCAGGATGCGTATTCTATGCGCTCATCGCCGCAGGTCATTGGTGCGGCACACGACGCGGTCGCGTACACCTGGAAACAAGTGGAAGTGGAACTGAACGGTGTCGGGGACAACCCGATTTTCTTGCCTGAACACCAGCTCACGCTCACCGGTGCGAACTTCCAGGGCACGCCAATATCGCTCCCCATGGATATGATCGATGCGGCCGTGACCATGGTCAGCGTCCTGTCGGAACGCCGTTTTAACCGGCTCGTCAATCCCGCGCTCAATATCGGACTTCCCGCGTTTCTCACCAGGGGAGCAGGCATGATGTCCGGGATGATGCTCAGCCAGTATACTGCCGATACACTGATCGTCGAGCAGAGAATACTCTCGATGCCGGCTTCCATGATGTCGATCCCCGCCGCGGCCGACCAGGAGGATTTCGTATCCATGGGCATGAATACCGCGTTGAAGACCATCCAGATCCTCGATAACGCGTACGGGGTGATCGGGATCGAATATATGGGTGCTGCCCAGGCGCTTGACTTTCGCGATTTTTCGCCGGGGACGGGCGTGTCCGCTGCCCACAAGGTAATCCGAAGGCATATCGCACACCTGGACGAGGACCGCCCCTTGTACAATGACCACACCGCGATGAAAAAACTGGTCAAGTCGTGCGAAATCCTCGATGATGTGGAAAAAGCAGTGGGCAGTCTGGACTGAGACTTTCTACAAAAGTAAACACTGAACAACGATCAAGCGCAGTTCGGTCACGAGATCGTCGATGATCGAACCATGCGCCGGCCCGTTGAAATACATACTCCGCTTTCCATTGCTCACGATATAGTGAATATGATGATCCGTGCTGTTAGCTCTATCGGCGCTGCTCCACCGGAAATATTGGTCTTTATAGCGCACATGTAATAATGTATCGACCGTGATCGAGATATCGCCATAGTCGATATTCAAGACCGTAAGTGGATCCGGAGCAGGTATCCATTGGGCACTAGCATTCTCTTCTTTGGTCGAAGTGATCGCGTAATCGATGCATGCTCGATCACCTATACCTGTGATCCTGGTTGAAAGTCCGCGATCCACGGCATCCGGCGCATAGAGAATAGTCCTGCGGTCAGGACACTGCACGAACACGTTATTTCCCGACGTCGCGATGATCATGCGTCTTGACAGACCCGCGATCCCGATCAGGATCAATAACCCGCTGACGAGGAAAACGACATACTTCCTCATAACGGGAATGAACAATCCCCACGCGCAAAAAAGCAATGGCAGAGGAATGGATACGTTCACCATTGAAAAAGGAAGCGCCGCAATCGAACGGGCAATGAACACGATAAGATCGAGCAGCGGTCGTACGATCAGAGCGATAAGGTGGGCGCCGCTGCACCACACGCTGTGTAGAACAAGGATCGCATAGAGCATGAAAACGATACACGATGCAATCGGAACGATCATGAGATTCGAGATCGGCGCGATTAAGGAAACGCGATGAAAATAATGTATGACCAAAGGGGTGACAAAAACCTGTGCGGAAAAGGAGACCGCCAACGGCATGCATGCCATTCGTAATGGTTTCCAGGAAATACGGTTTAAAAACGCGCGCTGGATCTTCGGGTACAGGTGGAGGATGCCGTACACAGCGGCGAATGAAAGCTGAAAACTCAGTGAGAACAAAAGCAGAGGATCGATAGCCAACAGGATCATTGCTGCGATGTTCGTGATGTGCACGCGGTCAACATTACGCTGCAGCAAGAGCGCGATCCCGAACAGCCCTGCCATGAATGCAGCACGGCATACACTGGGGCGAAAACTTGTGATAAAAACATATCCGATTATAAGGCACATCACGCCGATGAATTTCGCGTAACGGGGAAGAAATGTCACTGAAAACAAGGCATAGCCGAACAGGCATACGAATCCGATATGGAGACCGGATACTGCAAGGATATGGAGGATGCCGGCTCGGGTGAATATTTCTTTAAGCGACGGCGTTAAATAACCGCTCCCGCCGATGACAAGCCCGGTTGCTACATCACGTCGGGTGCCGGGGAACATGTTGTCAAAGACATCTCCTATATAGGTTCGCATGCGATGTACGATCGACCAGGTCAGTGCAGAAACATGACGCACCCGCTTGATCGAACCGACCAGCACAGGGCACCCTGCCGCAGAAAGAGGCGCGCGCAGATAACCCTGTATACAAAGTTCATCACCCAGATGAATGTTCGGTCCAGGCGTATATACCTGGACCGGGATACAACCGGGCAGGCGGACACCATCAATATCGACGCTGTTCAGGTACATGCGGACGCGATTATAGGAACCAAAATGCTCTTCACTGACCACGATCCCCGAGTACAGTGCCTTGCGCCCGGTGGTGTGCAGGCGCGGTGGCATATGGCACCACGTGATACAGGCAGCCAGGAAAATGGTCGCTATATAGAGGAAGCGAATATGCACCAAGGAGAGTAAACAGAAAATACCGCACAAGGCCGCACAAAGCAATGGCGGAATATGCGTAAAATTTTGAAGCAGTATTCCGATCACAAATGCGCACAATAGTACAATCGCTACTTTTTTTATCTTCGCCCTCCTTATAATTCTACAAAAGGTCTACGGGGTGTTTGTCTTACCCTTCCGGGTAGATTATTTTTTTGATCGCTTCCTTTGCTTTGTTCAACTCGATGCGCGCGACGCCGGGATTCGAGCCTTTTGCCTTCAGGCAGGCGTACATAAAGTAATCCTCGCCCACCGGATGTACGATAAAAAATGAGTTGTCAGTAAGCCAGATCAGTTCTTTCTCTGCGCCGAGATTTAAACTTGTGCGCACTTCCCGTGACGCCAGCATGATCGAGGAAAGCTCGGCATCGCATAAGCTCACATCGACCGTCGCATCGATCACGTGCTGTGCGACCGTGATGCCGTCGTATCCGACAAGGCTCACATAACTGCTTCCAGGTATGCGCTCAGCAACTTTTTTAATCTCTTCCTGCATTTCATCAGCCATAGAACCCCCTTGACCCGCACTTCGTGCGGTAAACTCTCATTTCTAATTTCTAAATACAAAACAATAACTCAATCCCAAATTTCAAAGAACAGAAATCGCTAAACACTAAGCGCTACTTCGCTAAACGCCGCCCTCTCGCAGCCCTCTAATCTTTCATCTCCGTAATCTTCCTTTTTAATCGCTGTAATCGACATCGTAGATGTCATACTCTCTCAATATATTCCCCGGTCTCGGTATGGACCTTGATAATATCACCGGTCTGCACGAATGGCGGAACCTGGCAGACATGCCCGCCCTCGAGTTTCGCTGGCTTGGATTGTGCCTGCGCCGTCGCGTCCTTGATGTAGACCTGGGTCTCCACGACTTTCATTGTGACATACTTGGGCAAGATGATGCCAAATGGCTTCCCTTCGTAAAACTCAACAGAAACCTTGATGTTCGGCTGGAGGAATTTTGCCGTATCCCCTACCAGATCAGCGCCCACGGGTATTTGTTCATAAGTCTTAAGGTTCATGAAAAAGTACTGATTATCCGCGAAGTATATATACTCCATTTCAACCGGTTCGATCTCTGCTTCTTCAACCTTATCGCTTGAGCGGAACCGTTCCTCGGTCGAATTTCCGGTTTGCAGATTGCGCAGATTGCACTGAATGATCCCGCGCTTGTTACCCGGGGTCAGATGCATAACAGTCAGGACAGCATGGGGGACGCCGTTCATTTTAATAACCATGCCGCGCCGGATCTGGGTCGCCTGGATCATTTTATCTCCAGAGCGAATGTGCTTCTATCAATACCCTCATCATGGATCTGGATACCCTGCTGCGCGAGTTTTTCCCTGATGAAATCCGCGTACTCATACTTTTTGTTCTTTCTGAATTGATTCCGGATATCGAGCAGGAACCCGACCAGCGCTGGAAAGACATCCTCCATACTCTTCATTCCTTCGATCGTACTATAGAATTTTTTCCAGACGTCTTCGATCAATTCATCCTGGCCCTCCTGAACAAGCCGCTCCGTAATCTCCCGGAAAACATCCATTGCCTGACTGAATGGCACGGCCGGCTCTTCATCGCAGAACCCAAGAATTCCCAAAAAGATCTTAATACTCGCTGCGATTTGAGGGTCGCCCTGATCATAGCCTTTGTTCACCATGTCAAAAATGATACCCAGAGCTTTTGGCGCATTAAGGTCATCATTCATTGCGTCGGTGAACTCATCGACCATCAACGGTTTGTCGATCACCGGCAGTACTTTGAAACCCGACAGGAACGTAAGTATCCGGTGGTACGCGGCTTTCGCTTCATCGAGCCGCTCGCTTGAAAATTCGATCTGGTTACGGTAGTGGGTTTTCAGCAAGTAGAGCCGGATAACGTTCGGATGGTATTCCTTGAGCAGATCCTCGATCAGGAAAAAGTGTCCGGTCGATTTCGCCATCTTCTCGCCGCTCAAGGTCACCCAACCGTTGTGCAGCCAGTAGCGCACGAACGGCTGACCGGTCGCAGCAACTGACTGCGCGATCTCATTCTCATGGTGGGGAAAGATCAAATCCTCGCCGCCGGTATGGATATCGAACGACTCACCAAGGTAGTGCATTGCCATTGCCGAACATTCAATATGCCATCCTGGTCTTCCCTTGCCCCACGGGCTGAACCAATAGGGTTCTCCGGGTTTCGCCGCTTTCCAGAGCGCGAAGTCCAATGGATCTTCCTTGTGTTCGGTCGGGGCGATGCGTGCGCCGGAAACAAGATCGTCAATGCTCTTTTTTGACAACCTGCCATAGTCCGGGAATTTGCGCACTTTGAAATAGACATCCCCCCCTTTTTCATACCCGTATCCTTTATCAATGAGTTCCTGCACAAGATGAATGATCTCCTCGATATGCTCAGAGGCCCGGGGATAGAAGTGCGCCCGCTTGATATTCAACTGATCGACCGCATTAAGGTACTTCGTTATATTCTCCTGGGCGATAACACGCCAATCACGTTTTTGCTGCAGCTGTTTCTCGATGATCTTATCGTCAATATCAGTAAAATTCTCCAGCGATAGAAATTTATATCCTAAATGCTCGATCCAACGGACCAGGACATCACGCACGATATACGCCCGCATATGCCCGACATGAGGGGCTCCCTGGACTGTCAGACCGCACGAGTAAATACCCACAATCTCACGCTGCGGCACGAACTCCTCCAAGGACCTGGTGAATGTATTGTATAATTTCAAACCCACTATTGACTCCTTATATATGCGGATGCGGCGGCGATCTTCACCAGGGGGTTCGGCGCTTTCATCATTTCAACGAACAACAGCGCATGTTCTTTAGGCCAGTATTTAGCAAGAGCTTCAATCGCAAGGATCGAAACATTTATGTAATCATCGTGAACCGCCGTTTCAAGCAGCGCCTTTGCTTCAACGAAACCATGTTCTTTGATGACCACGATTGTACCCACCCGTACGAACGGATTGTTTGAGGCGGCTCCTTCTTTGAGCACGTTAATAACACCGCCCTGACCAAGCATGATCAACGCTTCAGCTGCAGCAAGCCGGGTCTCCCACGGTGTATCGCCGAGCTGCTCCTTGATAAAGGGGATTGCCGATGTGTCCCCGATCTCGGCGAGTGCCAGGATACCGTCATGCCAGATCTCGGCATTGACGGTCTGCATGACACCCCTGATCACATTCGATGCCTGGTCCTCGCCCAGCGTGCCCATTGCCTGAGCAGCTGCGATCTTCACAAGCGCATCGTTATCATGCAGGCCTGAAAGGATCGTCTTGGGGTCATTGAATTTTGCTAAACCGGAATAGGAATATTTCCGTATCTTGGCGACTTTATCTTGAATCCCCTGCTTCAGGAGCAAATAGCACTCAGGTGCATTGATATGCGCTATCACATTATAGGCTTCTGCCCTGATCAACGGATCCGTATGCACGGCAAGCTGTCCAAAGATCGGCGAATACCGTGTTTCCTTAAGATCATAGAGCGCGGACAAGGCGGCGACAATGCCATTTTTATCTTCCCCCTTGAGCGCTTCATACAACATCTGAATGCCTTGAGTCTCCCCGATGAACGCATACCCCTTGGCCGCATTGATCCGGATGATCAGCGACTCGTCCTTGATCCCGTTCTGGAGGATCAGGTGCGCCTCTTGTAAGGGTGGTACGCCGCACGTTAAAATAAATAGAATAAAGCACAATACCAATTTCTTCATATTCGCAGATTATAGCGATTTTACGCGCTAAGTCAACCAGAGGAAGTAGGGTAATGCGTATGGCGTGGAGCGTAAGGCGAGAGAATTACCTAATTACACAATATCGCAATTACCAATTACGTATATCTGATGACTTACAGGATGGTGCATTTCCTTGACATGACCACGGTGTAACAGTAGAATAAAACCGCATCAACAAGGAGGTTTCATGAAAAAAACAAATACAATAAAAAAGTTCGATTATAAACCAGTTTCCGCACCCCGGGGTGCTGACATTTCATGCAAGAGCTGGCAGCAGGAAGCCGCCTTGCGAATGCTTCATAATAATCTCGATCCAGAGGTTGCAGAAAATCCAAAGGAGTTGATCGTATACGGCGGCTCCGGCAAAGCCGCGCGCAACTGGGAATGCTTCCACGCCATCGTGCGATCGCTCAAA
Source organism: Caldifarciminota bacterium (assembly GCA_016936155.1). GTDB lineage: Bacteria > Hydrothermota > Tepidihabitantia > SM23-42 > SM23-42 > JAFGPO01. Next base: position 13,909 of record JAFGPO010000029.1, read on the forward strand.
AGCCTGGAGAACGACGAAACCCTGCTCGTGCAATCCGGCAAGCCGGTCGGTGTCTTTAAAACCCACACCCACGCGCCCCGGGTTTTGATCGCAAATTCCCTGCTCGTGCCGCAGTGGGCGACCTGGGATCACTTTCGCAAGCTCGAAGCGCTCGGCCTCATCATGTACGGCCAGATGACCGCGGGCTCCTGGATCTACATCGGCACCCAGGGGATCATTCAGGGTACGTACGAGACGTTCGCTGCCTGCGCGCGCCGACACTTCGGTGGTTCGCTCAGGGGTAAATGGGTGCTCACCGGTGGTATGGGCGGCATGAGCGGTGCCCAGCCTTTGAGCGTGACCATGAACGAAGGCGTGGTCCTCGACATCGAAGTCGACCCCCGCCGGATCGATAAGCGCATCAAACAAGGATTCTGCGACACCGTGGCCACGGACCTCGATGAAGCGCTCAAACTCGTGATGAACGCAGTTAAGGACACAAAGCCGCTTTCAGTCGGTCTGGTGGGCAATACCGCGGACATCGAGCCGGAACTCGCAAAGCGTGGAATCATTCCAGATGTGCTCACGGACCAGACATCTGCCCACGATGAACTCAATGGGTATGTTCCCGGCGGCATGACGCTTGATCAAGCACTTGATCTACGCACGCGCAAGCCGGACGAATACCGTAAACACGCCCTGGAGTCGATCGCGCGCCAGATGGAAGCCATGCTCACCATGCAGAAACAAGGCGCGATCGCCTTTGACTACGGCAACAACATCCGCGGCCAGGCGCAGCGCGCCGGGGTCGAAAACCCGTTCGTTATTCCCGGTTTTGTACCCGAGTATATCCGTCCGCTGTTCTGCCGGGGCCGGGGCCCGTTCCGCTGGGCTGCCCTGTCTGGTGACAAAAATGATATCTACACAACAGACAGGAAAGTGCTGGAGATGTTCGGTAATGACGGATCGATCCGGCGCTGGATCGAACTCGCCCAGAAAAAGATCCCGTTTCAAGGACTGCCTTCCCGGATCATGTGGCTGGGTTATGGAGAACGGGACAAACTCGGACTTGAGATCAATGCCATGGTTCGCAATGGCACGATCAAGGCGCCGATCGTGCTCGGACGCGACCACCTGGATACCGGCTCAGTCGCCTCCCCATACCGGGAAACCGAGAGCATGCTCGATGGCTCGGATGCGATCGCGGACTGGCCCATTCTCAATGGACTGCTCAATACGGCATCCGGCGCCTCGTGGGTATCCGTCCATCATGGCGGTGGCGTGGGCATCGGATTATCTATCCACGCAGGCCAGGTCCTGGTGTGCGACGGGACCAAAGATATGGATACACGCATCGCCCGGGTACTGACCAATGACCCGGGTATCGGCATTGTCCGCCATGCAGATGCGGGGTACAAAGATGCGATTGAATTTGCCGAGAAACACGGGATAAAGATTCCGCGAACCGAAGGCAGAAAGCAGTAAGCCGAAAGATTACGCGTAAGGCGCAGAGCGCAAGGCGAAAGGAACGACAAACGCGGAACGCGACCAAGACAGCGGAATATCATCGCGGTTAAGGACCTTCGGTCGGTATAGGCTTGCTATGCAAGCGGTATAGGCAGCTCTGCTGCGGTAAAAAACAAAATTAATAACTGAAGTAACGCAATTAACGGACGTAACGATCGAAAGGTATTTTGTTTTGCATCACCGTAATTCTCTTTTTAATCATTGTAATTGAACAAAATTTCCGTAAACAAATCCGTCTGAATCCATTTTTTTCGTTGAAAAAATCCGTGTGCATCTATTTTGCCATTGGTGAAAAAGAAAATTCTTGACAAATTTTCAATCCCCTGTATAATGTAATTGGAGCAATGATTGGATATTATTCTCATATCACCGAAAGAAAACAGGCGCTTTAACCTGCATGTAAGATCAGGATTTCTGGTCGCGGGCGGGATATTTCTTGTCCTTTTGCTCACGTTCTTTGTTTACAACGTTACTGTTTTTGCTTCCCACAAAGTCGACCAGAATCGCCTAACCCAGCTCCACACGGAAAACCGTATCGTAAGACAAGAGATCGAGCGCATAGAACAGGAATTCCAGGAACTGACGATCTTTATTGACAGCCTGCAAATGTATGACAAGCAGTTACGCGCCTACGTATCACTGGAACCGATCGACGATGATCTCCGGGCTATGGGTGTCGGGGGCGAAGTTCTCAATTTCTATGATGAGATCGACCTGTCTACCGAGGTCAAGGATAATCTGACAAGCCTGTCCACAGCGCTTGATAATCTCCTTGCCCGATCGCGGCTGCAAAAAGAGAGTTTCAACGAACTGATCGCCAGTCTTGAGGAAAAGCGGTATCTGCGGGACCGCACTCCTTCGATAATACCGGTACAGGGCTGGTTCATGAGCGGATTCGGTTACCGGCTCGATCCCTTCACCGGCAGGGTGAAAATGCACGAAGGTCTGGATATCGCGGCGCCGCTCGGCACGCCGATCGTTGCACCGGCTCACGGTCGAGTTTCCTTTGTTGGTGACCGCCAGGGTTTCGGGTTGACCATAGAGATCGACCACGGGTATGGCTTTTCCACGCGGTTTGCGCACTGTCAGCGCATCAAGGCACAGGTAGGGGATAATGTAAAACGAGGTGAAGTGATCGCATATGTCGGTAATACCGGAAAAAGTACTGGACCACACCTTCATTACGAGGTGCACGTGTCCAAGGTCCCGGTTAATCCGATCAATTATATCCTGACATCGAAAACCATAATCGACTGAACAAATTTTTCATGAAACATTTTATCCACGATAAGATTGAAAAACTAAGACAACAACGCAACGCAGTGATCCTGACCCACAACTACCAGCGTCCGGAAATTCAGGATATTGCCGACCACGTTGGTGACTCGCTTGAACTGGCACGGATCTCCAAAACGCTCGACTGTGAGACAATAGTATTCTGCGGTGTCCATTTTATGGCGGAAACCGCCAAGATCATGAATCCGGACAAGACCGTACTCATGCCTGATCTGCATGCGGGATGTCCGATGGCGGATATGATTACGCCGAACAAGCTTTTACTCGAAAAACATAAATACCCTAATGCAGCCGTGGTTACGTATATCAATTCGACGGCTTCGGTCAAAGCGCTTTCTGATATTTGTTGCACGTCCGCGAACGGGGTGGAGATCGTGCGATCGATCGAACGATCAGAGATCATATTCACGCCTGATAAATATCTTGGTTCGTATATAAAGGGCCAGGTCCCGGACAAAACCTTCTATCTATGGAACGGATACTGCCCCACGCACATGGTGTTCACCAGGGAACATCTGCTCGACCTTAAGGAGGAATATCCGGGTGCCGAAATCCTCGTTCATCCAGAATGCCGGGTTGAGGTCCAGGAATGTGCGGACGCGATATGCTCGACAAGCCAGATGATCCGCCACGCTCAAAAGAGCAGCGCTCAAGCCTTCATAATATGTACTGAGGTGGGGATGCTCTACCGTCTTAAAAAAGAAAATCCCTCCAAAACATTCATCCCAGGGGATGCGAATGCTATTTGTCCGAACATGAAATTGACGACCCTTGAAAAGGTGCTGTGGTCTCTGGAGGATAATGAATATCAAGTTGCTATCGATGATAATATCCGTGATCAAGCCCTCCAGGCGATCGAGCGGATGATCGCGCTTTGATCCGAAATCAGGTATTGACAAGTTCTGTATTATCGATATAATTGCTTATTCTGATCGATCCCTGATATGATGCTCGAAATATTAATAAACTTACTGGGAGACGAACATTTTGAGTATACCGAACGATAGAAATGTGGGATAATTTTGTACAACAGTTACAAAAATGAACTTTCTTGCGGTCAACTATGTTCCACGATCCTACTTTCTTAAATTGCGGCACATGAACATGCCGCACTACTTGACGAATAAGCACATCTGAACCAAGGAGGTATATGTGACAGATTGGAAGGTGCATTATGGAAACACTCGATCTTAGAAAAAAGAAGGTAACTGAACTGCACGATATTGCGAAACAACTCGGGCTTTCGAACTTCACTGACCTTAAGAAACAAGACCTGATACATGCGATCCTTGAAGCTGAATCGCAGCGGTCAGAACTCGTTCCGGTCGAGGGAGTACTTCAGGTACACTCTGACGGGTATGGTTTCTTGCGGTCACCGAACTACAATTACCTGCAAAGCCAAGACGATATTTACCTGTCGATCTCACAGATCCGCAAGTTCAACCTCAAGGTCGGCGACCATATAAGCGGATTAGCCCGGCCGCCGCGCGAGGGCGAACGCTACTTCGCGATGATTAAGATCGACCATGTGAATGGTATCCCTTTGCAGGAGTTCAGGGAGCGGGTTCTCTTTGACAACCTCACGCCCCTGTATCCGATTGAACGGATACATCTCGAGATCGAAGGCAAGAAAGATCTATCGATGCGGATCGTTGATCTTTTTACCCCGATCGGAAAAGGGCAGCGTGGCCTTATCGTATCACCGCCCCGGGCAGGCAAAACCATCCTGCTCCAGAAGATCGCCAATGCAATAACAACGAACCACCCCGAGATCAGCCTCATCGTGTTGCTTATCGACGAACGTCCGGAAGAAGTCACGGATTTTGAACGTTCGGTCGATGCTGAAGTCATCTCATCCACATTCGACGAGACACCGGACCGTCATACTGAGGTGGGTCAAATCATACTCGAACGCGCGAAACGTATGGTTGAGGCAAAAAAAGACGTTGTCATCCTGCTCGACAGCCTGACCCGGCTTGCCCGTGCGCATAACTCGATCGTTCCCCACTCGGGTAAAACACTGTCCGGAGGTCTGGATTCGACCGCGCTCCAAAAACCGAAGAAGTTCTTTGGTTCAGCGCGTAAGATCGAGGAAGGCGGCAGTCTGACGATCATCGCGACCGCGCTTATCGACACCGGCTCGCGTATGGACGAGGTGATCTTTGAGGAGTTCAAGGGAACCGGTAACCTGGAATTGATCCTGGACCGCCGTTTGTCCGACCGGCGGGTATTCCCGGCGCTTGACCTCTATAAATCCGGGACGAGAAAGGAAGAGTTGATCCTTGAGGAACAGGAGCTCAACCGCCTCTGGATCCTGCGCAAACTGCTGTCTGAGATGAATGTCATCGAACAAATGGAGTTCCTCACAGACAAGATGAACCGGACGAAGTCCAACAAGGAATTCCTTGATTCGATGAGTGCTGACATGTAAGGAGAAAGATATGAAGAAGAAGATCCATCCCAAATACGTGCCCTGTACGATAACATGCGCGTGCGGGAACAAGATCGAAACCCGTTCCACCGTGGAAAAGATCTCGGTCGATCTCTGCTCTCAATGCCACCCGTTCTTCACGGGCAAGCAGAAGATCGTTGACTCAGCAGGACGGGTTGAGAAATTCTTGAAAAAATACGCGAAGAAAACAACGCGGACCCGCAAGAAGAAGAGCGAATAGTCCATGAACGATCTTCACGGCCAGCGTCTTTCGCTGGATGATATACAAAGACTGCAGGAAGAGTTCGCTGATCTTAAGGAGCATCTTTGACGTAGATAAAACTAAAAAGATAGTCGCAGAACTTCAGAAAAAAACCACCGCGCCAGGTTTCTGGAACGACCAACAAACCGCACAAAAAGTCATGGCCGAGCTCAGCCAGCATGAATTCTGGTTGAACGAAATGAAAACCATTGGCGATGATATCGAACTCCTGCAAGGCCTCATGACAATGCCGGAACTTGATGATGCTATGCTCGAAGAGGCGGCTGCGGAATACGGTAAGATTAAGCGTAAGATCAAGGACCTGGACGTCAAGCTGATATTAGGAAACCAGGATGACCGGAAAAACTGTATCATCACGATCCATCCGGGTGCCGGAGGAACGGAATCGTGTGACTGGGCGGAAATGCTCTTCCGCATGTATCTACGCTGGATCCAGGCGCATTCGTTCGCGCACGAGATCCTCGATCTGCTCCCCGGTGAGGTTGCAGGCATCAAAGATGCGACGATCGAGGTCAAGGGCGACTTTGCATACGGCCTGCTCAAAGCCGAGGTCGGCATCCACCGGCTCGTGCGCATATCACCCTTTGACACGAATGCCCGCCGCCATACCTCTTTCGCCTCGGTCTTCGTCTACCCGGAAGTTGAGGACATCCAGTTCCAGATAAACGAAGATGATCTGCGGATAGATACATACCGCGCAGGCGGGCATGGAGGTCAAAACGTGAATAAAGTATCGAGCGCGGTACGGATCGTTCACATACCAACCGGCATAACGGTCCAGTGCCAGAACGAACGGTCGCAATTCCACAACCGGGTCAATGCGATGAAAATACTCCGCTCCCGGCTCTACGACTATTACAAGAAACAGGATGATGAAAAAATAAACAAACTGGAAGCCCAGAAAACCGATATTGCCTGGGGGCACCAGATCCGCTCCTATGTGTTCCATCCGTACAAACTCGTGAAAGACCACCGGACCGATCATGAAACCGCCCGCATCGACCTGATCATGGACGGCGATCTTGATGATTTCATTTACGCATACCTGAGCCAGCAGGCAAAGGAAAAAGCAGCAGCGAAATAAAACGCTCCTAACAATTACTTATGACTAATAACAAATGACCATCATGGTAACGGTTTGATTCGTCAAACCGAGCCCGATGAATCGGGTATATACAAATCCCTGTAGTTGCCTGATTTATCAGGCTTTTCAGTAAACTAAATCCGATGGACCCTTCTCTGTCTCGGTCAGAGGCATTGACAGTTTTTTGCAGAACAAAAAGGCTGGGTTCATCACCCAGCCTTTTTACAAACATCCTTTGTAATCAGTGCATGAACACGATATCCTTGCTCATTGTCTGATCACCAACCTGGATCGTACACACATACACGCCGGCGGATACAATGCGGCCGCGCGCATCCATGCCATTCCATGTGACCGAGTGATTGCCCGATCCCTGTTGATCCTGTACAAGCGTTCGAACCTCTGCACCGGTGATATCGTATATTGTGATGACGATGTCTGCTGATCGTTCGATCGAATAATCGATATGCACTGAGGTACGGAACGGATTGGGCGCCGCGAGAAGGTTCGTATTCAATGATCCATCCTCTCTATACTCATTGATCCCGATCGGCGTGGTACGCCGTGCCGCGTAGAATTCAATGCCTGCAGTGCCAATATCGCGGTCATCCTCATACGCCGCGTACAAATATGATGCCGTATACAATAAGCCAACGCAGTGGTATCCGAGATAGGCTGAAGAATTGATATCCACAGTCTCAGGAGTTGTCAACCACGTGCCATCCTGTCCATAGTAGATCGAGTAATTGAACCGCACATTCGCCGGTCCGTACATGTACGCACATCCGATCGTGGCGCTATTACCATATAACCGGGCATAGGTTTCATCAACCGCATCATTGGTGAGATTGAGCATGGTCCCCAGCCAGGTATACCCGCAGTCAGTTGAGTAATTGAATAGAATGTCATTGTTGCTTGTACCATCATCTGCCTGGTACGCAATATACCCGTACCCATCAGAACAAAATACGGACGGATAACGGTCGTTATTGGTATTGCCCGTTGACCAACCGCTCAAAGTATGAGCAACGCTGTCAAGCGTGTCGCAGATGCAGCGCACGTTCCAGTCGGTCCCACCAACAAGTTCTTCCCAGCCGTGTACTGCAACATACCAGGGTCCATCCACATTCACGCCGACTGATGTCATGCCATCCGGATTCCCATCTGCATTTAATGACCAGATATACCATGATGTGGCACCACCGTCCCAGGTAAACACCCAATTAAGAACTGTTTCAGTTGCGGCCTGGTTGTCATAGGTCCAGCTGATTAAAACGAGTTCTGTGCCCGGACCATAGGTGACCACCTCGGGATAGGAACGGTAGCTCATGACACCAACGCCGAACCAGTAGAACCCGTCAAGGCTGTCCGGATCATTATTGGCTCCGGGATATGACTCCAGGAAGATCACCTCATCGTGGTATGAACTACCTGAGAGAGCACCAAATATCCATATATGCCCGTCTTCCGAGATCCCGATCTCAGGATAGCGTACATCCAAACCGTTTGCATAGAATGCACGATTATCCCAGGTCGCGCCCTGATCCGTCGAGGTCGCAAGACCCCAGGCATAATAGCCGCTCGTATTTATGGTTTCGTAACACACATACACCCGCCCGGTCGCATCTTCAGCCATCGAACACATGATATCATCATTATCGTACACATCGGCAATGTTCACGTTAGATTCCCAGGGTGCATTGCGGTTATCATACAAGGGAGACATGTATGTCACGCCGTGGTATTCACACTCCAGTTCACATGGAGCTTTTACCGCGCATGCTTTTTCAACGGTCAGCGCACTCTTAGATATGGTGAAAGGGACGATCTGCGATGCTGCGGCACAAAAAACAGCACATATCATAACCATGATTACTTTTTGCATATTTCCTCCTTCCATGGGTTATGCTCTACATTCCTTCTCACCCTATTATACCTGAATTTCGGAGTATGTCAATCCAGGAAATGAACTCACCCTTTTTATCATCCTGAGCCGGAACGAAGTGCAGGCGAAGGATCTCGAGTATTATAGAAGCTGGAACCTATCAGAAGTATATCAGGATACCAGAATACCAGCGGGCGGCACACCAGAGTACCAGAACATCAGGAGTCTAAAAAGTGGTGATTCGTAGTTTATGTTTGTAGCCGTTGTTTGGGACATTGGAATTTTGAATTTAGAACTTGTCTCGGATTTCGTGCTTCGGATTCAGGATTTATCATCTGGTATCCTGCATGCTGATATCCTGATTCACTGATGTGCGCTTTCTCTTGAGTTCCGAATTACTTAATTGCCCAGTTATATAATTACTCCCCGCGTAACGGAGGTAGCGTTTAGCGTCTGCCGTGTTCCCGATTGACACCGCCCATTATTTAAGTATTATTATATGATCGAATAGAGGAGAATACATGCTGAGCAAAGAACGCGCCAATGATGTCAATAAACTGCTCACCGCAGTAATCCACCTGGAAGCCGAGGGCAAGATTAAACAGGCGATCAAGGAACTACAGAAAGCTATCAAAGCAGATATGGCGGACGGTAATGTGTATAACCGCCTGGGAGATCTCCATATCAAATTAAATGAAACCAAGGAGGCGGTCGAGGCATTTAAAAACGGTGTTGACATCTACAAGGGCGACACTTTTTACCGGAACGCGCTTGCGCTCTGCAAGAAGATCTTAAGGTATGATCCGGCTAATGTTGAGATCTATGCGGACATTGCAGGTATTTTGCTCGACCTTGATGAAAAGAGCGACGCGATCATCTATTATTTTTCTTATATCGATAAGCAATTGGAAAAAAAGAACGAAAAAGAAGCTCTCAAAACCATTGATTCGATCAGGAAGATCGGCATCATGGACGGCAAGGTCATCAAGAAGATCAATGAAACATACAAATCATTAAAGCGGGAAGATCTGCTTAAGGAATTCGCCAGGGAGATCATGCAGGATGATATCCGGGACGACATCGTGCTTGAAGAGATCACCGAGGAAAAGCCCGCTGCAGCGCCAAAACTCAAGCCGAAGAAGGAAGTACCCGCCAGAGATAAGGAAGATTTGGTCCCGCACCACCAGATGGTAGATCTGGAAAAGGAAGTAAAGGAGATCAAGACCGAAGCATCAAAACTCGACAGTGTTGTCAGCCAGGTCGAATCAGCGATCTCGCAACTCCGTAAAGCCATGCGCTTAGATGAGGTGATCGTCGCCCTGGAAAAATCGATCAGCGCTCTTTCAAATGAACAAAAACAATCGCTCTCCTTGTTCCAGAAGTCTTTGCAGCAAAACATCGATGCTCTGCAAGAATCCGTGAAGCAGATGCACCAGTGCTCGGAGCGTAACCTTGAAGAATTGCATCCGCCGATCACCAAACTCGGGGATGCGCTCTCCAGCTTGAACCGCAACCAGGCAACATTCGTTGAGAAAATGGACGGCAGTTTCAAGGATATGAGCAAAACATTCAACGAATCAACCCGCCGGGCGATCGACGAGGTAAAACGTTCTTTGAATGAATACCAGGGTGCGACCAACGAGATGTGCGACAAACTCGATCAGTCCAAGGAATGCAACATGTCACTCTTAAAATTCAACCAGGACATGAACACCACGGTCCTGAAAATGAACGATTCCCTGACCAAGTATCTCATGGCGCAGGAAGTGAAGGACAAGAAACAGGGGAAATTCATCATGATCATCCTGATCTTCCTGGCGGTCATCACTGGACTCTTCGTCGTTTCATTGATCATTAAATAACCTCATTTTTGCAGAGCAAGCTCTGCCACTACACATCAAATCCGAAAAATAAAGTTGTCATTCCCCATACACCTCTCTGTCATTCCCCGGACACCCTCCCCGTCATTCCCGCGCAGGCGGGAATCCAATCATGTCATCCTGAATTCAGTTGGGGATCTCGTTATCCGCCTGTCCGCTGAAGTTGTAGTGGTCGAGTTTACTCGACATCTGTCCCAATATGCTACGGTTTTTTGCAGAGCAAGCTCTGCCACTACAAAGGGTGTTCACCCCCAACCTGTATATGCCTGATTCATCAGGCGGCCTTTCCAGATTCCAGCATCCATACTCATGTTCCATTCTTTTGCAGTGGTCGAGCTTGCTCGACAATTGGTAACGTATGCTGCGCTCTTATTGCAGAACAAGCTCTGCCACTACACATCAAATCCAAAAAATAAAGTTGTCATTCCCTCATACACCTTTCTGTCATTCCCCGGCTTGACCGGGGAATCCAATATTGTCATCATGAATTTCGTTCAGGATCTCACACCTCTGTCATTCTGAGCGCAGCGAAGAATCTCGCTTTCTCTTGAGATCCTTCGCCTGCACTTTGTTCCGGCTCAGGATGACAAATAGCTCTTGGTCATTCTGAGGAGCAGCGCGACGAAGAATCTCATCCATGAAAAGGAGATCCCTTGCTACGCCAAGGATGACAAGGAAAGACCTAAATCCGGTTCAAAATGGACCGGATAAAAAACACGAGCCCGGCCGCAAAGCCGGGCTCGTATAGCAAAAAAAGTGCTTATTCCAGTTTCAACAACCTGCCCGCGAACTTCTTCTCGCTTGTCTCGAACTGATAGAAATACACTCCACTGGGTAAAAGTGCGCCGTCAAATTCCACAACGTGCTCGCCCGCGCCCTGCGCCCCGTTGAGCACGGTCCGCACTAGCTGACCGGCAACGTCGTACACTTTCAGTTCCACGTGCGCCGCGGTCGCCAATGCATACGCGATCTTCGCCGTATGCACGAACGGATTCGGGAACACGCACTGCAGTTCGGTCTTTGGCTTCAGTGCCTTCTGTTCCTCGACACCTACGACATTCTGATACACCTGAATCATGTCCGAGTTCTGGGAGTAATGATATGTAGAGTATCCGGGTATTTTTGTGATACTGCCGCCGATCGTGTCCGGACGCGCCACAATCTTGTACGCAAAGTAGACATCGTACAGGTCCCATGGCGCAAAACTATCACTCTCCATCATATAGAACTCGGTCGTATCGCCAAAGATCCCCTGCACCGAAATGAAATCAATTGCTACCGCCTTCGGGTCAGCATACGCGCTTGGCGTACCGGTTCCGGTCGAATCCGCAACGATCCAGTATCCCAACACGTCATACGCGGTCTGACCCGTGTAGCGCGTTTCCCTGGGATTCGGGATATTAACCCAGATTGTATCATCCGCACCACCGCCAGGACCTGTTTTGGTCACGATCGGCTTAGGCATCACGCGCAACGTATCATCACTCCATGTCTGCGGATCGGTACCCGCAACATCCGAATACAGCCAATAGAAACCAGTGTGATGAATATTATCGCCATACGTCCCAGGGTTATTATAATATGACGAATCCCAACTTCCGATCAGGATGATCGAATCGGTCGGCACCGGACAGGGATCCGGGAAATTCATGCCACAATCACCGCTCACGAACAGGTCGCTGCCAAAAACAACCGTATAATTATTGCTAATGTACCATTTGAAATTGTTTCGGTTTTCCGGTGAGGACAAGTCATAGAACGTCCAGAATACTCCCTGGGTATCGGCCGCGGGATAATTCTTGACGAAAAGCTGAATGGATAACGATGTTGATGAATCGGACGGATTCTCCACGGTTATGCCGGAAGTAAACGCAGGCGTAAAAACGATCAATCCAAGAGCCACAAACTGCATTTTGGTTCTCATAGACACTCCTTGTTATTGGGCAGGGATAAATAACCCTGCCCATCATCAGTTCTATTTAACTAAAATAATTTTATTCTGTTTCTCGAAACCTTCAGCCTTCATCTGCACGAAATATATCCCTGCAGCGGCTTGTCGGCCAACATTATCCTGACCTTCCCAGAATAGTGTGTAATAACCGGGTTCCTGGGTGTCTGAAACAAGTGTTCTGACCAGTTGTCCGGTCACATTGTACACATTGATATCGATCTGTGTTCTCTGAGGCAGAACATAGTCTATTGCTGTTCGTCTGGTAAAGGGATTTGGATGCATGGAGAAGGCATAGGAAATCGGATGCGTAACTGTCGGTCGGCTTTGAATGCCAAAAGAAGTCTCATATCCACCAACCAATACAGGTTTGATCATCGTTGTTGCAGTACCTTCATATGCATCTGTTGTGACAATGCGCTCATTCATTTTCCTGTCTTCCTCGTATACACTATAGCCAATGACATATTCATTGTCAAGATGTTCCCATGAAATACTGCCATTGACGACTTCAGCCGCCTGTAATGGTTGTAATGACAAATCCGCGATTACCTGAATGTCGACACCCTTGTCAAGACGGCACACCATTGCATCAAAGTAATATGCGCTTGAGGTCAGCACTTCCACGAACAACAGGACTTCTTCACCACTATTCCAGGGCCGCACGAAATTACCAACGTCGAATGAGATCACGTGGAAATCACCCTTACTCGCAACCAAACTCCCGATGGTCTGTTCAGTGATCACATCCCACGCACGGTCGATCCGGTATGCCGTGAATTTAATATCCACCACTTCCGCCATTTCGAATGCTGCGGTTACCGTATGTGATATCCCGGCATCACGGTACATGATGTAGGAATCGCTGTCCGCATCACGCGCCGAATACACCGACGCCTCCGTATAATCGACCGACTGTGACCGGACCCGAAGGAGCGCGTTTCGCGTTGGCTCGATTACCCACACGGGCACCCGGTCTGGCACGATCGACCAACCCACACTCACCGAAATATCATCCCGAGGCTGGACTTGTTCAATTGCAAGGATATGTTCGAGACTTCGGTTGCTGTATTCAGTCGGATCCCACACCGTATCCTTTGCCGCGACAAATTCATACCCGCGACCCAGCGCAAGTGCGAAATCCGTACCATACCAACCCATTACAGAATGGTAAATCCACGACTCGAATGTCTGATCATCCCTGAGATTGGTAATCTTAACGATCCCCTCACCACCGGTACTGTATTCGGTCGTGATGTCGCTCACCGTTGTATACGCCGCATTGTAGGGGATCGATACCCAGTTCCTATCGCCCACGGAACCGGCATTCTCGTTCAAGGTAACCACACCGTCCGGATCGTTCGATCCCACGATCACGAGTATCGAATCCTTGGCCGCAATCATTTCATAAGCCCGTCCAGGCTGAATCGTAAAGTTGGTCCCATACCATCCCATGACCGAATGGTAGATCCATGACTCGAACGTCTGATCATCCTTGAGGTTAGTGATCTTCAACAACGCTTCGCCCGCCGGACTTAGATCATCCGTCAAATCCGATGCCGTCGCATACTCACTGTGCCACGGCAGGCTCACCCAGTTCCGGTCGCTCGTTGCACCGGCATTTTCGTTAAATGGCTTATAAAGGGCATACCCCATATTCGACTTGGCGCCCACCTGCAGGTAGACGCTCACCGGGTAATTCAGATAGTTGCGGTTCACGCCTGGTAAAGGCTCGATCATGAACGTATCAGACGGCGACTGCAACCAGTCTCCGCTCTGGGGAATATATGATGGATCAGTATTTGAATAGATCTCATACCAATCTATCGCAGTCGGATTATCAAGGATATCCTCGGTAACTGGTGGCCAATAGACAATAACCGAATCTTTTGTCGCATTCTTCTGAGCGTAAATGTACGCAGGTTTGGGTTCCGCTCCGTTATAGTCGTACCGCATGACCGCCTCAATCAAGTAATCGTATCCGACCGGCTGCCAATCGTTATTCGGATTGTCCGCGCAGAAAGAACGCCATGTGGTCGTAGTATCATCCATCAAGATGAACGGCGGCAGGGCATTCCAGAAGCAAATGAAGAAATCAGAGGTCGTATCCATATGCACCGGTGTGAAACTCACATACAGCCAGTAGGCACCGGTTCCGCCTGGATCGAAGGTCACAGGCCCGGATATGTATTCAACCGAGGGATCCGGCAAGCCACCGTCCTTCCACCCGTCATTATCATCCCACACAAAAATCGAGCATGTGGGCCAGGGTGAGGCATCACTCTGCATGGCGACCCA
>JAFGPO010000030.1 GCA_016936155.1 Caldifarciminota bacterium
AAGGCCGAGTTACCGGGAATGACCAAGGAAGATATCAAGGTAACGGTAAAAGACAATATTCTTTCTCTCTCGGGTGAGCGTAAACAGGAAAAAGAGACAAAGGAAAAGACCTTCCACCGGATCGAACGATACTATGGCAGTTTTTGCCGTAACATCCGGTTGCCCGAGAGTGTCGAGGCGGACCAGGTGAAAGCGACCTATAAAGACGGCGTGTTGAATATCGTCCTCCCGAAACCAGAATCGGCGAAACCAAAGAAGATCGACGTTGATGTGAAGTAAAATTCCTCTCCCAGAACGCTTTCCTTTGCGGAAGGCGGATCAAGAAGCCAGGGACCCCTGGCTTCTTGTTTTTTATTGATCGAGCATGTCGAAGAAATTAATGGAGGAACTTCTCGATTCGGGATACTCACTCGAAGCGTAATATACATTATCCTAACGTTACATTGACTTTTCAGGGACGATTCGTATAATTAGCCATGAAAGTGATAAAATATTCGATTTTTCTCCTTATTATATCCATATGCTACGCGAACCGGGGGATGATTCCGGTCAATCCATACGTTCAGATTTTCGAGCCCACCCAGCGCGCGATGATCGCCTGGAACGGTTCCGAAGAAATTTTGCTCCTGAGTACGGATATCAGTGCATCCGAATCTACGATCGTGCTCGAAGTCCTGCCGCTCCGGGCCGAGCCGACAGTCAAGAAAGGCGACATCGAGACCTTCCGCCGGGCAATCGAACTGATTAACAGCAAGATTCAGATGCCGCTCGGGATGGGCAAGCGTAATGGAGACGGGAAGGGACCGCAGACCCCGGGTGGTGAAGTGACGTTCCATGAACAGATAGGGGCACACGATATTTCAGTGACCCACCTGCTCGATCCCGCGAGTTTCGTGGCGTGGGTAAAGGAGTATCTGGCATCCATTGAGATCGAAGCGGATATTATTTCCAAGGACATGAAGGAACTCATTGATGAATACATTGGTGATGGTTTTCAGTGGTTCGTGTTCGATGCCGTGACCATAGGCACTGAGACCATGACCAATGAACCCATCCAGTACCGGTTTCCCACGAATAAACTGTTCTATCCCCTCAAGATCACGAGCACGGCGTCTGGTGAGACTCTGGTGGAATTGCTGATCCTCACCCCGCGTCTGTTAATAAACTTTCCCGGTTTCCCGATCACCAGTGTATCCCTGCCGCACGATCCTATTACGATAACGAATGACGAACTACAATCGCTCGATGAGGACATGCATGAATTGCTCAAGAAGTACGATCAGTTGAATCTGCGTATCTGGAACATCAGCGGTGCGCTTGAATCGTTCGATGCAGATCTGATCGCGTACTAAGCCGGGATCGATTATCGAGCCGGTATGAAAAGAACAAAAAAGGAACTCAAGAGAACGATCGTTGCTCTTGCGAAAAAACACGGCACCCCGCTTTTCTTGATCAGCAAAGGTTTGCTGCTCGAGCAGGTGGAAAAATTCCGAAGTCTGTTGCCGGGCGTTAAGCCATACTACGCGGTCAAGGCCAATTCTCATCCTTATATTCTCAAATGCCTGGCTGAGCACGGCACCGGATTTGACGTGGCTTCTATCCAGGAAATAAAGATGGTGTTCGATCTTGGCGTAACCGCGGACCGGATGATCTTCGCCAATACGGTTAAGAGACCGGAAGCCCTGAAGTTCGCAGCACAACACGGCGTGCGTTTGATGACGTTTGACTCGGAATATGAGCTCCACAAAATCGCAAAGTATGCTCCGGGTTCAAAGGTATTGATCAGGATCAAGGTGCCGAATGTCGGCTCGATCGTTGAGTTGTCGCTGAAGTTCGGGGCCGAGCCGGCTGATGCTATTCCATTTTTGATCAAGGCCTACCAGTTGAAGCTGAAGCCGGCGGGCGTCAGCTTCCA
The DNA here is from genome assembly GCA_016936155.1 of Caldifarciminota bacterium. Taxonomy (GTDB): domain Bacteria; phylum Hydrothermota; class Tepidihabitantia; order SM23-42; family SM23-42; genus JAFGPO01. Next base: position 1,916 of record JAFGPO010000030.1, read on the forward strand.
TGTAGGATCACAGAGCACGAATATCGAAAATTATCTCGCGTCGCTGGAAATGGCGTCGATCATTTTCAATGATGCAAAGCTCAAACAGCTGCCCCTGGAGATTCTTGATATCGGCGGGGGATTTCCGATCCGCTACTTTGATCATGATAAGGAATTTTTTGCTCCCATGGCCGTATATATAAGGAAGGAAATTAAACGGTTGTTCAGCCCGGATGTCGCGGTGATCGCCGAGCCGGGTCGGGCGATTGTTGGCCCATCCTGTTTATTGGTCATGCAGGTCGTGGGGAAATCGATCCGTGGCAATAAGCATTGGTACTATCTTGACGATGGCGTCTATGGATCATTGTCCGGGATCATATACGATCACGCGAAATACCAGTACCGGACATTTCGCCGGGGTATCACCCAGATCACCACGCTTGCCGGACCGACCTGTGATTCCCTGGATATCATATCGGTGAGCGAGGATATGCCGGAACTGGAAATCGGCGACCTTTTGTATTGTGAGAACATCGGCGCGTATTCCTGGACAACTGCTACGAACTTTAATGGCATTCCGCCGGCCGAAGTGATACCGATACCGTAAAACATGGGAAATGGGTTATTGCCGTGGTAGCTGGAATCGTTCCCTCGTTGCCATTGTCCGGCTTGACCGGACAATCCAGGGGAAGGGATGGAGGATGGGTTTTGGGTGGTGAAGCTGGAACAATCCAGCTTCCAAACCCAATGATGTGCATCCATTTTTTTAAGGAGGTTTGATGAAAAGGATCCATGGTGTGAAGAAGGTCCAGGATGAGACGCCCGATTGGTTAAAAAAGAAAAAGTACCCGAATAAAAAGAAATATCTTTCCGGGCGGAAAATCAACCCGCCGTTGTTGACCGGTAAAGAATCCCTGGTCGATATGATCGAGGAGACGTTCCTTGCCTACAATGCCGCGCGTCTGCAAGAGGGATGCCGGTTGTTCACGGAAAAAATGCTTAAAAGCGATGTTACGGTCGGCATGAGCCTGGCTGGTGCTCTGACCCCGGCTGGTCTCGGCAAAGCGGTCGTTATTCCCCTGATGAAAGCCGGTTTTGTTGATTGGATCATCTCGACCGGCGCGAATCTATACCACGATCTGCATTTTGCCTTTAACCTGTCCCTGCATACGGGTACCCATTTGATCGACGATGCGGACCTGCGCAGGAATGATGTTGTGCGAATTTACGATATCCTGCTCGGGTATACGGATTGTCTTATGGCGACTGATGAGACCTTGCGTTCCATCCTGAAACAACCCGAGTTCCAGAAAGAGATGGGCACGGCTGAATTCCACTATCTGCTTGGAAAATACGCGGCGGAATGGGAGAAAAAATCCGGGAATACGGACGTGTCGGTACTCGCGGCGGCGTACCGCCTGGGCGTGCCCGTGTACACGAGCTCGCCTGGCGATTCGACGATCGGTATGAATATCGCCGAGGCTGAGATCCGCGGCGGAAAGATCCGGATCAACTCCTCAGTCGATGTCAACGAGACCACCGCGTTCGTGCTCGCCGCAAAGCGGTCAGGCGGCAGGTCCGCTGCCCTTCTAATCGGCGGCGGCAGTCCCAAGAACTTCCTGCTGCAGACCGAACCCCAGATACAGGAGGTCCTGCGGATCAAGGAAGTGGGACACGATTACTTTTTCCAGATCACGGACGCGCGGCCGGATACCGGCGGGTTGTCCGGCGCCACGCCGCACGAAGCCGTGTCCTGGGGCAAAGTCGATCCCACGCGGTTGCCTGATGCTGTGGTCTGCTATATGGATGCGACGATCGGTTTCCCGATCCTCGCGCACTATGCGCTGGCAAAGCACAAAAAACGAAGATTAAAGAAACTCTATTTCAAGCGGAACGAATTAGTGGAAAAATTGGTCCGCGAATACTTTGCACACCATAAGTGAGGCGTAGGTGTAAGGCGCAAAGCGTAAAGCGGTGTGACATAGAACATGCATAGTTAAAGTAGTGGCAGAGCTTGCTCTGCAATGGGTTGCTCTCCTGGGGGACATTTGTCGAGTAAACTCGACCACTACATGTTTGTTATTGATTTAATGCGTAGGGTGATAGCAAATCGTGGTCCGTAAGCCACAGGCGGTGGAATAAAGACGGTACTTACGAGGAACTAGGTACAAAAATTAAAACGAAGGTAGTTCTCGACAGACTCGAACGTTAATGACGTCTATTTGGAAAAGTTGAATTTGGAATTTGTTTAAAATTTAGGATTTGGAAGGGTTGGTCTGTTAATTACATAATTACTCAATTACGTAACTACTGCAGTTCTCGGGGCACAATGCGGTAATTATTGAGGTTCGCTGTTCATCAGAGGTTAGAGTTGTGTGACATAAGTATTTATAAGTGGGGTGTGATGAAAAAGAAAACAGCAAAGAAGAAAAAAGGAAGGAGACTTTACAAAAAATATGATCTCTGGCCTCGCTGGCTGCGGGGCAAGCAATTTCCATACCATGATCAGTATCTATCCGGCCCGAGGATATTTCCAGACCCGATCACTGGCAAGGAAAAAGCATTTGATCTGATCGAAAAGACTTTTCTAGCGTACAATGCCGCACGCATGCGCGAAGCATGTTCCCTGTTCGTGGGAAAAATGCTTAAATCCAACGTCTGCGTGGGCGTGAGCCTTGCCGGCGCGCTCACGCCGGCTGGTCTTGGCAAATCAGCGATCGTGCCGCTCATCAATGCAGGTTTCGTGGACTGGATCGTATCGACCGGCGCGAATTTATACCATGACCTGCACTTCGCCTTTGATCTGAAATTGCATGCCGGGCGGCATGATATCGATGATGCTGATCTGCGCAAGAACTGCATCGTACGTATCTATGATGTCCTGCTCAGCTACACTGATTGTCTGCTGGCGACCGACCGGCATTTGCGCAAGATCCTGAGCCGCGATGAATTCCAGCGCGAGATGGGTACAGCAGAGTTCCATTACAAGGTCGGTAAGTATGCGGCGGAATTTGAAGAGAAGAACGGTATTGTCGGAGCATCGATCCTTGCTGCCGCGTACCGGGCAGGAGTTCCGATCTACACGAGTTCGCCCGGTGATTCCGCACTGGGCATGCACGTTGCCGAGAATTCGCTGAGGGATTTCGGCACGCATTTGATTCCTTCGATCGATGTCAATGAGACCGCTGCGATCGTGTACGCGGCAAAACGAGCACGCGGCAAGTCCGCGGTTTTCATGGTCGGCGGCGGCAGCCCTAAGAACTTCCTGCTGCAGACCGAACCCTACATGCAGGAGATCCTGCACATCGAGGACGTCGGTCATGACTATTTCCTGCAGTTCACCGACGCACGCCCGGATACCGGGGGATTGTCCGGCGCGACACCGCACGAAGCCGTATCCTGGGGTAAGGTCGATCCCAGTCAATTACCGGACGCGATCGTATGCTATATGGATGTTACGATCGCCCTACCGCTCTTGACCCACTATGCTCTAGCGCGGCACAAGAAACGTGCTTTCCGGAAGCTCTATGAGCAGCGTGAAAATCTGGTCGAAGCGCTTGAAGAGCGGTATTGGAAAGAGAACGAATACCGGATCGAAAAGAAATAATCTTGTGATTGCGGTATAAAAAAAGGGAGTGACTACGTCACTCCCTTTTTCATGCGTCGTGCAGATCATGCACGTTCGATATTTGTGGCTTTTTCTCCCTTGGGGGAGTTTGTGATTTCGAACTTGACCCGGTCACCTTCTTGCAGGGTCCGGTAGCCTTCACCGACAATGTCCTGATAGTGGGCAAACACGTCGCCGCTACCATCTTCTTTCTCGATGAAGCCATAGCCTTTTCTACTATCAAACCACTTTACGCTTCCGTATGGCATGTTTCTCCTTTCAAGCC
>JAFGPO010000031.1 GCA_016936155.1 Caldifarciminota bacterium
AAGTTCGATCCAGTACCGACTATGCTCGTGCAGAACCACACCTCTGTAGTAAAGGAATTTTTAGGTCAATGCTCCGGCTTTCGCAGGACAACCGTGAAACCCGCCATGGTTATCCTTGGTGAGGTGCATGGTACCGAGGAGATCAAGTATTTGCACGGCAACTACGGGAAAGGAACGTTCACTTACCTCGCAGGGCATGATCCTGAAGATTACCAGCATTTTGTCGGAGATCCTCCGACTGACCTCCGGCAGTACAGGAATTCTCCGGGGTACCGGTTGATCCTCAACAACGTGTTATTCCCGGCCGCCCGAAAAAAGGAGTTGAAGACATAGCACGCTCGAAATACATGATCCCGGTCCGCGAAATCACGGATGTCGTGCGTATCGAATTCAATGTCATCCCTGTTCATGATCTTGAACTCAAGGATCCCCGGTTGAAAAGGATCGAGTCGATCAAAGCGCAGGTCGCGGTCACGACGAACGCGAGCGGGATCACTGCTGATTTCGATGTCTGGTTCAACGCAACATTTGCGTGCGTGCGTTGTCTTGCTCTCTTTACTTCACCGTGTGAATCCCGTCTCGTTCTTACGTATGTTTCCGGCATTGATCCACACGCGACCGGTGAAAATGTCGACCTGACCAGAACCGAAATAGAGAGGATTTACTTTTCGGGTCCTGCGATCGATTTGAAGATCGGTATCCGGGAGGCGATACTTCTCTCGTTGCCTATCGCACCGCTGTGCAAAGAGGAGTGTGCAGGACTTTGTGAAAAGTGCGGGGTGAACAAGAACACGACACAGTGCGACTGCATTGTTGAAGAGCCTGGTCTCTTCACGCCAATAAATGTTCCGGAACATGTTGAGAGAGAACGTTTGAAAAAGAAAAGAAAGGACATTCAATGATCATACTGGCCTTGCTGTCGATGCTCTCCCTGGACAGTATTCTAAACCAGCCGGCACTGTCTCCGGCGCAGTGTGGCATCTGCGTCATGGACCTCACGCATGACAGGGTCGTCTATGCCTACAACAGCCAGAAGGTGATGGTTCCGGCTTCGAACATGAAGCTCGTAAGTACCGGTGCGAGTCTGACCTTTCTCGGGCCGGAATTCCGCTATACGACGAAACTCGCGATGCGCGGTGCGGTGCATGAAGGAAAGTTGATCGGCGACATCCTGCTCATTGGAGGCGGCGATCCGACGTTCACTACCTACGGGATAAAGCATTTTATACAGGCGGTGAAAACGCGGAATATCAATGAGATTGTCGGCAATGTTGTGGTTGTTGATACATATTTCACTGAGATGAGCCTGAACGGGAATTCGTTCCGTTTCGAACGATTGCCCGTGGGGTGGGCATGGCACTATCTTGATGCGCGGTATGCCCCCGAGGTATCGGCGTTGTCATTCCACCGGAACGTCGTGAACGTCCGGATGGAAGCCACTGAGGCAGGCAAACCAGCGCTGGTTACGCTCCAGCCGTCCACGCAGTATGTCACGTTGGTCAGCGACATGTTCACAAAGGAGGGCGAGGATAGCATTATCATTGTGCGTCGTCCTGAGAGCAATGAGATATACGTGGGGGGCGGGATCAGGGAAGACCGCGTACAGAACATCGAGGTTGCGGTGATCGACCCGGCATTCTTTGCCGGTCACTACCTGCGTGAGGCGCTGAACGCAGAGAATATCCGGGTGCACGGTGATGTCGTGCGACCGGTGGATCACGATACCCTTTCCCAGGTTATTGTTATCGATTCGGTAAAATCCGAACCGCTCAGAGCCATTCTCCTCGAGACGAATACCGAGAGTGTGAACCTTTTTGCCGAAACACTGCTCAAGACCCTGGGCGCACGTTTTAATAACGAGGGCAGTTTCCGGGCCGGAGTGCAGGTCCTGGAACGGTTCCTTGAGCGCTGCGGCGCGGATCCAGGCACAGTGTCACTCTGGGACGGGTCCGGACTGTCGCGCCACAATTTGATCAGCCCGTACGACATCACGCTGGTGCTGCGGTATATGTATCTCTCCAAGTACAGCACACTTTTTTTTGAGATGCTGCCCACATCCGGTGAGGGAACGCTCGAGCGCCGCTTCAAGGAAATGAAGGGTTTCATGCGCGCCAAGACCGGCAGCCTGCATGCGGTATCGTGTCTTTCCGGGTATCTCAAATTCGATGATACTGATTACTGTTTTTCCATGATGTTCAATAACTACGTGTGTTCAGGTAAAGCGATCGAAGAAATACAGGAACGGATCGTCCTGGCACTCCAGCACTACCTCGCGCCGGAGACCGTTCCGGCGCCTATCGAGCAATGACCGCATGGTTAAACGGCGTTTCAAGCATGAACAGGGACGGCTTATCCCCCGTAAAAAATACACACATCCCTTCTTCAAATTCGTGCGCCTCGGGGTGATTGTGATCATTCTGATATTCGGGGTCATTCTGTTCTTCATTTTCAAAAGAGTCCTGGAGGTTTTCCAGTGAGGAATACGACCATACCGCATATTATCGATCTTCACTGTGATACGCCGTATTTCATCCAGAAAAAAAAGACCAACCATATTCAAACAAAGCAATTGCATGAACAGGGGTATATCGGCGTTGTGTATGCGCACTTCATCATGCCGGGCGCGCGGTATCCGTTTGTCGAAGCGGTGAAAATGCTCGCCTCGACGATCGCATATATCGAGAAGACACCGGCTGTTCAGATCGTCCGCGCTCAGAACGAGATGAAGAAGAGTACACTGAACATTATCCTCGGAGTCGAGGGCGGCCATATCTTTGACAATTCGTTCAAGCAGGTGGAGGCGCTCCTTGATCTGGGCGTGCGCGTTTTCACCATCACATGGAACAACTCGAACCAGCTCGCGCATTCCGCGCTTGAAAAGGATTCTAAGGGACTGACCAAAAAGGGGAAGGAGTACATACGGAAATTCGGATCGTACAATGCCATCCTTGACCTGTCCCACGCATCAACACGTACCGTGCTTGACGTGTGCGAGTATGCGGCCAACCCGGTCATGGCTTCGCATTCATGCGTCCGGGCGTTGAACCCCGCATTCAAGCGGAATATCGCGGATGCGGCAATCGATGCGATCCATACACAAGGCGGCGTCATCGGCGTCAATATATCCCGCTATCATCTGGGGGACCATACATTCGCCGACCACATCGATTACCTGGTGCAGCGCTGTGGCGTTGGCATCGCGGCGATCGGCACGGACTTTGACGGCATTAATGATCCTGTGATCGCAAGCCCTGCAGACATGAATACGCTGACCAGCGATCTGCAACAAAGAGGGTACTCCAAAAGCGACATTGCGGGCATCTGCAGCAAAAATTTCCTGAGAATATTCACATAAGCCGCGGATCCGTAGTCCGCCGCTCTGTCCAGTTGAGCTACGGGCGCGTCTATATTTTTCAACGCTTTGCGGACAAATGTTTTTTTACTAA
>JAFGPO010000032.1 GCA_016936155.1 Caldifarciminota bacterium
AATGGAAACCAATAACTCTAAAGGTGAGAAAAATTTTCATTCGGCAAAGCTGGTGATTATGTGCGAATATGCACAGGGCCGGACACGGGCGTGCCCGGCCCTGTGCAGGGACCAAACGACGAGAAGGTATGAAATCGCTGTTGCGCGGTGTAGGGGTTTCTACAATGTGTGTGCCCTCCCCACATGATATGATCAAGCTTTTTGTCATGGAGTCTGATAGAGAGCTCAACGTCGAAAGATCAAATTGTGTTCCTGCGACCTTGTCTTCATTGCAAAATGATTCAGTGATGACCAATACTAATGATCAAATCATAATGAATTCTATGAGCGATCAGGGTACATTGGCGCGCTGCCAGCCGAGTTCGCGTATCGAGATGATGCCGTTGTAGAACAAACGGAGTTTTTCCTGGAATTGCTGCTGTTGCAGCCGCAGTACCAGCATTTTTTCGTCCCGGTACGTGATCTCACCTTTATATTGGGAGCCGTCGAGCAGTTTGACCTCGTAGAGGTGAAGCGATCTCATTGCATCCTCGCATTAATCAAAGGGCGGTGGTGGGGGCGGTGGTGCATTCCCAGGACCGAATAGCGTATCAGAATCCGCATAGGCACTGACTGGAGTGATATAGTCGAGGAGTACAGTGCCTGGATCATCGGCCTTTGCAGAAGAATGGATATTCTGCAATAGACCGTTAAATATGGTTGCCATTACCGTGACAGCCAGGATGAAGCAGAACAGTTTTTTCATAATTTCTCCTTTTTAAATTAAATAAAGCAATATTCATGCCAGCTGAAAACTCATGCAAATTCGTAACGTGATGGAAAAATTGATCGCAGATGAATAGTAAAACTGCGGCAAAATGTCACACATTTTAGAGATGAAAATATCATACGGTTTTTATTGAGATTTTGACAATATATTGCGACAAAATGTCGCACTTTGCTTAAAATGTCGCACTTTGTGGAGATGTACGTGAAAGTTTTTAGAGATTATATTTTTTTCGATACCGCTGGATCGTACGCCGGTTGACACCAAGCAATCGTGCTGCCTTGCTTGTATTGTAATTTGTCGCTTCGAGCGCTTCGCATACCGCCTCCTTTTTTATTTCCTGTATCGAAGCGCCTTCACGGCTCTCCCGGGCGTCCAGGTTCAATTCGTGATGGGTAATATTCACACCCTTTGCAAGGACCACTGCCCGTTCCACGACATGGCGCAGTTCCCGGACATTACCTGCCCAATGGTAGCTACGCAGCAGTTGTATGGACTGTGGTGTGAAACCGATCACTTTTTTGCCGATCTCTTTGCTGCTCATCTCGAGAAAGAAGCGGGCAAGGAGAATGATATCTGAACCACGTTCGCGCAGCGGCGGAATTTCGATCTTAAAGACATTGATCCTGTAGTAGAGATCCTTTCTGAAGCGCCCTTCCTCGACCTCGATCTCAAGATCTTTATTAGTCGCGAAGATGAAGCGGACATCGATCGTGTAGGTTCTTGTCTCACCAACCCGGCGGATAACCTTATCCTCGATCGCCTCGAGGAGTTTCGCCTGGAATGCAGGCGAGGTGTTGGTGAGCTCGTCCAGGAAGACTGTGCCGCCGTGTGCGTATTCGAGCAAACCTGGTTTGTCAGTCAGGGCGCCGGTAAATGCACCTTTTTTATGCCCGAATAGTTCTGATTCAAGCAAAGTCTCCGGGATCGTACCGCAATTGATCACAGTAAACTTGTTATTCTTGCGTGCGCTTCTCTGGTGGATCAAACGCGCGAGCATACCCTTGCCAGTTCCGGTCTCCCCGATAAGAAGGACCGGCGAATTGGTTGCAGCAACCTGATTGATAAGATCGTACACTTTTTTCATGGCTCTTGATGTGCTGATAAGGTACCCCTGTCCGATATCAGCGATCACTGAGGTCCGCAGAGCGGCATTTTCGTCGATGATCTTCTGGATGGCGCGGGATCTGTCGATGACCGCTGCCAATATACGGGCAACCGTGAGCAGGAAGTCTTTGTCATGCTGGCTGAACATGGTTTCTTCGAATCTTGAATCAAGGTAAAGGGCGCCGATTACATTGTCTTCAATGGTCAATGGAATGCACAAAAGAGAACGGATCTTGTTCAGCACGACACTTTTATTGATATTGAAATCCGGGTCTGATTGAGCATTGTGTGTGAACACGATTTCCTCTTTGTGTATATCGCGGATCGCGGTTCTGGACAGCTCTGCCGCATCCTGAATCGTGGTCTGGTCGATATCTCTGCCGACGATGAATTCTATGCCCTGTGGCGTGTTCAGGAACAGGGCGCCGCGTTCTGCCCGGGTTGCGCGGACCACGATATCGAGTAGATTTTTTAAAAAACCGTCGTCACCAAGATGGCGTTCGATCAAAGCGGCGATCTGTGAAAAAAAGATAAGATATTCGTTCGAGGTGGAACCGGTCACTTTTTCATGGATGATCAGAGAAAAGAGTTCATGCTGCAGTTCCCGTAAATGGGTGATTTCCTGCTGTGCCTGTATCGAATGTGCAATCTCATAACAATCAAGAAGTTCCCGGCTTAGATCCCGGATGGCCAGGCCTGTCAACTGCGTGGTCAGCAGGGCCTGGATCTTGAGCCGTTGTAACCGGATCATCTCATAGATCACTGATGCGCGCCGCAGGTGTTCGATCTCGGGGGAAATATCAAGAAGGCTGTTCGATATATAATACTTAGTGAGTTTCATGTAAGCCTGGGCGATGCTATGATATATATCCTGAGGTGAGGAGGTCGCAAGAATTTTGTCCGCGTATATAGCGCAAGTTTGATATTCTTGAACCTCGTAGAGGTTTGACATCAAGTCAAAATAGGAGTTGAGACGTGATTGTTGTGCGACGTCTGTCAATCGGTCGATCCGAGTGAAATTCTCCAGGTGATTACGGACATTCAAAAGATCTTTCTTCTCTGCCGCGATATGGAGAGCGGCCCGATGATAATGAGGGTCATCGGTCCGGTTCGAAACCATCTCAAGTATGGTGTCGGCTTTTTCGATATCTCCCCTGGCAATATGGATATCCACCATATTGATGATAAAGTGGGATGTGTCCGGGGAAAGCGAGAATCCTTCTTGGGCACTCGCAAGCGCCTGATCGAATTTGCCCATCATTATGTCGATAGTGCTGAGCGCAGACAAGCAGTTGATGATAATGGGGTAGTAATCAATCTGTTTCGCCTTCCGCAGGGTGCTTGCATATAGGGCTCGCGCTTGTGGGATTTCCCCATTATAGAAGAGGATAGTCGCTTTGCAATCAAGGGCATTAAGTAATGCGTTGATGTCGCGAGATTTTTCCAGATCTGCGATCGCGGCATCGACATGGTGCAGGGCTTTATCCAGGTCGTTTTGTTCTTGGTAAATCCGGCTTAGCAAGAGTGTGGACAGTGCGCTGCCCCGGTGTATGCCGTGCTGATCCGAGAACTGGATGTGGTCCTCGGCGCTGCGTATGCTTTGATCGTATTTGCCTTGTTGATGCTGCAGAACCGCTTTGTAATAGAGTGCGGCACTGATAAGCCGCGCGTTGCCGATCGTCTTCGCGTGTTTGATCGCCTGGTCGATAAGATGCTCAGCTTCAGCGAATTCGCCAGTGACTGATAGACAATAGGCAAGCCTGGTCTGTATATCGACAGCTGGTTCTGAAGTTATTTTCTTTTTATAAATATTTAGTGCCTTTCGCAGGTGCGTGACCGCCTCGGGGAAATTACCCATATGATAGTATGCCCGGCCGATACCCGTAATGATCTGTTTATGAAACACCCTTGCCGCACGATCGTGCAGATCTTGATAGACCGCTATTGCTTCCTTGCATTGACCCATGGTTGTGAGGAGTTCCGCGATCTTAAGCGCGGTCGTACCATGTGCCCTGGTGCGTTCAGGTGTGTTCTTCAGGATAATGCGGTGGTAGTCCAGGGCAGTAATGTAGTCACACTCTGCTTCAGCATGCTGTGCAGCGCGTCCAGCGTACTCGATGGCCTTGTCATGGTCGTCTATGGCATCATAGAGGGTGGCAAGGAGTGTAATATACCCGGGATCAGAAAATGCAGTATGTTCCAGAGCTTGGATAAGGCGTTTTCTCAGTTTATTCTTTTTGCGTGTTGAAATCCTGGATCGCACCAGTTTTCTCGGGATATTGTCAGGGATGAAAACAACGCGGTTGTTCATCAGATAATCCTCTTTGATCAACCGGCTGTGTTTTAAGACTTCCAGGGATGTAAAACACTCATTGCCGAACGCTGCCGCCAGGATACCCGGATCCATAGGGATCGTGGCGAGCGCCATCGTTTGAAGGACGGTTTGCTCGTATTCAGTAAGATGATCATAACGCTTGAAAACATGATTTTCGAGATGCTCCGGAATATGGACCTGATCAAGGCGAGGGCAATCGATGTGCCATCGATGCCTGGAGAACATGAGGATATCCTGTTCAAAGAGGATCGTGAGGAGCTTCACCAGATACAGGGGTTTTCCGCCGCTCTGTTCATGGAGCCACTGAAAAACATACTGTCGCGTATCGTCTTTGTTGTTCGGGCCGAATTCCAGAGGACAGAGAGTCTGGGTGACCATGTGTTCGGTTTCTTCGGTCGTAAGGGGATCGAGGGTCAGCGTGTCAAAGCCGATCGTCACCGCGATCCGGGGATCGGTCGTTGTGCAGACAATACCCGTGTGCGTTTCCTTCAAACCAAAGCCGATGTACCGGAGAAGCGCCCGGTCAAAATCCTTCATGGTCTCCACATCGTCGATCAGGAGGACCAAAGGGGAGAGGACTGCGTATTGTTGTAGTGCAGTGAAGACGTTCTGAAAGACCGCATATTTATCATTCTCCTCGATAATATCCGCTTTTTGTATTTTTAAAAACTCACAGAGCGCTCCGAATATCGATACCTGCTCTCCTGCACAGTAGTAAAAAGTACGGTATCCCAGCTGCATGAAACGGTATTTCATCTCGCATAAAAACCTCGTCTTTCCGGTGCCGGCCTCACCGCATATCGTATGCGCGGTTCCCGCTGCGTGAGTTAACTCCTCCATGAAGGTACTCCGTCCGACAAAAGTGCTTGGCGGGAGACTGACATCATAGCGCGGCGCTCCTTCCTGGAAAGTAGCATACGGGCGGAGAACCTCATGGATCTCTGTGATCAAGGGCCGTACTGCGGGTTCCCGGGCACACATACGGCGCACCAGTGCATTGATCGTATCCGGAATGCCCGGAATGTCCTGCCACTGGGCATCAACGAGTTTCCCGGCGATGATCTTGTGGATGATTACGCCGAGTGAATAGATATCGCTGCGCTGATCAAGCCCGACGCCTTTGATAACTTCAGGGGCGATATAGCCGATCGTACCGGTGCGGATACTGGGATCATCAGGCACGCGCGCATATCCAAAATCGATGAGCACGATGTTCTTTGCCTTTGCATCGTAGAGCAGGTGTTCAGGTTTCAGGTCACCGTGTATGAATCCTCGATTGTGGAGCACTGCCACTGCGTTGATGATCTCAAGGAGCGCGTTCATGAGATCCGTTGTTAAGGAGGAAAAGCATGTATCGATCGCCTTTCCAGGCAGGAAAGGCTGGAGGAAAAAAGTGCGTCCAGCCGGGTCAGTATCCAGATCCATTACGCGGACGATCGTCGGGTGTTTGATCTGGTTCAGTATCTGGAATTCGCGGATAATCAGAGCATTGTGTTCTTCAGTATTAAGGCGGGCGATCTTCAAAGCGCGGTAGTCTTTCGATCTATCCTGAACTTTGTATATAATCGCCGTATTCGTTTCCTCCAGTTTTTTGATGATCCGGTATGCTTTGATCGTTTTTATGCCCTTTGCCATACCATGAGTGTATGGAGGATAGGTGTATTGTCAATGATTAGGTGCGACAAAATGTAACACCCGTGGACCAGGAGAACAGGATAGAATCAATGATTTTCTTGACGTAAAAACTATTCTGTGTATAATAATGGTATGAGATTCTGTGTTGTTGGATGCGGTATGCAAGGCAGTGTTGTTGCACAAGATTTGTGCAATAGCGGTCATGATGTGACCGTGTTTGACAACAACATCACCTATTTACGACAGTTGAAAAAGAAGGTCAATGTTCAGGCACGCCAGTTTAATGTTAAGGACAAGGTCAAGTTCATCAAAACGATCAAGGATTTTGATGTCGTGGTCGGTGCACTTCCTGCGGCATTGGGTTTTTATACGATGGATTGTGCGCTCAAGGCCAGGGTGGATATCGTTGATATGTCGTACTCGGTGGATGACCCGTTCGTCCTCCACGACCGTGCCCGGGAAAAAGGCATCCGGATCGTCCCGGATGCTGGTTTCGCACCGGGATTGAGCAATGTTTTGGTCGGCGAAGCGTTTCGCCGGTTCAATGGTATCGATGTTTTGAAGATCATGGTCGGTGGTCTTCCTCAGCATCCACAGCCACCATTCAACTATGCGATTACCTGGTCACCCGCGGATCTTATCGAAGAGTACACGCGCCCGACACGGATTGTGCTCAAGGGGCGGGTGAAAACTGTCGAAACGTTGAGCGGGATCGAGACGATACATGTGCCCAAGATCGGTACGCTGGAGTGTTTTTATACGGATGGTCTGCGCACCCTGCTCAAGACGATCAAGGGTGCCCGCACCATGGAAGAAAAGACAATACGGTATCCAGGGCATGCCGGCATATTCAAGACTATTATCGAGTGCGGTTTTCTCTCAGACACCCTTGTTCATGCCGGACGGCGTCTGGTTGCGATCCGCGACGTGAATATGCGGTACCTGAGCAATGTTCTGAAAAAAAGCGATAACCGTGATTTCTCGGTGCTTATCATCGAAGTGCAGTGCAAGAAAAAGAAACGGACCTATACGGTCATGGATCGCTATGATGACGTTTCCCGGATCACCTCCATGGCGCGTATGACCGCGTACTCTGGATCGATCATCGCACAACAGGTGAAGAGATATGATGGGTTTGGCGTTGTGCCACCCGAGTATTTCGGTATGGACGACGCGCTGTGCAGCCGCATCAAATCCGAACTGAAAAGACGCGGCATCAGGATTAGAACAAGCACCACGTAGCGTAGATAGTACAGCATAGTGCGTAAGGCGAAAAAAGACCGTAAACAGTAAGCAGTAGACACTAAGCAGAAAAATACAGCGAACGCTATCTCGCTCGACACTATTCTCCATTGTCATCCTGAGCGCAGCGAAGGATCTCAATATTCCAGTGCGCAGCGCTTCCTTCCAGCCCGAGTGCAGCGAGGGATTTTTTTCCAGCCGAAGGCCCGATTCCAGTACGAAGTGCTCATTCCGCAATTCGCATTTTGCAATGCCCCTTACTCTTCTAATATACGTGTGGATCATTCCAGCCTCCATATCCTAATCCATCGTCCATGTACGTTTCCTGTCAGTATTGACACGCCTTATCAACCGCATATTATTCCCTATGCGTAGGAAGGAGTTTTTAACTGTTTTTATTTTCCTTTTGCCTGCCCTGCTTGTTATTACAATTTTCCGTTTGTACCCGATCCTCCAGGCGATACGCATGAGCTTCTACAAGTGGGGACTTGCCGGCGCTATGCAATTTATCGGACTGCATAATTTCTTCCGCCTTTTTATCGACCCTAAATTCTACCAATCATTGGGCAATACCTTCTGGTATGTGATATTCACCGTGCCGCTCACGATCGTAATCTCAGTGGGCCTGGCGCACCTGTTGAACCAGAGGATCAAAGGGCAGGGCGTGTACCGGACCTTGTACTATCTGCCGGTTGTTACTTCGATTGTGGCAAGTTCCGTGGTGTGGAAGTGGATATTCAACCCGGACCGCGGCGTGCTGAACGCGATCATCGGCCTTGGCGGGATCGAGCCGATGCAGTGGCTCAATGATCCGCGCGGGCTGTTCGGAGTGCTTGCTGCGCCTTTGCACCTTGACCTTTCAGGTTTCATCGCCGGCCCGTCATTTGCCCTGGTCGCGCTCATTATCATGAGCGTGTGGCACAATGTGGGCTACTGTATCATTATCGCCCTTGCCGGTTTGCAGAACGTCCCGGAGCAA
This sequence comes from Caldifarciminota bacterium, assembly GCA_016936155.1. Taxonomy (GTDB): domain Bacteria; phylum Hydrothermota; class Tepidihabitantia; order SM23-42; family SM23-42; genus JAFGPO01. The sequence goes on from JAFGPO010000032.1 coordinate 8,065, forward strand.
TACTATGAAGCGGCGCGCATTGACGGCGCGAGCGGTTGGAGTATCTTCCGGCATGTGACGATCCCGGTGCTGTCGCCGACGATCTTCTATCTGCTCGTCACCCAGACGATCATCGCGTTCAATACGTTCACGCCGGTGTACGTAATGACCCAGCCGCCGGGCGGACCTCTGGGGACAACGAGCCTGGTGGTATTCTATTTGTACGAACAATCGTTCCGGCTCTGGAACCTCGGGTACGCGAATGCGATCGCATTCGTGCTCTTCATCGTCATTTTTTCGCTGACCCAGGTGCAAAAGAGGTTTATCGAGCAGCGGGTGTACTATGAATAGGAAATGGCCGCTCATCATCCATGTTATACTCATCGGGTGCGCCGTGTGGATGCTGCTTCCGTTTTTCTGGATGATCAGTACGTCGCTGAAAAATGAGGATGAAGCGCTGGAATTCCCTCCGGATATTCTCCCTGATAGACCTCTCCTCTCAAATTACTTTGCCGCGTTCAAGCAGGTCGATTTCACGCGCTACTTTCTCAATACCCTGATCATGACCATCGCAACGACCGTGCTCGTTTTTTTCACTTCGATCCTTGCTGCCTACGCGTTCGCGCGTCTGGAATTCGTTGGACGGGAAGCGTTATTTTCCTTATTCCTGGCGATGATGATGATCCCGATGCCGGTGTACCTTGTCCCGTCCTACGTCATCCTCAGCCACTTCCAGTGGATCGATACGTTCTTTGCCCTCATCATACCCTGGAGCGCGAATGTTTTTTCGATCTTTCTGTTGCGCCAGCACTTCAAATCCCTGCCGCAGGAGTTGTTTGATGCGGCCGCGATCGACGGGCTCAATCACTTCCAGATACTGAAAAGCATCGTCCTGCCCCTGTCCAAACCGGTGCTCGTGACGATCGGGATATTCCAGGTGGTATCAAACTGGAATTCATTTCTGTGGCCTCTGATCGTCACGCACAGCGATTCCATGCGCACGATCCAGACCGGGCTCGCGTACTTTGCCCAGGCCGAATCCACGAACTACCCGCTGCTCTGCGCCGCCTCGACCTTCACGACCATGCCGCTCATCGTGCTTTACTTCCTCATGCAGAAACACATCATGGCATCGTACGCGCGAAGCGGGCTGAAGGAATGACCGTAGATTCCATCATCGGGGGAGTCGAATGGTATGACGGGCATCAAGGGCATAGCGGTCTGCGGCGTGTACAAGTAAGAGGGGTATGGTATGATGTGATAACGTATGATCGAACGATCCACGAGGACGTGGTGACATACCGGAGAACAGTTCATTACCACTGTTGTCTGAGTGGTGGTCAGGTGATCACGATGATCCATATGCAACCTTGACATGCCGCGTCGCTTCAGTATAATAGGGTAAGTCATGTGACATAAGGAGGTTCTATGAGACTATCTGTTAAGATCGTCTGTGGTTTGATGTGTGCTCTCTGCGTCAGTGTGCTGTCAGCCCGTTCGCCGTCGCGAACCAGTGAGGTAGCACAGCAGTACATTGTCCCGCAAAGAGGCGAATCAGTGTATGTGCCGTCCTCTCGACAGGGCGGTGTTTTGTTTGTCGAGGATATCTGCGGCACATTCGGACCGGGAACGAGTCCGGACCCGCTCTGGCAGGGAACGCTCGACGCCATCCTCGGGACAGGTAACTATGGATGGTATACGACAACGAGCGCCGGGGATAATGGTCCTGATTCCCTGGAGATGATGAACTATGATCTCGTGATCTGGAATTGCTACGATTACTGGTGGCAGGATACTACTGCATTGACGGGCATTGATCAACTCAACCTTGAATCTTACTTCTATAATCAGGGCGGCGTCTGGCTCATTGGTCAGGATCTGCTGTGGAGCGGTGTACCCATGACCTGGATGCAGAGCTTTTTCCATTTGGCGAGTGCAACCCAGGATTACCTCTGGGATGAACCGGATGTGAATCTCCACGGGCTTGTTGAGATCGATAGTATTGCTTTCCTTGCGACATCTGATTATGCGAGCAACAATTTCTTTACCGATGCGCTTGTTCCGGATGCGTACGCCCACGTCGTACTTGAAGATACTGATAACAGCCAGGATGTGGGTATCTTCTACCCTGGACAGGGTGATTGGCAGGCAGCGTTCTGGACGATCGACGGGCGCAATCCCAACCCGAACAGCGAGTGGGTCCAGATGGTCACTCAGATGCTCGAAGCATTCGGCATCACCGGGATCCAGGAGACCCCGGGGCACGAGGTCGCGCGCCGGCTCTGGCTGACAATCAGCCCGGATCCAGTTGTTCAGACGACCACCGTGAGCTACAATGTTCCGTTGGCCGGACACGTGCAGCTTAAGATCTTCAACCGTGCTGGACAGCATGTGGTAACGCTCATCGATGAGCAGAAACCTGCCGGTACGTACACTCTGACGTGGAATGCCAGGGACAAGGCTGGTGTTCCCGTAGCAAATGGTGTGTACTTTGTCAGGCTGGAATGCAACGAGTTGGTCAATACCGCCAGTCTCGTTGTTGTTCAGTAGAACGCGGCATTTATTACGAGCGGGGTCGTATGACCCCGCTTTTTTTATATGCGGAGGATCGTTGAACCGGAGATCTTTGAGTGTTTGATATTGAGCAATGCTTCGTGCACGCCATCAAGCGGATAGACTGTTGTGCTCGCCTTAATTTTAAATTGTGAGGCGATATCAAGGAACGCGCGGACATTACGCCGCGATGTGTTGGCGATCGCAACAAGACTTTTTTCCGGCCAGATCAGCGAGTAATCGAACGCCGGGAGGAAAGAAGCGTAGATCCCTGCCGAGACTATGCGTCCTCCTTTATCAAGCCGCGACAGTGCGTTGACAATGAGTTCGCCGCTCGGCGCGAACACGATCCCGGCATCGAGGAGCGTTCCCATATCTTCATCGCTGTGACCGACCCATGCAGCGCCTAATCGCCGGGCGAGTTCCAATTCGCGGTCTGTGCGCGACACAACGTACACCTCAAGTCCGAGATGGATCGCGACCTGGATGATGATATGGGCGGATGATCCAAAACCGAACAGGCCAAGTTTGCCTTCATTTTTTAACCCGGTCGCCTCGAATGCCTGGTATCCAATGACGCCGGCACACAAAAGCGGCGCTGCTTCTACATCGGTATAGCCGGGGGGCAGTTGATATGCAAAGTCCTCATGGATGGTCACGAACTCGGCAAGACCGCCATCCGCGTCATATCCGGTGAATCGTGCATTGTCGCATATATTTTCCATGTCATGCTTGCAATATTTGCACACCCCGCATGTTCGGTAGAGCCAGGGGATGCCTGCCCGGTCGCCGATTTTCCACGCCGTCACGCTTTCCCCGATCCGGTCGATCCGCCCGACGATCTGATGCCCGACGATCACCGGCATTTTATGCGCCGGGAGGTCGCCTTCAATAATGTGCAGATCAGTACGGCACGCCCCGCATAGTGATATTGCAAGACGGATCTCGTGTTCGCCGGGATGGGGTTCTGGATAGTCCTCGACCATGCGCAAAGGAGATTCTTCCAGGAGTTTTTGTTCGTACAATACAACGGCTCTCATGGGGGATTATAGCAGAATTCGTGCATTGAGTCAATGTGGATCCGGTCTGCACGACCGTATTGACAAGATCCTCAATCAGATTATCATTGAGTATGCTGGTGTACTACATGTTTGCACTCTGCTTTGCGATCGAGGGTGGTTATAGCATTCCATCAGTCGGATTTACTGATACCCGTTCGGGCGCCATGTTCGCGCTGGTCGTGTCGCGCGATCTTGGTTTTATGGATGCCGGACTCCGGGGGCAGGCAGGGTGGTATCAGGGTGAGAATGAGGCATATAGCCTTGCGACCTATGGGATGCGGTGGTTTTTTACAAAGAATGCATGGCGCGTCGCGCCGATCCTGGATATCGGTATTGACTACGTGCAGCGATCGATCAACGGTAACAAGGAGCAAGGTCAAGCCATGACCTACGGGCTGGGAATCGCGGTCAACATCCCCTCAGAGCGGATGCGTGTTTCTCCGGTGTTCTTTTATGAAGGTGTCACGGACATCAAACGGCATGGAGGGTTTATCGGTATGAAATTAGGGGTTGCGTATGCGTTTTGACACGCGGGGTATTCGTGCGGTGGGCGTGTGTTCCATGATCGCGATAATCCTGGCATGCGTATCGTGTGATGAATACATTATCCAGCGTGCGGCGTCCGACTATTTCCAGTACGAACCCGGGAACTGGTGGCGGCTTATCGGAACCGCGGATACCCTGTATGTCGAGGTTGAATCAACGGATACGATTGATCAAATTGAGGTTATGCCTGTTTCCTATAATGGACAAGCCCGTTTCGTTTTTAAGGGTGACGATGCGCTCTATGAACATATCAGTGTGGTATTCACGTTCTCTGGTTCCGAATATCCGGTGATCGATGATTTCATCGCCCGTATCGAATTGCCCTTTGTCAATGGTAACACATGGCACGACAGCCTTATCGGATCGATCGACGTTGCCGGACAGAATATCGCTGCACAGCATCATGTGTGGGGATCGATCATTGACTGCCAGTACAGCAGCACCTATGATGGTGATGTATACACGATCGAGATCATGACTCATACACAAATGGTGACTTCCGATACAACGGTCACTGATTCCGTGACGGTCCGCGAAGAATTTGCGCCTGGCATCGGCATCGTGCGTTTCCATAGCGGAACCGAAGAATACATTCTGACCGATTATTTGGTGCAATAACCTTCTCTTTACTCCCTCGCATCGTCATGAAGTCAGGAACCAATGATCAAAAAATCCTGCATGCCATTTTCAATCGGTTGTATGAGTATTATGGACCACAACATTGGTGGCCTGCCGATACTGCGTTCGAAGTGATGGTTGGTGCAATTCTCACCCAGAACACGAATTGGCATAACGTTGTGCAGGCACTGAATAACATCCGCTACGCGGGGTATATGGATGCCCGCTTCCTGTACAAACATCGCCGCAGTATCCCGCGTCTTATCAGACCATCGGGATTCTACCGGCTTAAGAGCAAGCGGCTTGTTGCGTTCCTCGATTACTTCATTAAAGAGTATGACGGGCGCATTGAAGCGATGAAGAGGAAAAGAACCGGGACGCTGCGGGGGGAATTGACCGCGATCTCCGGGATCGGTCCGGAAACAGCCGACTCCATTTTGCTCTACGCGCTCGGGCGTCCGGTATTCGTGATTGATGCGTATACGCGCCGGATTGGATCGCGCCACGGTTTATATGGGTATGATGCATTGTATGATACCATTCAAAGTATCTTTGAACGAGCGATCCCCAGGCGACCATCACTGTATAATGAGTACCACGCCCTGCTCGTCCGGGTCGGAAAGGAGCACTGCGCAAAGCATGAACCTTTGTGTGATTCTTGCCCTGTTCAGCATATACTCTCATCCTGATTCGCTGATACGCGGCGTGTATATAAACTGCTATCAGGCGAGCAAGCAGGAGTACCTCGATGTGATATTTGAAAAAGCGGATTCCAATATGATCAATGCCATCGTTGTCGATCTGAAGAGCGATTACGGATTCTTATGCTACGATTCCAAAAATACGATCGCCCGGGAATTGGGTGCGATCAAACGGTTCGTAAAAGTTGATTATATTCTGGAACAGGCTGCCAAACGGGGCATCAAAGTGATCGCGCGGATTGTGTGTTTCAAGGATGATTACCTGTCAGCATATGAAAATTATGCGATCTATAACGACAGCAATGAGGTGTGGAGGGATTACAAGGACCTTGCCTGGACGAACCCCTATAAAAAGGAAGTGCGGGACTATCTCGTCGACGTGAGCAAAGAGATCGTTGATCTCGGGTTTACATCACTGACGTTCGATTATCTGCGGTTCCCGACTGATGGACCGGTTGATCGGATGAAGCTTACTAATGTATACGGGTCGCGCTGTGATCCTCTTCATGATCTTCTAAAGGCGGTCAGGCATGCAGTCGGTGATACAATCGAGATCGGGGCGTGCGTTTTCGGGTTTACGGTCCTCCATGCATTGAAGGCCGAAGGCCAGGATATCGCTAGGATGAGCGAGTATGTGGATGTCTTCTATCCGATGCTCTACCCGTCGCACTTCAACGCATCGTATAAAAAGGGCGACACTGAATACTGGCGAAACTACTGGATCTACTATGATGCGATCTATCAGGCGGCAGAAAAAGTGAGGCCGGGTGTGAAGATCGTGCCGTTCGTACAGGGATTCGACTACCGTACCGAGCAATTCGATGAGACCTACGTATTCGCTCAGATCAACGGCGCTCTGTCAGCCTATGCCGATGGAATTGTCATCTGGCATGCCGGTGGTGATTATGCTACTTCTTGGCCTTCCCTTTTGTGGGCACGTAATTCAAGCCTAAGGCGATCCGCTCAGATGAGCCTAAATACCCGTATGAGAGAAGCAGGGCAGCTATATCAAGGTAAAAGCCTTTTACCATCCACACCTCTATCGACACCCCAAGCGAAAAGCCTGACCATGGCCCAATTGAGTAGCCAACCGGAACCATATCGCTGCTTGAGTAGTGATACCCTCCCATCAAGGCAAAGCCGGAGATTCTATCTTGACCCAGTGTCTCCATGAGCGAAATGCTGCGGATGCGAACCTCTGCACCGAGTGAAAAGGTCGTCCGTACATCCGGATACACCGAATAATCAAAACTCAATGCCGTGTGGCTTTCACCAAAGGGGATCTTCACCGCAATGCCCTGGCGGAAGTTCACAGGCGGATATTCCCACATATCGATGAATCGCCGGGGTGTCCCGATATTCTTCAAAACCGTTCCCAGATAGAGATACTTATAAGGGTGAATGATGAAGCCGACATCGAGCAAGGCGCCAAAAGCGCTGTATTCGTAAAGCTGGCTGCGCACGACACTGAGCGCCCCGCCGATCGCGATGGTTTGTTTTCTGCCGATCGCTCTGCCATAGCCGATATTGAGCAACATATCCGAATTCCTGAACGATTCTCCCTGCTCCCCGCGTTCCGAGTAAAAATCGTCCTCCGCGGTCAGGTAGGATATCCCGATGCCGATGGCGCCAGATTTCTGACCGATGGGGATCGCGGACGTCAGATTGTAGTAATTCCAGAACGTGAGGTGATTCATTGCCATGCCGGATACGAAGTACGAACTGATGATACCAAGACCAGAGGGATTCCAGAACACGGCGTTGCCATCGTCACTGAGCGCAGAGAAAGCGCCGCCCATGGCGACCGGACGCACGCCGATACCGAGTTTCACGAACGTATAACCGGTACTGCCGGATCCAACGAGCTGGCTGACAAGTGAGAGCGCGATGATGAGTGTTCCGGTCATAAAGTGCTCTACGAGACCTTATAACGGGATGATTATTTAAACCGGTCCTTGAGTTTTTTCAAGACATGCGGCAGTGTTGTATACTCCATATCTGATAGGGGCAGACGCTGTGGTTCAAAAGGACCGTGACGGCGGATATAATTCGCTATTTCATTCGCCTCTTGACGTGCCAGGTCATAGCTTACATCCGCGAACATGTCCCGGGGGCCGATCAGCATGCCGTTTGCAAGCTGGAATCCCAGGGCGATAACGCGCGGTGGTCCGTCAAAGCGCGTGGGGTTGGCATCATTGACCGATACCGGCATAAAAGGACCCCAGTGCGATCCTCTCATCCAACCAGTAACCATGTACGCCATGGCAAATGGTTCCATGACCTCGCCGACTGCGGGCAGGCCGCTCTGACAGCGTACGATCATGACCGGATCGTCTTTGCCAACATACCGTCCCGCCATGAGATTGACGCGTTGGGTTGAGGTCGAGGCGGCAATAAGGCCGTCCTTTTTAAAGACATTCTTAATAATGTAATGTTCGGATGCTCCGATGAGACAGAGGAGATCATAGATGTCCTCGGGGGAGTTCATGCGCACTGTCTTGTTCTCGAAGATATCGAGAACATCGAATATGAACCCGTCATGCATTGAGGGATCGATAACAAGGCCGATCGTGTTGAAAGGATCAGCGAACATTTTATACAGCGGCATGTTCCATGCCCCGGGCGATGTTTTGTCCGCGGCAAAAATAATGACCGGTTCGCTCTTGCGTTCTTCTAATTCCATTTCTGAGCACCCTGGTCCAAGGCCTTTGACGTTACCTGAGAATGCATCGGACAAGAGGTCCTGACCGGCTCCATACAGTTTGAGTTCCTTCGCGATATTCGTGCCTTCAATAAAAATATCCCATGCCATTTTGTGTATTTCGCCATTATCATACCCGTGGCGATGGGTGATGATAAGATCCAGGTCGTCACCGCAATGGGTAACATGGAAATCTACGATCAGGCCTTTCTTTTTATGCTCATCGAGCATTTGATTGGCTTTTGCGACCAGGTTAGGATGCATGCTCGAGTGCCCCACATACCCTCCGACATCCGCCTTAATTACGCTAATGGTGATCTTATCCATTGATTCCTCCTTGTGTTGGTTGCACGGGCTATTATATCTGATTTTCATATAAATGTCAATTGTGACAAAATGCGAAGGCGCAGCGTGATGTGTAAGGCGCTGTGCTCGGGTTGACACCATACATTATTTCACTATAATTAATTTCATTCATGACAGGATCAGAGTGTTATTAAGGAGGCATTATGAAAAAATTCCGAAAATTGAAGCCATCTGAACTGCGGTGGCAATGTGATCCAAAAATTTTGAAATTCAAGACAGTTAATGATCTTAAGACCTGCGAAGGGATCATCGGTCAGCCGCGCGCCATGGACGCGATTAAACTGGGCCTCAATGTCAAATACCCCGGCTATAATCTCTTCATCACGGGACCGGTCGGCACGGGACGTACGACCGCGATCACAAAACTACTCGGTGAGATTGATGTGAAAAAGGATAAACTTGCTGATCTCATTTATGTGAACAATTTTAAGAATAATGATATGCCTCACCTCATCATGCTCAATGCCGGCGATGGTCGGCGTTTGCGAAAAGCGATGCGGAATCTGGTCGAGGATTTGAAAACGCACATATCAGACGTTTTCAGCAGTGAGGACTACCAAAAGCGCCGCCAGGGTATTGTGAGTAAGTATGAAGAGGAGAACCGTCAACTCCTGCAGGAGTTCGAGAAACGGATCGAAGAACATGGATTTAAAGTCGTACAGATCCAGGCTGGCCCATTCACACGTCCGGCGATCTTCCCGCTTATTGACGGCAAACCGAAGAAACCAGAGGAGATCGACACGCTGCTCAAAGAGGGCAAAATCAACGAAGAAAGATACAAAGAGATCAAAGATAGTATCAAACAGTTCGAATCCGACCTTGCATCAATCTACACGCGGGTAAAAGAAATACAGGAGAAAGCCAATGATGAGATCGGTTCCTTGAATGAGATGATGGTCAAGCCGGTCGTTGCACACTATATACAGGATATGCATAAAAAATTCAATTATAAAAAATTGCATGAATATTTCGCCGAGGTGGTCGATTCGATCATGCAGGATCTTGAACGGTTCCTGAAAAAAGAGAACAAGGACGACGAATTCCGGGAATACCAGGTTAATGTGCTTGTCGATAATTCCGATACGGAAAAGCGCCCGATCATCTTCGAGACGACACCGTCCTACAAGAATCTCTTCGGTACGATCGAGCGGTACGTGGCTGCCCCGGGTATGTATGTGAGCGATTTTTTGAATATCAAGGCAGGCTCCCTGCTGCGCGCGAACGGCGGTTATCTTGTGATCAATGCCTTTGACGCACTGATCGAACCAGGTGTGTGGCAGACTTTGAAGCGTACGCTGCGCAACGGTATCGTCGATATCCAGGCATTCGATCCGTTCTACATTCTTGCCAGCTCCGCGCTCAAACCAGAGCCGATTGCGATCAATATAAAGGTTGTGATGATCGGCGCCCAATGGCTTTACTACTTATTGTATTACCGGGATGAGGACTTCAAGAAGATATTCAAGGTCAAAGCGGATTTCGACACGGTCATGGACAAGTCGCACGAGAACATCAATGAATACGCTTCCTTTGTAAAGTCCATATGCCACAGCGAGCAATTACTGCCCTTCTCGAAACAGGCGATCGCTGATATCATCGAGTACGGCGTGCGCATAGCCGGGCGTCAGGATAAACTTTCAACGCGGTTCCACGTGATCGCGGACATCATACGGGAAGCCGATTACTGGGCGCGTCAGGGCAGGAAGAAGACCGTTGGCGTGGTCGAGATCGAGAAGGCGATCGAAGGATGGCGCCGGCGTGTCAATATGCTCGAGGACAAGATCCAGGAAATGATCGACAAGGATATCCTCATGATCCAGACCACGGGCAGCGCAGTGGGACAGCTAAACGGCCTGTCCGTGTACCAGGTTGGCGGTTACAGTTTCGGACGTCCCACCAAGATCACGGCAAAGACCTGGGTCGGACGGGCTGGTATAATCAATATCGAACGCGAGGCGAACCTCGGGGGCAAGACTTATAACAAAGGCGTGTTGATTCTCAACGGGTTCCTGAAATCGCGCTACGGTCAGGAGCGTCCGATGGCGATGGATGCAACGCTCGGATTCGAACAGTCGTACAGTGATGTCGACGGTGATTCGGCATCGAGCGCGGAGGTCTATGCGCTTCTTTCTTCACTTGCTGACGTTCCGCTTGATCAGGAACTGGCCGTGACCGGATCGGTCAACCAAAACGGCGAGGTCCAACCGATCGGCGGCGTGAATCAAAAGATCGAAGGATTCTATGATGTGTGTAAGTCCCGGGGATTCACCGGAAAACAAGGAGTCATGATCCCGGAAAGCAATGTCCATGACCTGATGCTCAGACAGGATATCATCGAGACGGTCAAGAAGAAAAAATTCCATATCTTCGCGGTCGCAACGATCGATCAGGGTATCGAACTTCTCACCGGGATCAAAGCCGGGAAAAAGACAAAAAGTGGATTTGAAAAGGATAGTATCAATGATCGTGTGGACAAAAAACTACAGGATTTTGCGCAAAAAATGAAGGGATTTGCCAAGAATAAGTAGCGTTTTAAACACTGTCCTACACAACGATATTGAGTAGTTTATTTGGCACGTAGATCGTCTTTTTAATGGGAGTATCCTGCAGGTGACGCTGGATCCTGCTGTCTTCCAGAGCAAGTTGTTTTACCCTTTGTTCAGTGATCTCTCCGGACAATTCAAGATGCGACCGCACTTTGCCGTTGATCTGAATAACGATGGTCGTGATCAGATCCTGGAGCATCCGGGAGCTGTAGGTTGGCCACGGGCGGGAAAACAGGCTGCCTTTTTGTCCGATGAGCGACCAGAGTTCATCAGCGATGTGGGGGGCAAAGGGCGAGAGGAGATCGATCAAAACCGCTATTCCGTATCCAAAGACGGTTCCCTGCATAGTACACGCGTAAAGATCGTTCAGGAGCTCCCAGAGCGCAGCGATCGCGGTGTTGAACTTGAACGAGTCACAGTCATTGGTCACCTTTGCGATCGTTTGGTGGATCTTCCTCATGAGAGGTTCTTCTTCTGGCGCGCAGGCAGAGGGCATTTTTACGATCACCCTGGCGCAATTATCAATAACGAGCCGGTATATCCGGTTCAGAAAACGCTCGGATCCGGTCACGCCCTCATCGGTCCATTCACTTTCACGCTCCGGTGGTGCTGCGGACACAACCGTGAGTCTTGCAACATCCGCGCCATGATCATCGATGAATTGACGCACGGGTACGAGATTACCTTTTGAGGAAGACATCTTTACGCCGTCCTTCATGAGCATCCCGAGGTTGAAAAGGTTTTTCGCAGGCTCCTCAACCGACACGAAACCGGCATCGAAAAGTACTTTCGTAAAGAATCGGAAATATATGAGGTGACCGGTTGCGTGCTCGCTCGAACCGCCTATGTACTGGTCGATCGGAAGCCATTGATCAGCCTTTTCTTTCCGGCAGAATGCACCGTCGTTGTGCGGGTCGAGGTAACGCAGAAAATACCACGACGAGCAGACAAAGGTGTCCATGGTGTCCGGATCGCGTTGTGCTGCGCCACCGCATTCGGGACATGTCGTATTGATGAAACTCTCAACCCCAGCAAGGGGTGATTTCCCCCTGGGCATATAATCATGGATGTCCTTGGGGAGCAGAACTGGAAGGTCCTTTATCAATACCGGGACCATACCGCATTTATTGCAGTGGATGATCGGGATCGGTGCTCCCCAGTAACGCTGGCGCGATATAAGCCAGTCTTTTAAGCGATAATTCACGCTTGGCCCGCCAATGCCACGCTCCGCGCAGTGGTCGGTAACTGCCTGAATGCCTTTTTCAGAGCCCAGACCGTTGAACTCCCCGGAGTTCGCCATAATGCCTGGATCTTCGTACGCGTGGTCCATGGTCGTTGCATCCAGGGTGGTATCACATGGTTGTATGACAACGCGTATCGGCAAACTATATTTTTTCGCAAATTGAAAATCCCGTTCATCGTGCGCCGGCACTCCCATGACCACACCGCTGCCGTACTCAAGGAGGACGTAGTCGGCGACATAAATCGGGATCTTTTCTTTATTGATCGGATTGACCGCATACGCACCGGTGAACACGCCGTCCTTTTCCTTCTCCGCGCGCTCGATCGCGGTCCGGAGGGTTGCTGCCCTGACATACGATCGGACCGCTTCCCTGTTCACATTATCCCGGATCAATTCTTCGATGGCCGCGTGTTCGGGCGCGATGGAGATAAAGGTTACGCCGTATATCGTATCCGGCCGGGTCGTAAATACGTCGAAGGATATGGCCCGATCCACGACCTGGAATGCGATCGTGCACCCTTCGCTTCGTCCGATCCAACCCCGCTGGATTGTTTTAATATTTTCCTGCCAGCCTTCCAGCGTATCGAGACCATCCAGCAAGCGGTCCGCGTAATCAGTGATCTTGAAGAACCACTGGTTCAGCTTACGCTTTGATACCGGGGTTTCGCAGCGATAGCACCGTTCCTCGCTCACCTGTTCGTTCGCAAGCACGGTCTGACAGCTCGGACACCAGTTCACATATGCTTCTTTCTTATATGCGAGCCCTCGTTCGTAGAGCAGCAAGAACATCCACTGTGTCCATTTGTAGTAGTCAGGGAGACATGTGTTGATCTCTCTGTCCCAGTCATAGCTGATCCCGAGCAATTGGAATGATTCCTTGGAGATTGCGATATTCTGAAGGGTGGACATTTCTGGATGGATACCCAGTTTAATCGCGCGGTTTTCAGCCGGAAGACCGAATGCGTCCCACCCGAACGGATGCAGCACGTCATAGCCGGATCTCCGCTGGAACCGGGCATAGACATCCCCGATAACGTAATTCTTACAGTGTCCAAGATGGAGATCCCCGGACGGGTAGGCGAACATCTCGAGCGTATAGAATTTTTTCTTTGGTGAAGCCGCAGTTTTAAAAAGACCGTTTTTTTGCCAGTGCTCCTGCCATTTTTTTTCGATCGCTCGATGATCGTATATCATGGTAGTATAAAAGGTCTGAGGGCTGCCGTGTGTCTATGATATTGGCGAGTCAAGGATCTCCGCGCCGCACTTTTCGCAGTACCACGAGTCTGGAGTATTCAGATGCCCGCACTTAGGGCAGGCAATGCTTTTGTCTTTTTCCGTGCTCGGGGCAGGTGCGGCTTCTTTTGGAGCTTCTTCGCTCGGTGCTTCTTCAGACGGTTCTTCAGGTGCCTGTGCGATCGCTTCTTCCTCGACGATCAGTTCCTCGAGTTTCGTGTCCTCGTCCGGCAGTTTTTCCTCGAGGATATGTTCCTCTATTTGTATGCTGTCAGTAGCCTCTTCAGGCGCCGCTTCTTTTATCGGTTCCAGTGCTGCGTCCACGATGTCCTCGGCCGGTTCCTCAGATGCAGGTTCAGGGGCCAGTGCAGGAACGGGTTCAGGTTCAGGAGCCAGCGAAGTATCGGCGACATTGATGAAATTTCCGAGCCACGACTTCCGGTCGTTCAGTGATTTCATGCTATCTTTCACTGCCTTGAGTTTCGATTCATGTTCTTGTTTTATCGTGTTATAGTCTTCTTCCGAGTACTCGCCGATCGTATAACGAAGTTCTATTTCTTCCAGATGCATGTTGAGCTGTTTTTCCGATTCAACGGCTGTTTGTTCTTCTTGATTGATTTCGGTAAGCTGCTCCTTGATGAGGTCGATGTGTTCAGACATTTTGCCGTCGAGTGCTTTTAGCTTGTCTTCATATTCGGTTCTGACCTTTTCATACACTTCGGTACTGACCGTATGCTTCTTATCTTCGATCTTCTTAAGTTTCGTGACAATATCGCCACGCTGAACTTCGATATCCTTCAACTCTTGTAATCTATCATCCATATACTGCTCCTTTCCTGAAAACTCGGGCATTTCTTAGGAAAAAGAGTTCCAATCTTGCGGTTGAGAACTGAGAACCGATCTTGACGCTCCGATCCAGGTCAGCGACTTCATCGAGTATCGTGCGCAGGATTCTGGCGGTGCGCAGCACAGAGTATGCCTGCTGTGCTTGGTTCATGATCCCCCAGGCAAGTGCACCTACGATCTCTGTATAGTCACGCAGGTAGGGCTGTAGTTCATTAAATAGCACGATCGTTCGTGTTTTACCTTTTAGGAATCCGTCGATCATCTGGTAAACATTATAATCACACAACCCTTTTGCCAGATCCTGAATGTGTTCATGGCTTATACTGGAGGTTTCGGCAAGATAGTTCTCGATCTTTTCAAATTCATTTTTAAGACCGGTGATGTCATTGATGAATTGATCTTCCAGGTATCGCATCATCGCGGTGGAGAGGGGCAGTTTGTCCTTTTTTACCTTCGCAGCGATCCAGTTGCGCACTTGGTGTTTATCTGTCCGGTACGTGACACATTGGGCATTCAAGAACAATTCTTGCAATTTTTTTTCCGTTGATTTGGTCTTTCGGTCGTCTTTTGACAGGACGTACGTCATGACCAGGCAATTTTTAGTCCCGGTCCGATTTATTACTTTAGCAAATTCAACGAGGTCCTTTTGATTGAGCTCCTCCAGGTTCTTGGCTAGGACAAATCTTCGTGGGGATGCGAACGCCATGCTGTATAGTTTCGAGAGGACGTCGTCGAGCGGGGTTTCGGGTAAAGAGAAGGTGTCATGATCGAATGATCTGTCGATATGCAATTGGTCTTCGATCGTCTGGATCGTTCGTTCCATGATCAGCGGTTCAGAGCCAAGCAGGAGGTATTGGGAACGTATGTCCCCATTTTTTACACTTTCGCGTACATCGCTATCATCCATATGGTATTGTACATATAATGCAAAAACTGTCAAGAGAAGACCCCGGGATTTCCGTGAAAAATCAAACTGTATATACGGTCTCTACTGAAGTACTATGCTGCACTCCGGTCATTGCCATACACCGCTGATCCGGGTACTGCAAAACGAACAGTTATTTTCTTTGATCGCGACCCTGGAGATAGTGTAGCCTTTCCGTTCGATGATCTTCTTGCCGCAATGGGGACAGAATGTGTTTTCCTCATCAACGTCCGGAACATTGCCGATATAGGTATACAGGAGTCCGGCAGCACGAGCGATCGCAGCCGCGTTCTTAAGGGTCGATACCGGCGTTGGCGGGAGATTCTGGATCTTGTACTGGGGATAGAACCGGGAAAAATGTACCGGCGTGTCCGGTCCCAGTTCTCGGTTGATCCATTGACACAGATCCTTGATCATGTCTGCACTGTCGTTTCTGGTCGGGATGATCAAATTCGTGATCTCGAGCCAGACGCCGTGTTCTTTCAGATTTTTAAGCGTTTCAAGGACAGGCGACAGTGTTCCCCCGGTGATCGATGCATAGAAGTCGTCGCTCATTGCCTTGAGATCAACGTTCGCGCCGTCCAGGTAGGGTGCCAGTTCCCTGAGCGGTTCCGGGTTGATGTAGCCGTTCGAATGGTAGACATTCCGGATGCCGAGCGCTCGAGCTTTTTTAGCCGTTGCCAGCATATACTCGAAGAATACGGTTGGTTCCGTATAGGTGTAGGCGATCGTCGGTGTTGCGTTGTGCTGCGCCAGCTGGGCGATCGCGGCAGGGGTGAGATGGTAGTTATACGTTTCATCGGGCTGCGCCTGTGATATATCCCAGTTCTGACAGTTCTTGCACGTGAAGTTACATCCCGCAGTAGCGAGTGAAAGTACGGTGGTGCCCGGAAGGAAGTGATAGAGAGGTTTTTTCTCGATCGGATCGATATGGATTGCGCAGGGATTCGCATATGCCAGAGTGTAGTACGTGCCGTCACGGTTCTCACGGACCCGGCAGAAGCCGCGCCCACTTTTTGGGACCGTGCAGAAGCGCGGGCACAGCGAACATCGCACCTTCTGTTCTGGCAGTTGTTCATAGTACAGTGCTTCAACCGGTTGGGTGAACCCGATGCTGCCCTCTTGCGCATGCGCGGTCTGGAGCAGGTGGGGGATGACCGCACTGCTCAACGTGAGAATGCCGCAGGTCTTCAGGAAATCACGGCGTGAAATAACCCGTTCGAAGAAAAGGTCCATGCTATGGTTTTGACGCGGCGCCATGCAACAGGTTTACTCCGGGTGCGTTGATCAGTGGATATCAAGCAGGTGCAAACCAGCGGCACGGTTCAGCCGGCGTTTGAGCGCTGGCGAGAACGGCATCAGCAGGATCTCCATGGTCGCCGGGATCGTCGCCTGGAACAAGTGACCCCCACAGGCATTGAATTGGTCGTCCGTGATCGTGACATGACAGTGGATAACAATCTCTTTTTTCTCGCGCGATATATTGCCTGAGAAACTGGTCAATTCATATTCGCCCTTGAATGCTTTTTTGATGTACGTTTTTTTTGGCGCATTGAAATAACCGAGCACTGGATCCTTGGCAACGCCAAGACCGAAGAAAAAAGCGCTGCGCAGCGATTTTTTTTGAGCGGCGGTCGTCAGTGCAGCGATGATTTCTTCACCTTTTTCCAGCCGTGCGACATAGTATTTCCCGTATTTCGCGATTTTCATCTGACCCCCTTACGCTTAGTATACCTTTTTTTGCTGAATTGACAACCCATTTTATTCCACTATACTATCACATGGAAGATACCATCCGGAAAATCGGACGCGAAGAACTCGAGATCCTGTTCCAGATGACCAGTTCCCTCTCTTCCACGCTGGAGCTTTCCCGGATCCTTGATATCATCATCGAGAGCGCGAAGACCCTGCTCAAGGCAGAAGCCAGTTCCCTCTTGTTGCTCGATGAATCGACGAATGAACTGTATTTTGCAAGCGCGACCGGTGACGTGTCGGAACGGCTCAAAAATCTGACCGTACCGCTTGACAAAGGTATTGCTGGTGCGTGCGTCAGGAGCGGACGTCCGCAGGTCGTTGATGATACCTTATCGAACCGGGAATTCTACCCGGGGATCGACAGGCGCACCGGATTCGAGACCCGTTCGATCATCGCCGCGCCTTTGATCATCAAAGGCAAGACGATCGGCGTGATCGAAGTCCTTAACAAGAAACATCACCGCTCCTGGAGCGATGCGGATAGAGAGATCATCATCATCATCGCGTTCCAGGCCGCGCAGGTCATTCAGAATGCGCAACTGCACCTTCGTCTTCAGGAACAACAGGATCTGCTGCGCAATGAGATTGATTCCCGGTATGCGATCATTTCCGCAAGCAAGGAATTCCAGGAGGTGCTGGAACTGGCTGAGAAGGTAGCGGCAAGCACCTCCACGATATTGCTGCTTGGAGAGAACGGTACTGGCAAGGAATTGCTCGCGCGGTACGTGCACCGTCTGAGCAAGAGAAGGGAGGGACCGTTCATCGCGGTCAATTGCGCGGCGATCCCGGCCACCTTGTTGGAAAGCGAGCTATTCGGTCATGAGAAGGGCGCATTCACCGGCGCCACGACTTTGCATCGGGGGCGTTTTGAACTTGCGCACCAGGGAACGATCTTTCTCGATGAAATCGGTGACCTTCCGCTGGAGACACAAACGAAAATGCTGCGGGTTCTGCAGGAGCGCGAATTCGAACGCCTGGGCGGGACCAAGCCGATCAAAGTCGATGTCCGCGTGATCGCCGCAACGAATCAGGATCTCCAGGAGAAGATCCAGCAGAAACTTTTCCGGGAGGATCTGTTCTACCGGTTGAACGTGTTCCCGATCCGTATTCCTCCCTTGCGTGAGCGCACCGACGATATTCCCCTCCTTGCCCAGCACTTCCTTGAAATATACGCACGGGAGATGAACACATCAGTGCACCGCATTGACAAGGATGTCATGGAAACGCTGCTTGCATACTCGTGGCCCGGCAATGTCCGCGAGCTTCAGAATGTGATCGAGCGCGCGATCGTGCTTGCGACCGGCGATTCGCTGGACCGGTCATGCTTCATGCTCCCGGTGGAGACCGCAAAACGAGCACTCCCTGACGGGCAGGGTCTGAAAGAAACGGTCGAAGCGTTCAAGATCAGTTATATCCAGAGCGTGATCGAAAAGTGCGGGGGCAATCAGAGGAAAGCGAGCAAGGTACTGAGGATCCAGCCGTCGTACCTTTCGCGGCTACTGGCAAAGTACCGCGATTCTGTTACCAGTTGACGTAGTACGACACACCACCCCAGATCATTGTTACACCGTAGTACGGCGCAAGGCTGTGGTAGCGATACGTACAATCGATCGAGAGTGAGTTGCCTAGATAGAGACTCAAACCGGCAAATCCTGCACCGATGAATGTCGGCGTTGAGGTTTCAAGATAATCCTCCAGAACCCCGGCCTGGACTGCTTCGGTGAGCGAAAGGTCATTGTAAAAGAGGATCGTACCCGTAACGCCAAAATTCGGGACGATAGGGAAGCGGCCTAATCTTGGTCTAATAGTGATCCCAAGACCGACCCCGGCTGCTGAGGATGAATTGACCGGATCATTCAGGTAGGAGAGCGATGGCTCGATGAACACGTGGGGCAGAGCCTCGGCTTTCAGGGAGACTTCGCCGCCGTAGTACATTTCATTCAGGTGTTCCGGTGTGATCGATCGGTAGTCATATGCAGGTTCATACTGAGTGCCGCCTGTCACACCGATGCCGAATGTACCGCCAAAAGCAAGGCATAGTGTTGTGACAAAAAAAGCAATGACTTTCATAATTCACCTCTGTGTATATATGTCGCAATATCCATGCCAATGTTCGTGGTTTAATTCCCGAAAATACGGGCATTGATAGCAGAAGTATCAAACGGTGTTATACAGAAAGATAACGCTCGGACAGAAGGATAATGAAAAATGACAGTAAAGCGTACTGCGTGGAGCGTAGGGCGTAAGGCGATAGGACGTCAAATATTATATAACACCGCAAACCGTAGGCGCTACTTTTAAATTCCCTGCAATAACTAATAACCAATAACTCAATAACGGATCATTAATTACCCAATTAGCTGTTTGTGATTTGTAATTTGGAAATTGTTTACCCCGTTAAACGGGAGTATAAAAGAAAAGACGCATTCCAGTGAGTTTTACGTTTCATCGTATTTGATACTTAATTTATAGTAAGTCATATTTAACGGGGTTTAGGATTTCGTGCTTCGGATTTTGGATTCAGAATATGAGGAAGTAGCGTTTAGCGCGTGACGCCTTACGCATTACGGGTGTTCGTGTCAGTCGATCAGTCCCAGCCAGGGACCGAGGAGGAATTGCACGCGACCGATTAAAAGGCTTACCCGGGCCATGACCGTGTACCCGAATGAAGCGCCGAATCCGATCATGATGAAGATGATGCCGAGCCGGGCCGTTGGCTTGAGGATACCTTTGTGTTCTTTGGAAAAGTAGAAATAGACAAGCGTGCACACGACGCCGACCAGGCTGATGATCGCCCATACCCCCATGAGCGGATTTTTGAACGACATCGGCGTGATGACCGCGCCTTCGAGTTGTTTGTACAGGAATGCCTGGAAATACGCCGGGATGGAAATACCGGCTCCCCAGCCGATCATGAACCCGATTGGAATGCGCACGAGCCAGCCGATCCTGGGGATGAATCGGGTGAAATACATGAGTCCCAGGAGCAAAGGGAAGATATTGAGGATCTGTCCGGCAGCGAGCGGTTCAAAGAGATTTGGCCACAAAGCGTTATGCCAGTAGTACACGATATAGTAACCGTTCGCGATGCCGACAAAGAGGTGCTCGGCGAATTTGTAAAAGGGATTATCCCTGAACAGAAAAGAAAAGATCATCAATGTGAGAATCGCCGCGATCCAGGTCCAGGGATCAGTGCTCATATTTTTCCTCCGGAAAAATTGATGGCAGCGATTACAGAAAAATCGCAGAGATATTTCTTCCTGCGGAAGAAATCGATTACCCCGTACAAACTTCGTTCTCCGGGGTCTCTCACTTCGTTCGAGATCTTCGACAAGCGGTGATTTAAAAAGAATGATTTCAGTGATAAATTCATTGTTTTTTCCTTGAGAAGAAGTAGCCGATGTTGCCGAGGATGATAAAAATAATAATGAGGATGTGGATCAATGATTGCGAGTTCATGCCCGTATCCGCCCGGCCCAAATTTTTCGCATATCCATATTGGAGGATGAGACTTTCATATTCAGCCGCACCCTTCATCCCGGACAAAAGACCTGATAACTGTCCGGTCTGCAGGAACGGGTAGTATTTTGGTGACATGACCGCGGTCAATCCTGCACCAACTTTGACCCCGTACCGTGCCTGAGGATAGAGTATCCAATCCTGTGGATAGTCAGCACCGGCAATGACGATGGCGATCGATACATTCTTGTAGTTCCTGATCCGCTGCATGAGCGGAAATGAGTCGATCGATGCTCCGTAATAGTCCCGCGGGAATACGTCCGCAATATTCTCGCCCATTTGCAGTTCCGCCGCG
This sequence comes from Caldifarciminota bacterium, assembly GCA_016936155.1. Lineage (GTDB taxonomy): Bacteria > Hydrothermota > Tepidihabitantia > SM23-42 > SM23-42 > JAFGPO01. The sequence goes on from JAFGPO010000032.1 coordinate 28,952, forward strand.
ATTCGACCTGATTTCCAGCCCAGATACACGTAGTCTGTACCGTAGATCACGGAATCCCCACGGGTCAAGGCGCTGCTGTTTATTTCTAGAGTGACCGTTGCGAAGGCATCAACCGCGAGGCCCGGCGCTTGAGGATCGAACGACATCCCGATCACCGGGATATTTTTCATGAAGCAGTGTTTTAAGATCGCGATCGCCATCGGATGGGTTTCCGGCATGGTTTGAGGGGTATAGTCCAGGCAGAGGATCACTGCCTTGTCATGAGGCGGCAGCGCCTCGATAAAATCGAACAAGCGCTGGGTCTGGGGCATGATGTTCTGCTTCATGGTAAAGGGTATGAAAAACGGGATGATAACGAGGACGCTCAAGGTGATATAAATGATACGGCGGTCGATCGAGGAAATTCTCTCATGCCACTTCATTCTTTACCACCCAGCCATGAACGCTCGATCCCTAAAATAATCTTCATCGCGGTCGCGATCGCGCCGAACGCGATCCCGAAGAGGATGCCGCGCTGCGATGCCATGTTCGGCACCTGCATGATCCACTCGGCGAATGCAGGGAGCCGGGGATGGATAAAGCGCGCGAACGGCATGAAACCGATCATCACGATGAACGCTGAGATCAAAAGCAGGGTTGCCTCGAGACTGCGCGCTTTGAAAGCACGGTAGGCCGCCGATGTCATGTAATACGCAAGCAGGGCGAACATTGAAGCGCTTAGGGGAGCAAAGACGTTCAGGTAGATCCTTTGATACAGGGATGCAGGATCGATGCCCCAGAAAAGACCGATAACCGCCATTGCAGTCATGCTCGATAAGGTAACTATGCTGTACGGCCAGTTTTCCTTCCGTGTTTTTATCTTGATGCTATGGTGGCGGATCAGATTCCCGATCGCAAGCACAAGGGCGAATGCCATGAGCGCGATCACCCAGTTGTAGATCGTACTGCTGAACGCGAGGGATACCGGATGCGGAATGAAGAACTGGACGATCATCACAATGCCCATGAGAAAGCAGATCGCAAGCGGTATCTTTCTCTTCATTGCACGTTCAGGATCGACATCAAATCAATATTCACGAAGGACAGTACGGTCAGGGCAAGGAGCAAAACAAGGATGATGATCTTACCGTAGTCCTGGGCTTTCAAAGAGCCCAGGAGAAGGGGCTGGCGGGAGAGGTACGCGGATGCCGCGTAGAGTTCTTCGCCGATCAGGGTGTAATCGCAGGCCGCGACAAAGAACGGCAACTGTAGTACCTGGTCAGTCCCCGCGATCTGGATCGCGCCGATCTGGGCTCCGGTCTCAGCCATGATGAGCGATTCAGCCCAGAAACTTCCGATGAAGAATGTGGTTGCCGGTTGTTCCCGGACCATGATCCCGTTGACCGCGGCGGCAAAACCGAACTGGGCTTCAGTGAGGTATCGTACATAATCCTCTTTGAATCGGTCGGGCCGGCCTTCAGTTGCGAACGATTCGCGCACGACCTCTTTGGCGACCGTGTAGGTGACCGACCAGCGGTTGCACACGATGAGCGGCGTGTCATAGACCGCTATTTTCCTGGCAACCTCACCGAGGATGTTCATGGACGCGATCGTGGACGTGTAATCGATATCGCCGAGACCCGGTACATAGAGGATCGGTTTGCCCATTTCCGTAGCGCGCCCGACCGCGTCCTCAACCGCGTCAAGTCCGGGGATCTTGCGAATGAAAATTTTCCTGCCGATCCGCGCGTGGGAGACAAAGATGAGGAGCATGATCCCGAAGACGATGATACCGATCAGAACATTGATGCGTCCGGTGTGGAACACCTGGGGAAAGGATCTTCCTTGGTTGCTGGTATCCGAGTACGCGGTTTCCTCATCGTTCTCTGCCGCGATCGTGTAAAGGTAGGTTACGCTGTCCTGCACCTGGTCATCAATGAACACGGTAATACCGTTCTTGACAAATCCGATCTTCACGAACTGGGTATCCGATGATGGACGACGAAATATTTGATACTGTTCAACGACCGCGTCATCCGGGGAAAGATCCCAGGTAATGATGATCGAAGAACCGGCATCATTGGGATGGTCGCGCGCTCTGACGTCTTGGGGCGGTAACAGTGTGGTGATGAAAAGAAAAAAAAGCACAGTTTATTGTAGTGCAAAATCATGATATGTCAATGCGTCGTGGCCGCGTAATGGCAGAGTTTACTCTGCAAATGAAGATGCAGCCTGCGGGATGGTTTGTTGAGCAAGCCGAAGGTCTCGAGTACAATCGAGAGGCTCGACCACTACAGAGGAATGGATATTAATTATTGTCGTGGAAGTAAGGTTTTAGCCTTGCGGGAAACCAGTAAACCTGAAGGTTTGTCCTACATTACTCAGCACCTGCTCGGGGAGCAGGTGTTTTGTTTGGAATATTGGGAAATTGTGATTTTGATATTGTTTAGAATTTGCCGCGCCGTGGCTGTAGTATGCCCTCCTGGATCGCGGGCAAAAGCCCGCTCCCACAGAAGATGGGGCAGGGTGTGGATGCTGGGAAATGCCGTAAGGTGCGAGTCTTGACTTTAATACCCAGTTCTTTATAATTCTCTATGAAGATACTGGTTACGAGTGCGCTTCCGTATGCGAACGGCGAGATCCATCTCGGCCACCTTGCCGGCGCATATCTTTCCGCGGATATTTACGTGCGATACCAGCGGCTCAAACAGCGTGATGTCCTTCATATTTGCGGTACCGACGAGCACGGCGTGCCGATCACGATCAGCGCCGAGCAGCAGAAAAAAACACCGCAGCAGATCGTGGATCAGTATCATGGTTCGATCAAAAAGGCATTCGCGGACTTCGGTATTGGATTCGACAATTTTTCACGCACCACCCTGCCGCTCCACTACCGCATGGCGCAGGATTTTTTTACAAAAATCTACAATAACGGGTATATCTATCCCCGCGAGATCGAGCAGTATTTCTGTCCGAAATGCCAGCGGTTCTTGCCGGACCGTTATATTGGCGGGACCTGTCCCCGGTGCGGATCCGAGAATGCCAAGGGCGATCAGTGCGAGAGTTGTGGTCGCTGGCTCGAGCCGTTCGAACTGGTACAGCCGCGCTGCCTGCTCTGCGGCGAGACGCCGCAGCGGCGTGCGACCAAACACTGGTACTTCAAACTTTCCGCCTTTCATGATCAACTCCGCGCCTGGATCGATGAGAAAAAAGACTGGAAGGATCATGTGCTCCAGTTCGTGAAAGGATGGTTGAAAGAAGGATTGCAGGACCGCCCGATCACGCGCGATATGTCATGGGGCGTGCCGGTACCCCTTGAAGATGCAAAGGGTAAAGTGCTCTATGTGTGGTTCGATGCACCGATCGGCTACATCTCATCGACCATGGAGTGGGCAGAGAACAAAGGTGATCCTGATCTATGGAAGGAGTACTGGCAGAATAAGGATACCCGGCTCGTCCATTTCATCGGTAAGGATAATATCGTATTCCACGCACTGATATGGCCTGCCATGCTCATGGCATACGGTGATTATGTACTGCCCACGTATATCCCCGCCAATCAGTTTCTGACCCTGGAAGGGGAGAAGCTCTCAACATCCAAGGGGTATGCGATTTGGCTGCCCGACTATTTGAAACAATTTTCGGCTGATTCGCTCCGGTACACGCTGACCCGCAATGCGCCGGAAACGCGTGACGCCGATTTCGCATGGCGGGATTTTCAGGCATGGCACAACAATGAACTCGCAGATGTGCTCGGCAATTTTATTAACCGAACGCTCATCTTTATTTCAAAATACTACAGCTCGTCAGTCCCGACCGCTTCGTCGTTCTCGGAGAACGATAACCGGGTGCTCGAGGTGCTCCATAAAGCGCCTGATCTTGTCGGCGAGCGGATCGAGCGTTTCGAATTCAAGAGCGCACTCCAGGAATTGATGAGGATCGCGCAGGAAGCGAACCGCTACTTTGACCATGAAGAACCATGGGTGACCCGAAAAACGAATCCATTGATCTGTGAGCGCACCATGTACGTGTGCATGAAAATCGTAACGTCCTTATCCGTGCTGCTCGAACCGTTTTTGCCGTTTACGGCGCACAAGATCAAGGACATGATAAATTTTATCCCCCAGCAGTGGGACGATATCAGCTCTCCAAAAGTAGCCCCGTCGATTAAAAAACCCGGGATTTTGTTTGAGAAGATCGAGGACAACGTGATCGATGTTCAGATCAATGCATTAAAGAAAAGAGAAGTGACGATCGAAGAATTCCAGAAATTCGCGCTCAAGACCGCAAAGATCGTGAGCGCGGAGAACATTGAAGGGACCAAAAACCTGATCAAGTGCGTCGTTGAGATCGGGGACAGCGAACGCCAGATCGTTGCCGGCGTTGGGCAGCACTATAAATGCGAAGAACTGGTGGGGAAAACGATTATCATTATCGAAAATTTGAAACCGGCAAAAATACGGGGTGTAGCATCGCAGGGGATGTTGCTCGCGGCGATCGATGGTGATAATGTTATCCTGCTCACCACTGATAAACCCGCGTCTTCGGGAGCATCCATACAATAATCCAGTGTATACAGTGATATCTGGTGAAGGATCGATACGTGATCGACACGCACTGTCATCTTATTGACCCGCAATTTAATCACGACCTCTCAGCGGTATGTGCCCGTGCCCAGGAGGCGGGGATCGCCTGTGTGGTGAATGCTGGGTACGATCTGCCGACCAGCGAAGCCGCGTGCCGGATGCATGAATCGATCCCCTGGGCGTTGCCGGCGGTCGGGATCCATCCGAGCGAAGTTGCCGCTGCATCGATATCCCGGATGGGCGGGATTAAGACGCTTGCGGCACGGTCCGAAGTGGTCGCGATCGGCGAGACCGGGCTTGATTTCTACCGGGACCGCTCACCGCGCGACGCGCAGGAAGAATTGTTCCGCCTGCATATCAGCCTGGCGCGCGAACTTCATTTGCCGATCCTCATCCACACGAGGAATTCGATCGATAGGGCGATCGCGATTCTTGAAAAGGAACCCGGCATATCCGGCGTATTCCACTGCTACAGCGGCACGGCCGCACAGGCGGCGCGCGTCATTGACATGGGATTCTATCTGGGTTTCGGCGGAATCCTGACATTCAGTAAACGAACCCAGGAGGTCTTTCATACCGTGCCGCTTGAGCGGGTGGTTCTGGAAACCGACGCGCCCTTTCTCGCACCCGCTGCCCATCGGGGGCAGCGCAATGAACCGGCATACATAAGGGATACCCTCAATACGGCAGCGGCGATCATCGACCGACCGATCGAGTATGTTGAACGCGTCACCGACGTAAATGCGCAGACATTGTTTACGATCACTGGATCGTGAATTTCCAAGATTTCCTCAAGAGATCCGCATGAGGAAGCGGCGCCACTCCAGATTCAGCCAGCATTTTCTCAATAGCTCGAAGATCGCCCAGCGGATCGTTGCCCGCGCCGCCATTGCCGGGAAAACCGTGATCGAGATCGGACCGGGCAAGGGTATTCTCACCAAAGCGATGGCTGACCACGCCGGAAAAGTGCTCGCGATCGAATTCGATCCGCAGATGATCAATGAATTGAGTGCTCTGGCGCTTCCCCGTGTGCGTATTATTCACGATGATTTCCTGCGCCACGATATCCGGCAGTATAAGAAAGCCGCCGTCGTTGGCAATATTCCCTATTCGATCTCGTCGGCGATCATTGAGAAATTAGTGCGGGAACATGCCGTGGTTGCGAGCGCAACATTGACTGTGCAGCGTGAATTCGCCCGCCGTCTTACCGCGCGTCCGGGAACATCTTCCTACGGGTTCATTACCTTGTTTGTGAACTACCATTATACTGTTTGCAAGGTATTTTCGATCGCAGCGCGTTTTTTCACCCCCCGTCCGCGCGTGAGTTCAACGGTTGTTCATATGGAAAAGAGGATGCCGATGTTCACACTCGCGGACGAAGTCCGATTCTTCGATTTTATACGAGGTATTTTCCGTTACCCGAGGAAAGCGGTCAGAAACGCGCTCGCCTTCGTGACGTCACACAAACCGATCGGGATCGACGAACACATACTTGCCCGGCGACCGGCATCATTGGACCTCGATGATTATTATGCGCTCTATGCAGGAACAAAAAAACATGACAGGTGATAGAGTTACGATCGTCCGGACGCGATTCGGTTCGTGTGAACGGGTGTGCCCGGTGCACGCGATCCATGATGTGTGGATCGATCATAACAGGTGCATCAAGTGTTATTGTTGTTTTGAAGCCTGCCCCAATGGTGCGATCCGGACCCGCATCAAACTGTAGTTTTTTACATACATCATTCATTCCCGAACGTGAAGAGCGCCTTGACTTGCGCACCCAATTGTTTATCATAACCCATGCCTGATGACAAGCACGGCATCGTTTTGTTAAGTAAGCTCCAGGCACCGCAAGCCCGGGCAAAGGACCTTTTCCGCGACCGCCTGGTGGATGCGCTCCGCAGTAATCTTGACAAGAAAGTTATCCTTATCAGCGCCGGTGCCGGGTACGGCAAGACCACGCTCCTGTCGCAGTTCCTTGCAAAAACGAAGGTGCGGTCAATCTTTTACCACCTGGAAAAAAGCGATGCCGAACCAGTAGTGTTTTTTTCCTACCTGATCGAAGGTATACGCAAGATCGAACCGGAATTCGGTTGGAAGACCGAGGCGTTGAGCCATTTCTTCAATTTTCCTCAGCGCTATATGGAATTGATCGTCGGCACGTTCATCAATGAGATCATTCGGTATATAACGGATGACATCTACATTATCCTTGAAGACTATCACGCGCTGTATCCGATCGAGCACATCAATCAGATCATGGATTACCTGCTGGAACATATGCCGCCATCCATGCACTTTATAATAACATCACGTGTTACGCCGCCGCTATCACTATCGCAGCTGCATGCCCACAATGAGTTGTACGAACTGCAGAACCAGCACTTAAAATTCACCAAGGAAGAAACGCGTACCCTGTGTGATGATGTCTACTCCATGTCGCTCGATGATGCGGAACTCGATTGGATCGAGGAGCACCTGGAAGGGTGGCCTACGAGCCTGCGGCTCATGCTCCAGTCAACCAGTGATGCGGACCGCAAGACCACCGGGCACATCCACCGGATCCTCGACAGTTACTACCAGTCACAGAGCAATCTTTTCAACTATTTCGCCCAGGAAATTTTCAATCAGGAGACGAAAGCGACACGTCAATTTCTGGTTGACTGTTCGGTATTCGAGTGGCTGTCACCTGAACTGTGCGATGCCGTGACCCGCCGGTCGAATTCCGCCAAGATCCTGTCCGATCTCACGGATCGCAACACGTTCATGTTCAATATGCCGGGCATGGGGTACCGGTTCCACAATTTGTACCGTGATTTTCTGCAGAGCAAACTGAAGGATAAGAGAAAGGTAAAACGCCTGAACGTGCGTGCGGCAAACTATTATCTATCGAAAAAGCGCCATGAGGAAGCGATCAAATATTTTCTGCAGGCCGAGGAGTACCGAAAAACAGCAGTATTCTTGGAGACATCCGCTCATGACATGATCCAGCAGGGGCGCGGCAACATCTTTATTACATTCATCGAGCAGATCCCGAGATCGATACGGATGCAGCGTCCTGCGTTACTCATGGATTATGCTAAAGCGCTGATTTTTGGAGACCGGAGCGACGAAGCCCGTAATCACTGCCAGCGGGCGGTCACTCTCTTCCGGAAAAAACCAGGCGCAAAAGCCAAATTCGCCGAAGCGATGTACAATCTCGGCATGCTCTATCTGAACCAGCATAAACTGAAAACCGCGGAAAAATGGTTCAAGAAAGCACTCGCGGTATGTCCGTCTTCTTCCAAGCTCAATCGGGCGTCGATCCTCAATGCCATTGGCTCCACGTACACCGATGTTGCGGGAGTATTCCTGCCAAAAGGCAAATCATACTTCAAGCGCGCCCTGAGGATCGCCGAGCGCAACGGGTTCATCGGACTGCAGGCAGCGATCCTGAATAACTGGGCAATCAACGAGTTCAAGACCGGTAACTTCACCGATGCTTACCCGAAACTGACGAGGATCGTCGATCTCCTGGCAAAAGGCTATTCACCCGGATGCGGTGCCGGGTTCTTCAATGCCGCGCACGTGAGTATCCTCCTCGGACACAATGAACAGGCGCAGGCGATCCTTGATTCAGGGATTGAGGTGTGCAGCAGTTACAGTGATGTATGGTCAATGGCGCGGATCTGGGAAGGGTATGCGATCCTGTACTTGAAGACCAGGGAGTATGACAAGGCAAAGCAATATATTGAGAAGGCGTTGCTCGTGAACGAAAAACTCGGCGTGGTCGCGCTTATTATTCGGGCGCTCAATGATCTGTGCCGTATCAATCTTGCTGCCGGCGATTGTGCCGAGGCGGAACGGAACCTGTCCCGGATCTGGGTATTGAAGAACACGCGTACTGACGCGGATGCAGTGCCACTTCTTCTCACCGAGGCTGAGTTGCGGATCATTCAGCATCGTTATGTGGAAGCCGAGACTGCGCTCAAGAGCGCGCTGTCGATCGCCCAAACGTTCAAGCAGGCTTATAATCTCTTTCAAATCCACTGTGCGTTGAGCCGTGTCCACCATGCACAGGGCCAAAGGGAACTCATGAATGTGACTTTGCAGCAGGCGATCAGGATAAGCCGGGCCAAGGGGTATGACCATATGTTGATGCAGCAGATGGCACAGGAACAGTGGATGATCCAGACCGTGCGCAGGAAGGGTACTGAAACCGAGAAGAATTACGTGATGTCGATCGTTAAGAATTCAAATCTCGACATCCACTGGGTAAATATCGAGGTGTTCGGTTCCCCGCGCGTGACGATCGATGAACATACGATCCCTGACAAGGCATGGCCAACATTGAAATCCAAAAAATTGGTTGTTTTTCTCATGCTTAAAAAACATGAAAAAGTGACCAACGATGTGCTCATTGACGCGCTCTGGCATGATGCATCGAGCAAGAGCGGGGGTGATAATCTGCGCAAAGCCCTGCAGCATATCCGACAGGCATGCAAAGCGAATTATCTTCCTGATCCCGGGATCATTCTTTCGGGTCGCGGGTATTACCAGGTTTCTCCGCAAGTCTCGCTGTGGATCGACGCTGAAGAGTTCCGCCGGCTCGTAGAACAGGCAAAAATTGGTAAAGAAAAAGGAGAGGCCTATGAGGATCATCTCCAGCAAGCGCTCACAATGTACCGGGGTGATTTTTGCACAGGCTGGTATGATCAGTGGGTCGAGGAGTACCGTCATTACTATAAAGGCATGTATGAAGAGTGCCTGGCAATGGTTGCTGATCTTCACTTGAGCAAAGGCGCGTTGAAAGAGGCGATCGATTACTACGAAAAACTGGTCGAGATCGACTTCTTTAATGAAAAATACCACCGTAGTTTGATAAAAGTACATGCACTGCTCAAGCGCATGGATGATGTTTTAAGCGATTATACGAGACTTCAGAAAAGACTGAAGGAAGAACTGGGTGTCGAGCCGGAGGAAGAGACAACCCGGGTGTATAAGGAATTGACCGGATAGTGCGTAGGGGGTAAAGCGTAAGGCGTATCGTGTAAAAAGTCTGTTATTCCGGACTTGATCCGGAATCCAGTTCTATTTCCTGGATCATCCGGTCAGGCCGGATGATGACAAATCTTCTAATATACATAATCCATCACCTGGAATTTAAGCATTCCCGCACGAAGTGTTCACTTCCATCCCGAGCATAGCGAGGGGTCATTTCCAACATAACGATCTTAACGAAAGTAACGTAAATAACGACAGAAACGTTTATATGGTGTTCAATTTCACACTTTTTTCACAGAATATCCGTAATATTGTTTGAGAGGAGGAGGCATGAAACATGTTATAGTATGGGTAATACTCATGGGTTTGTGCAGTGCGTATACCCGCACACCATTGGAACAGGGACGACCAGCTGAGATCAAGATCCATGATGGCAACCAGGTCGAGATGTGTGTTTCTAATATCGGTATGTTCGGACATGCTGCGCAATATGGTTTTGGGTGCTGGTGGCCCAAAGGTTCCGGGCAGAACTACATATTTGGCGCCGGCATGTGGTTTGGCACGATCGATAGTCTCACCAATGATACGCTCGTTTCGATCGGCTATGGCCCTCACGGCGGGGAAACTGAATTCGTGCCCGGGCTTAAGGACATACCGCAGAATCACCCGGATGCTATTATCTACATGTATCCGGAGAACTGGCCGCCGCCTGACAGTACGTTCCCCATGGCTCCACAAAAGCGCGTGTCAGATGAAGATTCCTGGTGCTGTTTTAATGACTGTGACAGCACGTGCCATATTCCCGGGGATGGGTATCCGATCGGTCTTGAGGTGTACCAGTGGATCTACGTTTGGGATGAGCCGTTCATCGACGATATCATTTTTTTCCTCTATACGGTCAAAAATGTGTCCGGTCGTAACCTGTATGATTGCTACACCGGTATATGCATGGATAATGATATTGGTAACGAAGCCGGCAGCGGTGCTGATGATCAGTGTACAATAATGCTCGAGGATATCTATTTCATTGATGAAAAACTCTACCTCGTGGACAACCTTGGATATCAATGGGACGGGGATGATTATAATCAAGGCTGGCCCAACAGCGGGGCGCTGGGTGTTGATATGCTGCAGACACCTTTTGACTTGCAGCCTGGTGTGGATAAGGATGAAGACGGCATTATGGATCAGTATGAACGCGACAGCGCATTTTACTGGGACAATATTCCAGAAGAAAAGTGGGACGTTGATAACGATGCAGTACCTGACTGGCGCGACGCGTCTGAGAATCCGCAACTGGGGATGACCGCGTTCAAGATATTTTCGTTGAATTACGAACCCAACCTTGATCCTGAGCGTTACCTTACCCTGGCAGGATATAATTTCCAGAATGGCATGTACGAGCCATACGACACGCTTATCCCATCGCCCACTGATCAAAGGTTCCTCATGTCCTCGGGTCCGTTCGATCTTAAGGCTGATTCTTCCCTCTTGTTTTTCTTCGCGGTGGTGCTGGCTGATTGGGGAGATGATGCAGTTCCGCCGGCTGAAACGTGCCTTGTGATCGCGGATCACTGGGCGCAGTGGCAGTACGATATGGCCTGGTTTTTGAATATCGAGGAGGCGGATACTGTGACAATGCATCCGATGTCACTTACTGTGTCACCAAATCCAGTTTCACGCAGCGGTATCGTGATGTTTTCTTTAGATACCCCGTGCGAGTGTTCGCTCAAATTGTATGACGTGACCGGTGCGTGCGTGCAGGAGATCGTAAATGGCCGCCTGGGAAGCGGAGCCCACCAGTACCGTGTTGACACCCGGGCTCTGGCTCAGGGCACCTACTTTGCAGTACTTGATACGGGAGAAGGGCAGGCAACCAGATCGCTCATTGTGGTGCGATAAATCATGTATCGTGTAAACAAAGAGCGGGGTATCGGCCCCGCTCTTTTATTTTCTCAATGAGAGCGACCTACAATTTGACAAATGGAATCTGTGCTTCTTTGAGCATGTCGATCGCGAGTTCGTCCGGATACTCCTCTTTATATAGTATCTTTTTGATATGGGCATTAATGAGCATTTTCGTGCAGATGAAACACGGCTGGTGTGTCGAATATATGTAACTGTCGCGGATGCTTACCCCAAAGGTTGCGGCCTGGATGATCGCGTTCTGCTCGGCGTGCGTACCGCGGCATATTTCATGTCGTTCACCCGGAGGTACACCGAGTTTTTCTCTGAGACATCCGACTTCGATGCAGTGCGCAATGCCGCTCGGTGCCCCGTTATACCCGGTTGCAAGGATACGTTTATCCTTAACGATCACGGCGCCGACATTGCGGCGTATGCAGGTCGACCGTTGTGCAATAAGCTCCGCGATCGACATAAAGTACTGATCCCAGGATTTACGTACCACGTCACACTTCTGCCTTGATGCGCGCGATCGCGCACACCATGTCGCCTGGAGTGAGCGTAATGATCTTGACGCCCTTTGCCTGGCGGCCGAGTACCTTGATCGTGTTCACGGGCGTGCGTATTACCTTACCGGTTTTTGTCATGACAATGAGATCGTCATCATCGTTGACGCTTGCGACACCCGCGACCTTGCCGGTTTTTGCATCGATGGTCATGCCTTTCATGCCTTTGCCGCCCCGGCCTTTTTCCCCTACCGAATCATAGGCGACGCGTTTACCGATACCTTTTTCCGCGATAATAAGCATGTCCTCATCTTTGCGCACGATATTGAAGCCGATCACTTCATTGCCCTTGGCAAGACGGACCCCCCGCACGCCCCCGGCATTCCTGCCCATGGACCGCACGTTCTTTTCTGAAAAACGCAGCGTCAGCCCATCGCGGGTCGTGAGGAGCACCGAATCATCACCGTGGGTAAGACCGACCTCAATAAGCCGGTCCCCTTTGCTGAGGTTGATCGCGATGATGCCTTTTTTACGGATGTTGGCAAAATCCGCAAGGTTTGTTTTCTTGACCGTCCCGGCCTTGGTCGCCATGAAAATAAAGTGATCAGAGGAAAATTCCTTTATCGACATGAGGCAGGCGGATATCTTCTCGCCTTCACTGAGCTCGATGAAATTGGCGATTGAACGGCCTTTTGAAAACGGTCCTGCTTCAGGTATCTCGTAGACCTTCCGGGCATACACTTTGCCTTGGTCCGAGAAAAAAAGGAGCGTGTCTGTCGTTACGGTAATGAGAAGCTGATTTGCAAAATCCTCAGAACCGATCTCCACGATCTTGCGCCCTTGTCCGCCCCGGGTTTGCTTGCGGTAAGTCGAAATCGGCTGCCGCTTGATGTATCCTTTTTGAGTAAGGGTGATGACCATATCTTCTTCACCGATGAGATCCTCGATCGTGAGTTCTTCAGGTTCCGCGTCAACGATGCTCGTCCTGCGCGACTGCTGGTATTTCTTTTCGATGACCTGAAGTTCTTCTTTGATCAGTTCATATACTCCTTTGGGCGATTTCAGGATGGACTTCAGGCGGGCGATCTCCTTGATCAGTTCAAGGTATTCTGTATCGAGCGCTTCCTTTTCCAGATTCGTAAGACGGGAAAGTTTCATATCGAGGATCGCCTGCGCCTGGATTTCGGATAAAGAGAACCGCTCCATGAGTTTTGTTTTTGCGATCTGGACATCCTTTGATTTCTTGATGATCTGAACGACCTCATCGATATTCTCGATCGCGATCTTCAGACCTTCCAGGATGTGAGCGCGTTTTTCCGCTTCCGCGAGTTCGAATTTTGTGCGCCGGGTAATGACTTCGTATCGGAAATCGAGGAATTGCTGGAGCATTTGCCGGAGGGATAAGGTTTTAGGCGTTTCATTCACGAGTGCGAGCAGCTGGATGCTGTAGGTCGTCTGTAGCTGGGTGTGTTTATACAGGTTATTGAGGACGACCTGGGGATTGGCGTCGCGCTTCAGTTCGACCACGACTCTGATGCCATCTTTATCCGATTCGTCCCGCAGATCAGTGACATCATCGATCTTTTTGGCACGTGCGAGTTCAGCGATCTTCTCAAGGAGTGAAGATTTGTTCACCTGGTAGGGGATCTCAGTGACAATGATCGCCTGTTTTCCTCCTTTGATGTCTTCGATCCGTATCTTGCCGCGGATGATGAGCCGGCCTTTTCCAGTCCGATAGGCATCTTTGATCCCGCTCATCCCGGCAATGACCCCGCCGGTCGGGAAATCCGGCCCCGGGATGAGTTCGAGAAGTTTTTCGTCCCTGACCTCAGGATCATCGATGAGTGTGATCAATGCAGCAATCAGTTCGTTCAGGTTATGGGGAGGGATATTCGTTGCCATACCCACGGCAATGCCCGCCGAACCATTACACAGGAGATTAGGGTAGGAGGCTGGCAGGACCGTAGGCTCTTGCAGGCGGCCGTCAAAGTTCGGTACAAAATCAACGGTTTCTTTTTTCAGATCGCGAAGCAGTTCTTCGGCGAGCGCGGTCAGGCGCGCTTCAGTGTACCGGTATGCTGCTGCGGCGTCCCCATCGATCGAACCGAAATTGCCCTGTCCATCGACAAGGGCATACCGCATTGAAAAATCCTGCGCCATGCGGACGAGCGCATCATAGATCGCCATGTCGCCGTGCGGATGGTACTTGCCCAGCACATCACCGATCACGGTCGCGGATTTTTTGAAGGGGCGGTTTGCATGAAGCCCTGCTTCGCTCATCGCGTAAAGGATACGGCGCTGCACGGGTTTTAAACCATCCCGGGCATCCGGCAGGGCGCGCCCGACAATGACGCTCATTGCATAATCAAGGTATGAAGATTTAATCTCATCTTCGATATAGACGTTTGCGATACGTTCAGCCATGAGGTAATTATAGCGAAATTCCGGGCTAAGTCAATACCGGTCATGTCGCGGGAAAACGTTGGGGGATAACGCATTGCGAATTTCCCATTAGAAAACAGAGATGTTCTAACGGGGCAGGCGGAATGCGGATTGCGGGAGGATACTAAGACAGCATACCAGGATACTAGACTATCAGCAGGCAGCACACCAGAGTATCAGAATATCAGGAATCCTTCGGATTCAATTACAGTGATTAACAGAAAGATTACGACGATATTATCCCCTGATAATCCGGGTTGCTGGTATTCTGCGTACTGTTAACCTGATGTGCTGATATACTGCTTTGTTATTAGTTATTGGTTATTACGTTATTATTCGCTTTACGCCCTACGCTTTACGCTTAATTTCTCGGCCTACGGCTTAGTGCCTTCGACCCTCAGTCCGCGGTCTTAAATCGGTACTCTGTACGCTTTCCGCTTCGTGAATCCGCACACCGCATCGTACCCGAATGATCGCGCGTATGCGTAACCATCGATCAAGCCCCGGCCAAGGTCCCCTGGACGATGCGCGTCCGAGCCGATCGTGAGTTTCTTGATCCCGGCATTGCGTGCGCACTCCATAATCGGCGCGGCCGGGTAGATCTCATTGACGCGGCGTAATCCGGCAGTGTTGATCTCCAGCGCGATGTCATACCGGGCCATGAGTTCGAACACGCTCTGTACCTGTTCAACCGGGAAGTCCCCGATCGTCTCACCGTAAAAACCATAGCCGTATTTCTTGTAAACATCAACGTGTCCGAGCGAATCAAAGAGTCGGCTTTTAACCAGGTCCTCGACTGCACCATAGTATTCCTTGAGCAGCGCCTGGGCGCGGCGGTGTTCGAAATAACCGGTATATTCCTTGGAACTGTCGATACAGACGTGGTTAAGGCAGTGAATACTGCCGAGCACGAAGTCAAGATCGAGCCCGCGTATGATCTCATCGAGGCGTGGTCCGATACCGTCGAAGTAACCGATCTCGATCCCGTTTTTCACGATCAATCCCTTGCCGCGGTAGGTGTCAGCGATTCCGTGGATCGCATCGTACAAAGCAGCGACCCCTTCATGGGTTATCGGGACCATGGATCCATTCCAGCGTATGAGATTGTCGCTGCGCTCTGGATCGAGTTCGCAATGATTGGTGAAACATATCTCTTTCAATCCGATGCGCAGCGCCTGGTCGCAGAACGCGCTCAGGGATCCTTCAGCATCGATCGAGTGTTCGGTGTGGATGTGGTAATCAATCATTTTTTCGAAGAAAAATTGGATTCATGCGGATATTACTACGTGAGGATGACATTCTCGCCTAAGGGTACGAATTTGTCGGCTTTCTCCTTGAGATCGTACGCGGTATTGTCCGGGAACGCGAACACCTCAACGCGCTTGTTCTTCGTCTTGATGAATTCCACGAGCGCCGCGAAGTCACCATCGCCTGAGGCGAGCACGATCGTGTCAACGTGATCCACCATGCCAAGGATATCGAGCGCCATCCCCATATCCCAATTCGCTTTGGCTGAGCCGTCGGATCTGGTCCGGACATCCTTTGTCTTGACGAGATACCCGATGCGTTCCAGGCTTGTGGCGAACGGTTTTACATCACCGTCTGGTGGTTGGACGATGTAGGCGAATGCTTTTACAAGTTTGCGCTCTTCCGTGATCAGCCTGAGCAATTTTTCATAATTGACCTTGGCTGCATACCCCATGCGGGCAGAGTAATACAAGTTCTGTGAATCGACAAAAAGGGCGATGCGTTCTTTTTTGAAAATTGTTGATGATTCAATAAGGGTACGTAAGGCTTGTATTTCACTGCATAGTTTATTATTTGTTTCAATACTCTGTGCAATATCTTTGCGGATATTTTGCAGGGTGCTCTCCATTTTTGGCATGATCGCCCTGGTTATAGTTCGGTAAATTTCGTCCTTTACCGTGATGCGACTGTGCTTATGTTCCATGATTTTCCCCTTTCTAAATAAAGGATATCAGTTGATAAGATCGCGAAGCGATTCCGGGAGATATTTATACAACGTTGGTTGATTTGACTCACCTGACACATTCGACCATATGAGCGTATACTCATTGGTGCCCCGGATATCGACGAAAACGAACTGATCTCCATTGAAATACTGCCAGTGTTCATAAGGTTTGGATTCTTGATATGCGAGGAAGCTCTTTTCCCGCTCATCCGGTTCACCATATTTGATATAGATACGGCCGCGTTCGGTTGTGCTTCCTTTTTTTGCGCCTTCGCTGTAGTTCGCGTCCGCGAACTCAAAACGGTCGGCAATCGCAGGGTAATCCCGCATGCTCCAGAATTTCTCCAGGTATATTCTCTTGCCATCCGCCGGCAGATCAAGGAATGCCTTATAATCTCTGGAACTGAGGAAATATTCGATCCTCTCATAGTAAGGCATATCAGCATAAGTGATCTGCGATGCATCCGCGCGTTGGACCGTGAATTTGGTATGCTTTTCCCTCACGAGGTCGCTTTTAGGATCGACAACATGGACGTTCAGGGTGTACTCACCGGCATCCAGATTTTTGATGCGCATCCCGGCATTCATTGCCTGCGAGGAAAACTTTTTGCTGATGATCTGCGAGGTCGTTGAGAGGATCGTTCCGTCATCGGCAACGATCTCATAGCTGATCTCCATTGTGCCGGTATCCGGTACGATGTCGTAGATCTCGTAGTACACAAAGAGGTGGGAGAAGCGGTCATTGAAGGTGTGGGAGGCTTGCGGAACGACCTGGAGGTTCCCTTTGCGCAGATAATCCCCAATCGTATCGAGCGTGATCTGACGGGCGAGCAGCAGGTCGCTCATCGCGTAGTCATCCATGCGTAAAGCGATAGTATCGCTGATTGTGCCCTGTTTATCCCCGGATGTGACACCGATCGTATATACATAATCACCATCCGGGATGTGCAGGCCGAACTGAACGATGAATGCGATTTGCTCCTGAGCTGCTTGTTTGAAAGAAGCGATCGTGAATTGCCGTCGGAGCGTATCCAGGAGCGAATCCGGTTTGTTGAGATTGCTGAGTTTGAAGGTGATAAGCGCACGCGTTGCGAGGATCGTATCGGTCATCTCATACGATAGTTCGTGATACGGGATGCCGCAGTTGAATTCAAGATAAAGTATGTCGGTGTGGGTACTCGTCTGCGCGGTGGTATCCTCCATGATGATCGTTGAACGGTATGCGACTGGATCGACATCGATGTCGATGGTATCTGCCGCAAACAGGAAAAGTGATAAAAAGATCACGGTTACTATCCTCCAGGATTCAAGAGTATGTATTCGCCCAGTCCATGTTTGTCACCGAACACAAACTCCTGATTATTGTGGTAATATATCCATACGATGTAAGCATCGTACAGAGTGGGCGCCGGATTCGAGATCGACTTGGGTGGCCCGAGGTGGTAGGGATACGCCTGGATCTCATCCGGCGGACCGTGCTTAACGTAGATCTTTGCCCGGTCGCTGCGCCATCCGCGATCCCCGTGGATGAAGTGGTCATCGCAGTAGTCGATTCTCTGGAAGTATTCCACTTCGCGTTCATTGTGCTCGGTGTTGGGCGTTGGATCGTGTTGTTTCCAGAATGTGTGCCAGAGTGATTCGCGCTCGGCGACCATGGCATTCTTCATTGTTCTGATATCCGATGTACTCGCGATGTATTCCAGTTGATCGACTCGTGTCGACCAGGTACTTTCATCGAGGTAAAATGTACGGGAGATCATGACCGGGATCATGAGACCATCGATTTTTATTGAACGAAAAAAAAGATCGAACTTTAATTTATACGATCCGTTCGGCACGTTCGCCACATCGAATGCGAGACTGTCTTCATATTGGCCGGTGCGGACACGTTTTCCTTCACGGTTGTCATCGATGCGCGCATCGATGCTATCAACATCCCCATCCTTATTAAGGATGGTGAAGGATACGCTGATCGTATCGTCATGGAAATCCCATGCGATATTGCCCAGGTATTTTATCTCCAGGATCCGGTCCTGAACTGACAGGAGGAGGCCGCCGTGCCGATCGATGATGCGCAGTTCGTAGCGTTCACTCTTTTTATCGATAATCATGTGGATCGAATCTTCGATCTCTTCCTGCGATGCCGGGTACTGGCGCTCCCAGAAGTCCCCGTGCAGCTGGTTCTTTTTGCCGTCGAACACGGTCAATTGCACTTCGTATTTGACATACTCTTCATCGTGCATGGTGACAACGTGCAGTTTATCGCTGGGGAGCGTGTAGTATATTATGAGTTCCTGCTCAGCATCGCTGTACGGACGATTCATCGCCTGCCACTCGATCTGACACAACAGGAGGAAAAGGATCATGCGCGCACACTCTTTTTCTTTTTGTTGGGAAACACGATCTTCAATGCCTGATCGATGGTTTTGACGTGGATGAACGTGAGGTCCGCCTTGACCCGTTTGGGAATCTCATTAAGGTCATGTTTGTTCTCCTGGGGCAGGAGAATGGTCTGGATGCCGGCGCGCTTTGCTGCGATGACCTTTTCCTTTATCCCGCCGACCGGGAGCACACGGCCGGTCAGGGTGATCTCGCCGGAAAAAGCGACCGTCGGATCGATCGAGAGCGATCTGAACAACGAGGCGAGCGACATGGCGATCGCCAGGCCGGCTGAGGGCCCATCTTTCGGGATCGCTCCGGATGGCACGTGGATGTGTACATCGGAATTTTCCAGGATATCATCGGGTAATTTCCAGGTTTTCATTTTTGTCTTTAGATAAGACAGGGCGGCCTGGCATGATTCCTTCATAACATCGCCGAGCCGTCCGGTAAGGATAAGATCCTTTTTCCCGGGGAGCGTGATCGATTCGATGAACAGGATTTCGCCGCCGTACGGGGTCCATGCCAGACCGGTTGCGACCCCGATTTCACCCCGCCGTGCCGCGACTTCAGCATACGCGCGCGGCGGTCCCAGATACTTCATGACGTTTCTGTTCATCAGGTGAACCGTTTGATGTTTGCCTTCGGCGACGCGTTTCGCGACCTTCCGGCAGATCGTGCCGATCGCGCGTTCGAGGTTGCGCACGCCGGCTTCCCGGGTGTAACTGGCAATAATTTTTAAAAGGGCGGTCTTATTGAACTGGATATTTTTGGATTTCAAACCGCTTTCCGAGATCCGGCGCGGGATCAGGTACTTGCGGGCGATCTGTATCTTCTCTTCCAAAATATACCCGGGCAGTTCGATGATCTCCATGCGGTCTTTGAGTGCCGGGATGATCGGGTCGACGATATTCCCGGTCGCGATGAACATAACATTGGACAGGTCAAAGGGTACCTCAAGATAATGATCGGAAAAAGAGTTGTTCTGCTCTGGATCCAACACCTCAAGGAGTGCCGAAGAGGGATCGCCGCGGAAATCCGCGCCGACCTTGTCGATCTCATCGAGCATGAAGACCGGATTATTGGTCCCGCACATTTTCAGCGATTGGATGATCCGGCCTGGAAGTGCCCCGACATAAGTCCTGCGGTGTCCGCGTATCTCAGCCTCGTCCTTGATGCCGCCGAGCGAGATGCGGACAAATTTTCTGCCCAGGGCGCGCGCGATCGAACGGCCCAGCGAGGTTTTCCCCACGCCGGGCGGCCCGATAAAGCAAAGGATCGTTCCCTTGGAATCAGGCTTCAGCTTTTTAACCGCAAGATATTCAAGGATGCGTTGCTTGACCTTGTCCAGGTCATAATGATCCTCATTGAGGATCTTTTCCGCGCGCTTGATGTCGAGGTTATCGTCAGTCGCCCTGGTCCACGGCAGGGTGATGAGCCAGTCAAGGTAGGTGCGCGCGACCGTGTATTCGGCGGCTTGCGGCGGCATTTTCGACAGGCGGTCCAATTCCTTGAGCGCGACCTGTTCCGTTTCCGCCGGCATCGTAGCATCCTTGATTTTTTTGCTCAGTTCCTGGATCTCCCGGGAGTGGTCGTCGGTTTCGCCGAGTTCCTTCTGGATCGCTTTTAATTGTTCGCGCAAATAGAATTCACGCTGACCTTTGTCAAGTTCGGTCTTGACCTGTGATCGGATCTTGGCGCCGAGTTCCAGGATGCTGATCTCCTTCTGGAGCAGGGAAATGATTCTTGCAAGGCGTTCTTTAGGATCGATCGTTTCGAGCAGGCTTTGTTTTTCGTGGTAGTCGAAATTCGTGTAGCTGGCGACGAAATCGGCGAGACGTCCCGGGTCGTCGATATTGAGAATGATCGCGCCCAGTTCGTCGGGCAGGTACGGCGCGAGCGAAATGAGATTCTGAAACATGGTCGTGGTATTGCGCATCATGGCTTCGAGCGCCATGGTTTTCTTGTGCTCGCCGCCCACGATGTCGATCGATGCCTTTAAATACGGTTCGGTCTGGATAAAGTGTTCGACTTTAAAGCGGCTCAGTCCCTTGATAAGGAGCCGGATCGTGCCATCCGGGAACCTGAGCATTTTGTTGATCTGGATGATACACCCGACCTGGAATACTTCCTCGGGCTTCGGTTCTTCGACGCTTGGATCGCGCTGAGTGAGGGCACCGGCGAGTTTATTCGTAGTCAGGATTTCATCAATGAGTTTTGCCAGTTTCGGCGTGTGGATGATGAGTGGAACCGGCTGTTCCGGGAATACCACCCCGCCCTTGATCGGGATAATGCCTATTTCATTTGGAATATCAATGATCTGTTCTTCCATAGCAGTTTTTTTCGTGTTATTATTCATCCTCGATCGGGATTACCCGTTCCTGGATAACCGGGAAAAAGAGCGTAAGCAAGCCATTGTACACATTGTGGCGCTGTTTGTCCGGCAGAACCGGGACCGGGAATTCAATACGCCGGAAAAACCGGCCATAAGGGATTTCGCTGGTGTGGAACCGACAACACTCAGGGGTGAATTGGAGCGGGCGTCGCCGGGTACCGGTGATCGTAACGTGCGATTTATGGGCGTATATCAGCACATCCTTTAGATCGATACCGGCGATCTCGAGCGAGACGACCACTTCATCATTTAAAATGTACATGTCATAGTACGGCTGCCATTGAATGAACCCGGATTGCAGAATATTCCTGTCGATATCCGGTTCCTGATCGAGCAGGACTGTCAATCCATTGGATAGTTCGTCCTGCGGCATGTTCTTAACCGACCGCTTCATAGTCCATTATAGCCTAAAAGCGCATGGTGTCAAGCAAGCCACGCGCGCGTGGCTTGATGACAACGATGCAACAGAAAGATGACGGAGATATTTCAACACCTGATCCTCTGGTTTGCTGATATCCTTCATGCTGATATTCTGATGGCCTGATATGCTTCCTTAGAATTATCATTTCCCACTGAAGTTTTGACATTGCACCATTAAACACTGTTTAGTGTCTGGGTTCTCTGCTTATGCCTATTCCAATTTTATGCGCATCTATGATGCGGTAGGAAAAATTGAGAATCCCGTGTTCTTTATGCGGGGATGCGTCCCTCGTAATGACACATAGGAACGCCTTACGCCCTACGCTATACGCTTAATTTCTCGGCCTACGGCTTAGTGCTTACGGCCTTCGGTTTGCGCTCCTGGGTAGCGTTTAGCGAAGTAGCGTATCGCGTTTGCCGTGTTTTTATCCCTTGACACTCCGGCATTGTTTAGTATAATATTTTATCTACAAAGACGAGAAGAAATACTATACTTAAGTCTCGACATTGCTCCCATTTTAAATATATGATGGGAGGGAGTGTTGCTTTACAGGAGGATTTTATATATAATAAGATCCTAAGAAAAGTAGTCTTATTGTTGTTTATATAACACACAACCACAGGAGGAAGGTATGAAGAATAGGAGTGTGAAAATATTTCTTGCGTGCATGTTCATCGGCCTGCTCGCCGGGTTCATGTATGCAGGTGCGAAGAAGACAACATCAATGGCTGATAACCAAGTGTTGCAGATCAACCATCGAATTGTTACAGAATCCGATGTTATTGACCAGGCGAACGCCAAGAACAAAATCATTGCACAAAAAGGTACTTCATATGATATTAAATTCGAACGGAGCACTAAGATCAAAACCGGTATGGTCGCTTTCCAGAAGAAACTTGCTGAATCTGGGCCTCCCTATACTGGAGAACAATATCCATTTACCGAACTTCACCCCACGCGTTTCGCTGGTTTAGATATTCTCCCGCACGATACTCCGGACATAAAGACCAAGAGAATCGGGGAAACCTGGCATAAACCACAAGAGAATCTTTACGTGAAAGGGGAGATGCTTATTCAACTGCATAATGATATGCGTGACAAAGTGAGCATTACGATTACGGACGGGAGCGCATCGTTCACTGTCCCCAAACTCGATGTGTTGAATTATAAGTATGGCGTATTTGATATTTCGCGCGTTATTAAAGAGAACCTTCCTCAGGGAGAGGAGTTTGGGCTGGACCTGATATTCTTGATGAAGGTCCCAGAAGACATGGATCTTGAAGCAGTATCCCAGGAATACCGGAATGTCAGCGGGGTAAAGGAAGTATCGCCAAATTATTTACCGTTCCTACACGAGGCTGATAATATTCCACGTACGATACCCAATGATCCGTATTATGATTGGTCGGACAGCATTGTAAAGGGACCTGAATGCTGGGCGATCCCCAGGTACGGGAGTAATACGGTGAGGATTTCGATCCTTGATATCGAGCGTTTATATGAAACTCATGCGGACCTCAGCGGAAACTATCTTGGTTTTAAAGGTGGGACGACAGGTTCTGGAGACCACGGAACAATGTGCGCAAGCGTTGCGTGCGCTCGTTTGAACAACAGTACTGGCATGTCCGGTTTATGCGGTGGCTGGAATACGACCCAGGGAGTGCGTTGGACCGGATATGTTTTCACGTCCGCATCAGACAATATTACCGCGATCACATGGTCAGTGAACACTGCCAGCGCTGATATACTCAGCGAGAGCATTGGCTTTGGCGGTAATCCAGCTGGTCTTGAATCAGCATTCGAGTGGGCTTGGTCACAGGGCGTGATTTCGTTCGCATCGGCGGGCAATGATGCAGCAAATCCGGAGCCAGGGTGGCCTGCCTATTACGGTATCGTAGTCGCCGTCGGCGGGTGTGACGCTACTGGTCAGCTCTGGGATTGGGGTAATGGCGTTGGCTCCAATATCGGTGAATGGGTCGATATCATCGCCCCGGGCGATGCTCAATATTGCTGTAGTTCTACCGGATATACCACGGATTACGGTGGGACATCTTTTGCGACGCCGGCAGTGGCTGCCATTGCCGGACTCATGCTTTCGGATAATCCTTCCTTGACCCCGACGCAGATCCGGGAGCGGCTTATCAGGGCTGCTGACTATAACGAACACAAGAGCCCGGAATATGCCGGGCTCATGGGCGCGGGTATTGCCAACTGCTATGAAGCAGTCGAGATATATAATACGAACGTGTCGGTGAATGAAATGGTCGATGTTCCAGCATCTCCGCCTGCATATATTTCGATACATCCAAAAGCCGTGGTGCAGAACCGGGGTACAGGACTGGCTACATTTAATGTAGTAGCACAGGCTACGTTATTTGGCGTGGCATACGCGGATACCGTACAGGTGTCCAACCTACCACCGAATAACGAATACACGCAAAATGCCGAGATTGTTGAATTCAAGCAGTGGAATCCAGCCGCTGGTACATATTCGTTTAAGATCTTCGCGACCATGACTGGCGATCAAAATAGGGTGAACGATACGTTGCAGACAACGATCAACGTAGTTCCACCATCGTCAGGGAGTATTGATACTCTGGTGTATGATACTAATGCCCCTGCGTGGTATTTCAACGATGCTAACTATTATTGGGCAGTGCGTTGCAGTCCGGAACAGCCGTGCTCGGTACTTTCCATTAATTTCTTTAGTCAGGGTGCAGGAAATTACTATCTGTACACCTGGAATGACGCGTCAGGTTTACCTGGAACCGTGAAGACAGGACCCCAGACCTATGCAAACTCTACTACCGGATGGAAAGATATTAACATTACCGGTCATCCATTTTTTAGTGGCGACTTCCATATCGGATTTCAGTGTCCAGGTGGTGCTGGTGGTCCATGGGTGATTGCCGATAATGGGCCTGGAACCGGACGGAGTAAATACTCTGCAAATGGTACTTCCTGGAATACATTCAGCGCTTATAACTGGTGCATACGCGCGATCGTAAAATATCCGCCATCAGGCGTCCATGATGTATCAATGCAATCCATTGTCACCCCTACTACCCATCAAATTACAGCAATGCCGGTTATTCCATCCGTGATCATCAAAAATTTGGGGAGCAGTGCAGAAACCGGGTTTAACGTGACCATGAAGATTGATTCATCCGGACAACAGATTTACACCGATACGAAAGCGATTTCCAAGACCCTGGGCAAGTTCGATGCGGATACCGTGACATTCGCCGGGTGGATGCCCAACTGGAATGGGGGAACATATATTTGTTCATGCTATACACAGTTAGGCACGGATCAGGATCGGAGTAATGATACATTGACCAGAGATGTGCTGTGTTCCAACACGGATACTTTGGCGATCGATGACGGTACGGCGCGATGGTATTCAGGAGATTCTTTCTATGCGGCGTCGCGGTTCTCGATTGAACGTCCGGGGAATATTACCGGTATCATGTACTACATGTGGCGCCGCCGGGGTAATGCACAAACGCCTAATGTCGTGCCGTGCACACTGTTTGTGTGGGATAATGCGAGTGGTGATCCTGGTACACAAATGCACTCTGGTGCCCATACACCGGTTACGGCAGTGAGCACCGAGATCACGGAGTGGTTGACCTATAACATGGCATTGACACCGGTGAGTGTAAATCCGGGTGATTTCTGGATCGGGATATGGACCCCGGGTATGGTCGGTTTTAATAATCCAGGGTCAGATTCAACATTTGAGTACATCCTGTTCGATAACGAAACCGATACGTACCGAACAAAATCCTCATTCGACAAGACGACCTGGAATACGCGCACGTTTGACTGCATGATCCGACCGATCGTCCAGTACACGGGATCGGTGAACAGTCATGATGTGATGACTAAGGAGATTGATGAACCGGGAATGCTCGTGAGTACACTGCGTGAATATC
>JAFGPO010000033.1 GCA_016936155.1 Caldifarciminota bacterium
AGCGGCCCCACATCATTTTTCTCATCCAAACCATCCCCGATCTTCAACGTTTCCACTCTGGCTTTAAGCATTTCAATGAACCGATCATATACCGGCGCCTCGATGATGCACCGGGAGGTTGCGGTGCACCGCTGACCTGTTGTACCGAACGCGCCCCACAGAACACCTTCCAGCGCCAGGTCCAGATCCGCATCCGCAAGCACAACCTGACCGTTCTTGCCGCCGAGTTCAAGGGAACAGCGCTTGAGTGTCTTACCGCACACCTCGCCGATCCGCCTGCCGATGTCCGATGATCCGGTGAACGAAATACCGACGATATCCTTGTTATTCAGCAAAGCCTCACCGATCTCACCACCACCGCCGTATACCACATTGAACACACCGTCAGGAACCCCGGCTTCCTGAAGTATCGCGCCGAGTTCGCCCACGCAGGCAGGCGTGTATGTCGCCGGCTTGATAACCGCGGTATTGCCGCTCAAGAGGCAGGGGAATGCCTTCCAGGTCGGAATGGCGATCGGAAAATTCCACGGCGTGATGAGTCCCCACGCACCGAGCGGGTCACGGCGCGTCCAGCATGATTTATTCGGCAGTTCCGAGGGCAGGGTGTACCCGAAGTACTTTCGTCCCTCAGTGGAGGCGTAAAGCGCAGTATCGATACCCTCCTGCGTATCACCCCGCGTCTCCTTGATCACCTTGCCCATTTCGCGCGTCATTAAACAGGATAATTCTTCCTTTTTCGCCACCATTATCTCAGCGACCTTGCGCATGATCTCAGACCGTTTCGGCCATGGTATGGCACGCCATGCGGGATATGCTTTTTTCGCTGCATCGATCGCCTTATGTAAATCCTCGGCGTTCGACTTTGGGAATACCCCCACAACTTCATCCCAATTCGCAGGATTACGGTTCTCGAACGTCCGCCCGGAGACCGAATCTACCAGTTTACCGTTTATTAAATTCTTGTAATCTTTCATACTACCTCCCTGTTTGCAGGATAGTTAATGTCCGTATGCTTGACGCGATACGGATCGATTGTGCCTTTGTTTCTACATGAAACCCGGATATATTATAGCGATTTTATGGTATTAGTCAACAACATCAGGCAACGAGCGATCTTTGTAGGTTCTTTAATTCCTTCACCGTGAATAATCGCAGGACAAACACCATACAGGAATAGACCACGAAACCGACGGGAACGACGATCCACAGAGGGAACATCCGAAGCACGAACATGGCAACACCCATGATCAGCGCCGCGATCAGAGATTTCAAGCCATAACGAACACCGATGAATGAAACGGTCTTTTTTAATTCGCGGGTCATGACAGCCAAACCGATGATCTCGCTGATGACAAGAGCAGCGGCAGCACCTGGAGCGCTGAATTTGATGCCCAGGAGAATGATCAAAACCGTGTTCACAAATGCAGTGATCGTAATAACAAAGAGGAAACGGCGCTGCTTGTCAACCGCGACCAACCCGTACCCGAAAATGGAATTCAAGGGCGCGACCATGAAGTAGAATAACAGGAGCTGCAATACAAATACTGCACTCTCGTATCCGGGTCCATAGATCAGGGCAATGAGACGACCCGCTATGATAGCACCCCCGATCGCACCCGGGACAGTGATCGCCATAATGATGCGCGCCAACAGGGAGAAAGTACCGCCCAATTTCGTCGGCGCCGAGGCGAATTGTTTTGATAATACAGGAAAAGAAACATAGTGGAATACCCGTTCAATGATGAGTAACATGATGATTATCTTGTAGGAAGCACTGTATACACCGACAACCTCTTTGGCATGGAATATGCCGAGTATTATCGGTGGCAAAGTCAGGGCGGCCTGGTTAAAAACCGTTGCCAGGCCGACCGGCGTTGCGACAATGAGAAGCTCGCGCCAGAAACGGAAGGAAAAGCGGATACGGAAACCATGGTACCGCCGGAAAAACGAAAAGATGAGAAATCCTGTTGCGAGCCCATATCCGATCAAATAGGACACCGGAACAAAGACGAGGTTCTCAAGACCGTGTACGAGAACGACCAGGAATACAACATATGCCGCCGACTGCAGGACTCGTGACACCCCGATATACTCCATTTCCTCACGTCCCTGGAATACGAACTCAAGAAGGAATGAGAAAGGGATCAACGCGATGAAATAGAGCAGCATGATGTTTTTCGTTGCCGGATCGCCGGGAATGAGCAGCAACCCTGCACCACAAAGCACGAGTACTACGATACTCAGCGTAATCCTCAATCCGAGGATCTCGAATACAATGCGGGTGTTACTGCGGTCGCGTGCGATCTCGCGCGCGCCGATCGTCGTCACTCCGGGATTGGTCAAAAGCATGGCATAGGTTAAAAAAGCAAGGCCGTAGTGGATCAATCCAAAACCTTCGACCGTAAGTATCCGGGCGATGTACACCGTGGCGAGAAACCCGAATACGCGGCTTACGGCATCGCTCAAAAACAGCGATATGAAATTCCTGGATACTGCCTTCATGGGTAGATTCAGTATACCGCAAAATCGGCTAAAATCAACATCACACTTATTGAAACAAAGTAAGGCGTATAGCGTAAAGCGTAGAGCGTAGGGCGTAGAGCGTAAAGCGTATAGCGTAGGCGTAAGGCGTCCCGCACCTTGTTCTTCCCATGCTGTCGAATTTTCACATGCTTGTTTCAAGACGAAATTAACGTGTTTGTCGTTCAATTACGCAATTACGTAATAACGTAATAACGAATGTCTTTGAATTACCCAATTACCAAGTTACCTAATAACGAAATGAACGAGAACAACGAACCTAACGCACTCAACGATCTTAATGTTCTTCGTCTCACTCTCCATTGACTTTTGAAAATTCCTGCATACCATAGAATTACCCATGATTGAACACTTCAATAATTCTACAGCAAAGAGAGGCTTTCATGTCCATAATACTTGATGGAAAGAGTCTGACGATCGAAAAAATCGTGCGTATCGCACGCCACGGAGAACCGGTGGAATTGCATCCCGATGCCCTGGAGCGCATCAAGGCCTGTCGCGCCATGATCGAGAAGAAGATCAAAGCGCGTGAAATCATGTACGGCATTAATACCGGCATCGGAGAGTTCTCCGAAATTACGCTCACTGACGACCAGATGAGGCAATTCCAGCACTGGCTTATCTACAATCACGCTGCAGGCATCGGCGACCCGGCACCCCTGGAGCACGTGCGTGGCGCAATGGCAAGTCGCATCAATGTCCACGCCAAGGGTAATTCAGGATGCCGCCCGGAGATCACACAGACCTTGCTCGCAATGCTCAATAAAGGCGTCACCCCGGTCGTGTGC
>JAFGPO010000034.1 GCA_016936155.1 Caldifarciminota bacterium
CCAACAGCTTCGCCGGCTGCACGATCAGCGGTAACTGGTCGGAGCAGAGAGGTGCCGGCGTATCGTGCGGCGGCAGCGCTTCGGTGGCCTTCACAGACTGCACTATCAGCGACAACTACTCGAATGGTAAAAACGGGGGCGGCGTTGCGCTAACCAATGGCAGCACGGCGACCTTCACCGACTGCGCCATATACGGCAATACAGGCTTCGATAATGCGACGCCGACAAATGGCGGCGGCGGCATTTCCCTGATTGACGCCAGCGCAACCCTGTCCTACTGCACGGTCTTCGAAAACGACGCAGCGGGGTACGGGGGAGGCATAGCCGTAACGAACGGGAATCTCGTCCTTGACCACTGCACCGTCTCCGGGAACATGAGCTGGAATGATGAAAAGAGCGGCATAAGCATCGCAGGCAGCGGGAGCACCTCAGACATCACGAACAGCATCATATCCTACAACTATAACTTCTATCTTTATCCTGGTAGCGGCATTTACAACCAGGGCTCACTCATGGTCGAGTACAGCGACTTCTACGGCCATGAGGGAGGTGACATAATCGGCAACGTGCCATCCGGCTTCGGAGAGCTCGACCGGGTGAATCTCAACGGCGATTCCTGCGACATCTACTACAATATCTTCATGGAACCGATGTTCGCGGACACCGCCACCGGCGATTTCCATCTGACCGAATTCTCGCCTTGCATCGACGCCGGCGACCCGGCATCACCGTATGATCCGGACTCGACGATCACGGATATGGGCAGGTACTGGTATGACCAGACCACGGTGGCGGAACGGCCTCTGGTGAAATATAAGGAACGTGCATATATTGGCGCAACCATTTTTGCCGGACCCCTGGTCCTGCCCCAGGGAAAGCATTACAAGGTTTTCGACATCACGGGCCGGGAGATCCATACCCTGAACCCCGCGCCGGGAATATACTTTATTGAAGAGAACGGCGCGATCGTCACGAAAGTAGTTAAAGTACGCTGAATGTATTTTTTCTCGTCGAGTAAGTCCTGAGCTTGTCGCGCTGCCCCGTAGGATGTTAATCGTATGGGGGAAGGACGCATCGAGAAGTTCCTTGGTACCTGGTGACGATCGCCCGGTAACCGCACTTCTTGATCTGTTGACTTTTCAACAAAAACCGGTATACATGTATATGGCATTCAGACCGCGTTTTAGCATGAACGTAAAGATCAGCAATGCATTGGTTGATATCGAGCGCGTCCGCGGATTCCTCGATGCGATAAAAATCAAAGAATCATGGTTTTCTCAGATGCAGGAAGAGTCATTACGTGAGGAGTCGCATCATTCTACGCACATTGAGGGTACCGGGATAACCCTTGAACAGGCAAGAAAGATCTTTGCCGGCAAGAAAGTACCGGGGGTATCGCGTGATGTCAAGATGGAATTGACCAATTACCGGTCAGCCCTCGATTACGTATCAAAGTATATGGGCGCTGATACATTGCTAACCGAAGGGTTGATAAGAGAGATCCACAAAATATTGGTCAAAGAGGTGAGAGGCAATGATGCTGATCCTGGGAATTATCGTCGCGTGCAGAACTATATAGTGAATTCATTGACCAATGAGATCATCTATACGCCCCCGCCCGCATTCGATGTCCCTGTTTTAATGAAAGAACTGGTTGATTGGATTAATAGCAGCACAGGAAAACTCTCACCGGTCATTGTTTCTGGTGTTGCACAATTTCAGTTTGAACATATTCATCCCTTTCTGGACGGCAATGGCAGGACAGGAAGGTTGCTTTCAACTCTTATATTATATAAAACCGGTTATGATTTCAAACGTCTTTTTGTCCTGTCCGGCTACTATGATAAAGATCGACCGGCGTATTATACGGCGTTGCAAAGCGTGCGTAAAAATAGTATGGATATGACCGGATGGATCGAATATTTTGTGGACGGCTTAAAATCGCAGATGATCGACGTGAAGAGCAAGGGGGAGAAGATCATTAAAAAGGAGGTCCTGCTTGAGAAGACCAAAAAACTGGATTTGAACCCGCGTCAGCAGAAAATCCTGGAGTGTCTCGTAGAGAAAAATACGATAAGCCGCGCTGAGTATGCGAAAACATGCAAGATTTCTTTGCGGACCGCAAATTATGACCTTGAAGATCTCCAGGCGAAGCAACTGATAAGGCCACAAGGTATTGGTCGGGCTATCCGTTATACATTGATTTTACCTGATCAGACCGGAAAATAGTTGCACGCAAATTGCACGCAAATTGCACGCAAAATAATACGCAAGCAATAACCATATCAACATAAAACAATAAATCACGTATTTGCGTGAGATTTTTGATTTAGTCCGGAATCCAGACATTACGCTTTGAGTAAGCGCAGCCCCGTTACATAGAGAACTCCCAAAAGCAGGTGGATAAATTGGGATAAGTTATAACAATGAGGACATATTTGCATTGTAAGCGGGTTATGTTACGGGGTGAAACGCATCGAGAAGTTCCTTTCTTTGTCATCCTGACGCTGATGTTCCTTCCCCTTTTGTCATCCTGAGTCATGATGTTGTTTCATGACGAAGGATCTCTCCCTTGTGTCATTCCGGATTTACCTGTCGTAGATCTCGAGCGTAGTGAGAGGTCGAAGATCTCGAAGAATTGAGAGGCCCCCAGTTTCATTCTTGACTCTGTACGATCCCTGGCTATAATCAAGCGCGAGAAGGTATGATCAGCCTGCAGCACAGCGCTGCAGGGATCATGCCTTTTTTCATGCAGTGGATTATGAAAGGAGTAGATTGTGCCAAAAGAAATAGTGCCTATTGAACGTATAGAAAAAAGGATACTGGTGATCCGTAACCAAAAAGTAATATTGGATAAAGATCTGGCAGCCCTCTATGGTGTTTCAACAAAGAGGTTGAATGAGCAGGTCAAAAGGAATATGAAACGGTTCCCCGAGGATTTCATGTTTCAATTGACAAGAAAAGAAAAGCAAAGGGTGGTCGCAAAATGCGACCACCTCCATGTGCTCAAATACTCACCTGCTCTGCCTTATGCGTTTACTGAGCACGGCGCGGTAATGCTTGCTTCAGTATTAAACAGTCCTATCGCTGTTCAAACAAGTATTTTAGTTGTGAGGGCATTCATTAAACTCAGGGAAGCATTAGCAACACACAAGGATATTATGCATAAGATTGATGAACTTGAGAAAAAATATGATGAACAGTTTCGAGTCGTTTTCGAAGCCATCCGTCAGCTCATGGAACCACCCGTTCCACGCAAGAGAAAAATCGGCTTTTCAAAGGATTGACGCGGCGACAGCGCTGTCAATAATATCCCCTCTCCCTGTTGAGGGAGAGGGTTGGGGTGAGGGTAATCGTCTGCTTCCGGAGAATCTGTAGAATCTGAAGCCTGCTGCAAGTCTCGAGTGAAATGAGAGATCGTAGATCTCGAAGAATTGAGCGAACCCCGCGAGTCAAGGTGTGGGCAACAGGGATTGGCTCCTTGAAATCCATGTACAGAGCAGTATACTGGCTCAAGGAGAAATGAAAATGGAAGAACAGATCGAGGAACTGACGCTCCTGCTCATGTTCCTGACGAGCTGGCAGGAAAACATGGGTAATAAACAGAATCCGCTCATAGTAAACCGGACGTGGAAAGGCTATGATTTCGATATCATCAATACGCTGGTCGAGAAAGACGAGATCCGCGGCAGCGTCCGCTCCAAGTCAGTGATACTCACGCCCCAGGGGATGAACCGGGCAAGAGCGCTCAAAAAGAAGTATCTGGCATAGGTTCTGCGCAAACGCAAATTTCTCAGGTAGTCCGCACCTTAAAAGGTTCGTCCCCGGCATTGATCCTCTGAAACCAGCGGTTGACCCACTCCTGGGCGAATTTGCGGTTGCTGCAGAAGATGAACTGGATGTCCGGGAAACTCGTGATGCAGTCGGCGAGCACGTCGGCGATGTAGTTTGCGCTGTACGGTTTGACCCGCCTGGGATTGAGAAAATCGCTGTACGGTGATTCGAACACCACGGCACGGAACTGAAACATGCTCAGTTCGCGCAGTGCGGCCTTGAACACATCGTAGGTGCTGATCTCGTGGAGGAAATTGTCCAGGGTTTTGCGCTCGGTGATTGCGATGATCGTGCCGTCTTTCACGAGGCCATAGTCGCCGGCCGGCAGGTTCTGGCGCGTGATATGAGCGTATCCGAACTTGTACGGGTAGCGCTCGCGCGTGTCGATGATGATCTCGCACGCCGCCGGCTGCCGCACCCTGGGGATGTACGCGCCGGGCCGGCGCGTGACGATCGACGCCTGGGTGATCCAGAAGATCTGGTCATAGAACTCGCCCGGTTTCTGTTTGTATTCTTTTTTCAAGAACAAAAACCACGAACGTTTCTTTGTTTTCCGGTCCAGCAGCACATTGAGTTTCTTGCCGTACCAGTGGATGTCCTGGATCGTGCACTCTTCGATCGGACCGTCCTCAGGCAGATCTTGCACTGTGCAGGACTTTTCTTTCAAGCAGTAAACCTTCTTATTCGGGCCGGGCCAGCGCGCCTGGACCGCGAGCACGAGAAATACGCCGGGCTTTTCCTCTATGAAAAGGCGGCACGGGAATTTTTCGCTCTGGTTCGGATACATGATCCAGCGCAAGGGGCGCGTTCCGTCATTCATGGATGATTATATATATCGCACAGTGGCGGCGCAAGTACCGCGCCTGCCATGCTGGAAAATTATGTCTAATGGTGTCATTCCTGCCCCGTATCGAGTACGGGGTAAATTACAACAGGAATCCAGGGAAATTCTCTCCCCCTGTCGATGTGTGTCCGCCTCCGGCAAAGGAGAGGGCCTGCCCTTTGGTCTATGTAAACCAATTGTGAAATGTGAAGATTTGACCCCAATACCCGGTTGTTTATATCTGCCAGATAAAACCGGGTTCTGTAGCGGATTTCCTTTTGATTGCATTGGCGATTTTCTGTAGTTCGACCAATAATCGTATTTTTTCGGGGAGAGGCAGTTTTGCCTGCGTGTTGTGAAACCTTTCCTTGTTCGCAAATATTCTTTCGCGCACCAGATTGATATCCCCGTTTACATATTCGTTCTTCTTATTGCTTTTTTTCATATGACTGAAACTCTTCTTGGTATTTATTCACCAAATCATATTGAACCAATATCGCCTTCAGTTTTTTATGGTCTATCGCGGCTTGTTCCAGGAGTTTTCTAACCTTGTCGATGTCTTTTGCCCGCCCTGCTCTCACCAGGATGGCTATGAGATATTCAGCCGAGAATATCCTTGCCGGAATTCCTTCATAATCAATCTCAATTGAGTTATGTATCGCTTCAATTTCCAACGCATCAGCCGGGATAAATTGCACCGGTACTCCTTCAATGATTATGTGTTCTTTCTGCCATTGGTACTCTTTTTTTCTTAATTCGTCGAACAGTTTACTGAGATCGACAATATGCTTATCTGATGTTTTCGAAAGGATGACAAAGACATCAAGATCGTATGTTAAAATTGGTTCGATGTAATTGATTGCGGCAATACCACCGCCAATAGCGTAATCTTCTATAATCCCCTGTTTTTTCAGATCATTTATCACGGCAAGGGTCTTTTTCACGCATCATTATACTGAATTAAGGTTGGAAAGTCAACAAAACATGGTTTTGATGCAGCCTGTTCATATCCTGAATCCTCGCACCTTTCGTTCAATCACCAAAAATGTGTTTTCGAAAGGATCTTGGCTTAAACTCTATTAGGTGTGGGGGTTATTCCGGACTGTGATCCCTTGTCCGCCTGTGGCGGAGGAATCCAGTCAAATCCCCTCTCCCTGTAGAGGGAGAGGGTGGGGTGAGGGTGTTAGTCTATTTCTAAAAAAAGCACAGAATTTAGAATCCTGATGGAAACGCAGTAAGACAAAATGTGAAATGTGAAGATTTGACCCCATCG
>JAFGPO010000035.1 GCA_016936155.1 Caldifarciminota bacterium
TCCGCCGCCATGGTTCCAGTATTCGCCGTGGCAGGAGTTGCCCGTGAATGTATTCGCTTCGATCCGGGGTGCGCCGCTGCCGTCAAGGAAAATACCGCCGCCATATACCCAGGTTGAGGTTCCTTGTGCCACGTTATATTGGATTGCGTTGCCCATGATGTACGGGGATCCA
The DNA here is from genome assembly GCA_016936155.1 of Caldifarciminota bacterium. GTDB lineage: Bacteria > Hydrothermota > Tepidihabitantia > SM23-42 > SM23-42 > JAFGPO01. Next base: position 173 of record JAFGPO010000035.1, read on the forward strand.
TACACGTACATGCCCGCGCCCCTTTCCGCGCTACCATTTTCGATCGTAAATCCGGTGATGACCGTGTTCAGGGTAAACGAGTAATTCGGGAACGTGATCGTACGCCCGGCGGCATTACCATCAATGATCGTTGACGAGGCCCCTGATTCTGACATGAGCCTGATCCCGTCAATGGTTGGCCAGGAAATATTCTCGATATAGGTATTTGCCGCGACAAGGACCGTATCGCCGTTCTGCGCGGCGTTCAAGCCCTGCTGGATCGTTGGGTAGTTTCCGGGTATATGGATGACCGTGGCGAAGGATAGCGACACGCATACAAAAAATACGATTACTCTATTCATACCTGCCTCCTTTTTGCGATTATAATAACTGCAAACATATTTGTCAATGGACTTGACACATGATACTCACGACGTAAAATGGTCTTGATGAATATACTCCTCGTGCTCCTCCTGCTGCAGAACGGGAAAGATACTGAATTGCTCGGTGATCAAGCATTCACGCAGGGTGATTACGATCATGCGCTTGAATATTACTATGACGCCTATGATTCACCACTCGTTTTTGTGAAAAGGGCTCGCGTGCTCTCGATACTCCGGTTCCAGGGTCTGGCGTGCGATTATGATGCGTACATCGAGTCGATCCTGGAGTGCCTGTGCTGGGCGATTGAACAGGATTCCAGTATGCTTCCGAAGATCACCAATGATACTCTTTTCCACGAGGTTGCGCAGACCGTTTTGTTCAATGTCTGGATGGGGTTTGATCTGGAGAATGATACGTCGCTGACGAGACTGCTCCCGAGAGTGCAGTGGTACAACCACGTAGAACCGATTACCGCGACCGGCGGTCAGATGGTGTTCCATGATGACGGTGTTGTTTATGTGGATTGGGGAACCTTTTATGAATATGATGAGAAAACGCAGGAGATTACCGCTGTGCAATACGGCGAGCAGACAGGATGCTACCAGGTAGAGAAGGGCGCGGTTATAATAACATGGGATGATGGGACTAAAGCCGTCTACCGGTTGGAGCTACGCGGTACGTGCGGCGTTCTGATCGATGCCAGTACCGGGCACGAGGTTATGTTCGATCACCCGGATGAATGTAATACATAGGGGAGGTCTATGATCAATAGGATCATGACGGTAGTCGCGTGTGCTCTCCTTGCAGGATTGTGCTTGTGCAGTAAGGATACAGAGGAACTCGATTACCGCGAAGAAATGCGTACGTTCGTACAGAATATCAGCTCATATGCCCGCGGTATTTCGAATGGGTTTCTTGTCATTCCTCAGAATGGGCAGGAACTGCTCACGATGGACGGGGAGTCAAGCGGATCCCTTGCCCCGGCCTATGCCGGGGCGATCGATGGCGTAGGCCGTGAGGACCTCTTTTTCGGTTACGACGAGGATAATGTGAAGACGCCGGATGAAGAGACCGGCTACATGATCGGGTTTCTCGAATGTGCTCAGAATGTGGGTATCGAGGTCCTTGTCACTGACTATTGCTGGACCCCGGAACATGTGGATAGTTCATATGAATGGAACGCCGGTGTCGGGTATATTTCCTTTGCCGCAGACCAACGGGATCTGAATTCCATCCCATTGTACCCGGTTGTACCCTATAACATGCATAATAATGATGTGACGACGCTGTCCGGGGCATGCAATTTCCTCTATATCATCAACACCGGCGCCTATTCGTCAAAGGAGGATTTCATCAATGCGCTCGAGCAAACCGATTACGACGTGCTCATCATCGATCTCTTTTACGAGGGAAGTGATATCCTCAGCACACAGGACGTAGCATATTTGAAGGAAAAATCCAACGGCGGCGTGCGCTTGGTACTTGCTTACTGCAGTATCGGGGAAGCCGAGAATTACCGGTATTACTGGTCTCCGTCATGGGACACCGATCCGCCGCAATGGCTTGCCGAAGAGAACCCTCGCTGGCCAGGCAACTACAAAGTGCGCTATTGGGAACCACAGTGGCAGGAGATTATTTACGGGAATGACGATTCATACATCAGAAAGATCCTCGACGCCGGATTTGATGGCGTGTACCTCGATATCATCGATGCCTTTGAGTTCTGGGAGGAGTAGAGACGGTCATCAGGCTGAACACCTTCCCCCTTTTTATGTCTAATATATAGATAAGGGGGTAATGTGAAACTATTCCTTTTATTGTTACTTGCCGTCCCGATAGTGCTGAGCACCTGTTCACGGGGCAATGCGAAGGAAAAGGGTACCGCCAAAATCAGCGAGAAAAAAGGATTGCGGATCGCGACCTTCGCGGGCGGCTGTTTTTGGTGTATGGAACAGCCTTTTGAGCGGATCGATGGGGTGGAGGACGTGATCGCAGGATATACCGGGGGGCGTACGGAAAATCCCACCTATGATGAAGTGTGTTCCGGGGCGACCGGGCACGTGGAAGCAATCCAGGTGTACTTTGATCCGTCCCGGGTGAGTTATGAACAACTCCTTGACGTGTTCTGGCGGCAGATCGATCCGACTGATGCGGGTGGTCAATTCGCGGACCGCGGTAACCAGTATCGACCCGTGATCTTTTATCACGACAGCGAACAACAACGGCGTGCAGAGGCGTCCAAAACAAAACTGGCTTCGTCGAAGCGGTTTGCGATACCGATCCTTACCGACATCAAGCCGTTCACGGAATTCTACCCGGCTGAGGAATACCATCAGGATTACTACAAAAAATGTCCGCTGCGCTACGGGCTTTATAAAAAAGGATCCGGAAGAGAGGGATATTTGAAGCGCATGTGGAAAGAGGATGAAAAAGCGCCGGTACCGGTTGGCGCGAAGCCCGGTGACAAGGAATTGCGCAAGAAACTCACCTCACGCCAGTATAATGTTACGCAGAAGTGCGGTACTGAGCCGCCGTTCGATAATGAGTATTGGGACAATAAACGGGAAGGGATCTACGTGGATATCGTGTCCGGTGAAGCATTGTTCAGCAGCAAGGATAAATTCGATTCCGGTTCAGGATGGCCGAGTTTTATCCAGCCCCTGGAACCCGGGAATGTGGTCGAACATACGGATTCGACGTACGGCATGGCCCGGATTGAAGTCCGGAGTAAGCACGCTGATTCACACCTCGGGCATGTATTCGATGACGGTCCCGGTCCTACCGGTCTGCGCTACTGTATCAATTCGGCTGCTCTGCGTTTCATTTCAAAAGAGGATCTTGAAAAGGAAGGGTACGCCGAGTACCTTCCGTTGTTTACTGAGTGACGGGTACGTATCGAGTAGCGTACGTTATCTTTCTTTTTATGATCGTAAGGCTTGCCAGACAACATCACTCAGGTTCTTCACCGTTATTTCGCCATCACCATTTTCACGCGCTGTTGCCGCGGCTTTTTTCAACACTTGTTCGCACGTTGGACACGGTGTGATGAGCAGTGGAGCACCGGTAGCAATTGCTTGTTTGATGCGTACGAGTCCGATATTGTCGGAAAGACCGACATCTGACATCAATATGCCGCCGCCACCGCCACAGCAGTGTGAGGTTTTCCTGTTGCGATCCATTTCAACGATCTCGATACCCATTTTCTTGAGAAGTTCTCTCGGTTCTTCTGTGATACCCATGACGCGCGAAAGATCGCAGGGGTCGTGGTAAGTTGCTTTCAAACCGAGGTTCTTTTCCGGCATGTATTCCAGTATCGCCTGGGTAATATGCTTCACCTTCTTACCGTATTCCTCGTGCATGTATGCTGCACACGTTGGACACAAGGCGATGATCTCTTGTTCAGGGAACATCTCAAGGAATTTTTTTCGATGTTCTGCGAGTTCTTTCCTGAACCCCAGGGCATAGAGCGGGTAGCCGCAACATATCTCGTCCTTGACCAGGGGTTTTACACCCAATTTTTCGAGGATTTTTAGGTACATTTTCGTTTGATTCGGGCGTGCGAGGTACTGGCAACCAATATAGACCGGTATTGTGCCTTTCTGTTTCGGCGCCTTTATTTCATTATCGCCGAAGATATTACCGGTTTCCTTGACGTTCTTCACCATACCAGTATGGATATCAGTGGCAAATCCCGCTTCAACCAGGTCGGCCCGCGCCGCCGCGATGATGTCAACGATCGATACCTTCGCTGAGCAACGTTCACTGCAGTCACGGCAATACGTGCACTGGAATAGTTTTTCGGCAATGTATTTTGACGGTTTGAGTTCACCGGTGAGCAATCCATAGGCAAGGATAGTCTTACCGCGTGCGGAATCAGACTCCCACTTTGTTGATTGGAATACCGGACATCCTTCGAAGCAATAAGCACACCGAATGCAGATGTTCATTTCCTCTTGCCATTTATTCAGATTTTTTTCTGCCATGTTTTCTCCTACTTCTCTGCTACTGGATACCGCAATCGTGTTGCAGTGACCCAATCGTCAGGCGCATCTTGCATTTTGCCCGGATTCAGAATATTGTTCGGATCGAGTGCCTTTTTGATCGCTTTGAGCAGTTTGAGCGAATCGGCTTTTTCTTTTTTCCAGGAAGGTGCTTTCGAAAGCCCGATACCGTGTTCTGCAGAGGTCGTCCCACCTACAGACCGGACATAGTCGTACACCTCCGCGACCGCTTTTTTGGCGTTTTCCCATTGCTCTGCTTTGGTCGGGTCCATCAGGATCTTGGTGTGCATGCATCCGGATCCACAATGTCCATACGCGGTCATGACGACATGGTTCCTTTCGGCGATCTCGTGGATCTTCTGTGCGCACTCCGCCATCTTTGAATACGGCACTGCCATATCATCCGCCAAAGATGTACAGGAAAGACCCGCTTGATAACGCGAGAGAGCGACGAACAACTTCTTTCTTCCTGCGTACAGCTTGGTCCGTTCTCCGGCATCATAGCTCGCATTGATCTCATAGCCGTTGTGCTTTTCGCATATTTTTTTCATGAGTGTCATTTCCGCATCTACGGTCTCTTTGATCTTCCCGTCGGCTTCGAACATGATGATCGCTTCAACATCAGGGAGATCCATCTTGAGGGTTGTATTGACCGCTACGATCGCGACATTGTCCATGAGTTCGAGCATCGAAGGCAGGGCGCCGCTGGAGATTATCTCAGATATCGTATCACCCGCATCGGCAAGTTTGTCGAAACTCGCTCTCCCGAGACATCTGAATTTAGGGATCGGCTTGAGCAACATGGTCGCTTCGACGATCACGCCAAGGGTGCCTTCTGAGCCGACCATGAGTCGGTCGAGTTGATAACCGGAGGCTTCAACCCGCGTGTTGGATCCAAGTGTGACCAGGTCGCCATTCGCCATAACAACCTTCATTCCAAGTACCGAGTCGCGGGTCGCACCGTATTTGACCGAACGAACGCCGGATGCGTTATTCGCGATCTCTCCACCGATCGTTGCGACCCTGCTCGATGCCGGTGCCGGGGGATAGAAGAGGTTATATGGTTTCAGTGCCCTGTTCAGATCATCATCGACCACTCCGGGTTCGACTTTGCAGAGCATATCCTCAGGACGGATCTCTATGATCCGATTCATCAGTTTGAGATCCAGTACAATACCCCCTTTTATGGGCACTGCCTGGCCGGACATACCTGATCCGGAACCACGCGGGATAACAGGGATCAGCTCAGCATTCGCATAGCGCATTATTTGCTGTACGTGTTCGATGGTCGTTGGTCGGACGATGACTGAGGCAATACCGCTATGAACGGATGAATCCGAGCCGTAGATGTAGCAATCCGCTATGTCGTTTTTCAGGTTATTGCTCCCGACGATCCCTTCCAATTTTTTCAAATCGATATTCATCTTATCTCCTTTTAATCAATGGTACTGTGATACTGCCATCCATAAGGAACAGTACCTTTGCATCTTTACCCTTCTTTTCAAGCGCTTTGTCGAGCGCCTCTTGAAGATCATGAAATGGTTTAATGAAAATGGCATTCATATCTTTGTCTTCGAGATCGGTGACGCCCCACATTTCCGCCCAGGTGCCGATTTCGGCCATTTTGGCTGCTTTGTGGTATCCCAACTTGTATCCCTGATCGATGGTTTCCAGCGCCTTCTGCGGCGTTGCGCTCGAAGATAACAGTTCGAAGAACCCGGGTTCTCCGATGCCCGTACGGCACTTTGAAACCATGATGAGGATGCCGTCTTCCTTGAGTGCCAGTTTCCCGTTATCGAGTGCTTTCTGGGACTGATAGAGATCGATATCCATGGGGTAGGGTGCAATACTGACAACGATATCAGCCTTTCCCAGAATCGGTACGCAGAACACCTCTTTTGCCTTGTCGATCGCGGCGTAGAACGAATCGTGGATATGTCCGGTCGTCACCCCATACAGCCTGCGCTCTCCGTCGAGTACGGTCTGAATCGAGAATATTTCCTTATCCGCGATCGTTTTCAGCGCATCGATCATGTCCTCGTGCACCGGGTTCCCGGTGAGCGCAAGCGCCTGTGCCTCTATTTTCAGAGCGTGTTTGTGGTTTTGCGAGATCGTTTTACGGGATGCAATGCCCGGAAGAAATGATTTCCTCCCCCCGGTATACCCGCCAAAATAATGAGGTTCGACTGATCCGATGATGATGATCTTGTGCGCTTCCATGCCAAGGCGGTTAACCTCCATTTCCGTGCCGTTCTTCGATGTGCCGATATGGACCATATCTTCCTGTTTTTTACTGTCATGAACATGAATACGGTCTTTGAATATCTCATAATACTTGCCGAAAATAAAATCGAATTCTTCCTGCGTCGGCGCGCGGTGTACGCCGGTCGCGATGATGAATTTGAGGTTTGCACGTTTGATCTGTTCGTAGATCATATCGATGACCTTCGCGGTCGGAGTAGGGCGTGTGCCATCATTCACAATGAAAAGTATATCCTTAGCGTCTTTGAGGAAATCGGATAACGATTTGCAGTTGATGGGATTTTCAACCGCCCGCAGCAGGATATCTGTTTCGCTCTGGCGTTCTACCTTGTTCGGGTGGATAATCCCGGCGATGTTGGGATCCTGAAGCCGCACATGCAGCGTATCGTCTCTGCCATAGGGAACTTGTATATCCATGGTATCTCCTTATTTTTCTGCAAATCATTGACCAGTAAAAAATCGCTCACGCACATACCCGTGGATACATTCATTTCTCCTCCGGATATCCGAATGAGTCGTGGAAATGTAATAGACCGATCCTCTTTATAAGGATCGTGTAACCTAACCCGAGCTCTTTGCCTTATTAAGATGATCCTCGATGAACTTTTTCAAGGCTTCTGCCCCGTGGGCCAATTTTTTCAATTCCTCTTCCAGGTTCGTCGGTTTGATCTTCATGATCCATCCTGCATTGAACGGGTCCTTGTTGATCAGACGGCAATCGTTCTCGAGCTCGCTGTTCACCTCGATGATCTCCCCGGAAATAGGGGAAACCAATTTCCCCACCCATTTAGAGGATTGGATCTTTCCGCATGTTTCTCCCTGGCTGACACTGTCCCCTTCAAATGGCAGGTCAATATAAGTCGTATCACCAGCTTGCTTTTGATAGAAATCATCCATGCCGACAGTCACCGAACCATCAGACTCCACCTTCACCCATGCATTATCGTCATGGTAGTAGAGATCTTCCGGCACATTGTATCCCTGTATTTCCATTCAAGCCCCCTTTATATGTAGATACCGTTCACCTGGCGATGGTAAATAACTACTTGCGCTATCATATAAAGCTTCTATCGTTATGGTACGATAGGCTTCATAGGCGATTCTGAACTTCATTAGGATCTTATTCCCCGCCCCTCCAAAAAACACCATTTGGGGAAATTATTATAGTGATAGCAAGACGTAAGTCAAGAGAATTGTACGGCTATGATGGAAACATACATATACAGTAGAGAACATTGGTGGACAGGCAATAGCGGGTCCCTTGACAGGGGAGGATTTATCCCTATAATATACAATATGTTGTTGGTGTTGTTACTTTTTCTCGATTACAATCCAAATACTCTGGTTCCGCCACCGTTCAAGCATTCCTTCGGGTTTTACCGTGCTTCCAAATATTACTTACAGCTGTTTTTGGGGCCTGGGTATGATTACGATGACCCACAGGGCATTGCCGCGGTAAAGCTCAGGGAACTTGATGATCCGAACACTAAAAAGGATGATGATGAACTCTCGGTATTCGCAATCAATTCAGGACGCGGTCAGGTTGTTTACAATGTTGGTCTTGAAGCGGTTAAAACATACGGAAATTCGAAAGAATTTGTCGATCCCAAAGGGATCACTGCAACTGAAGATGGTTTAATCGCGGTCGCTGATTTTGGCAATAAACGGGTTGTCAAGTTGCAGTATATGAAAGGGAAACTTGAACCGGTGAGCGAGATCCTGTTGCCGGGACGGCCGTACGATGTCTGTTTTGATTCGGAGAATTGCCTGTACATAACAGACTATGACAATGCGTGCGTTTACATATACGATTCCATAAATACCCTTACGTTGAAATTCGGTGTTGAGGGTCGTTTGCTGGGAGAGCTCTCGCAGCCTATGGGCATCGAGGTGATCGATGCCGGGGCACCCCACAACCACTATCATGATGATTTTATTGTGGTGACTGATAAGGATGGTTTACGCGTCAGCAAGTTCTCGAAACGAGGACAATTCCTCGGGTCGATTCAGAACACGGATATCGGACTTGCCGATGCTCGTTTCCTCTATGTCGCGATCGATTACTTCGGGAGCGTTTACGTGACCGATGAGATCAACAATCAGATCCATAAGTTCGATCATGACCTGCGGTATATCATATCAGTCGGGAGGACGGGCACGAGTAAGGGGGAATTTGTCGCGCCGCGCGGGATTACGATCTGGCGCCGGTATGGGCAGGTGTTTTTGTCTGAAAAGGAGGGTGGACAGTACCTGTGGATTGGCGCTGATGCCTTTGTCATCGGCTGTTTTCCTGAACGTTTCACGCCGGCGCAGCCGGGTTCGACCCTGGCGATCTACATGACGCAAGATTCAAAGCTCTACATTACCATCTATAACAACCTGGGCGAAAAGGTCCGCGACCTGGTCCAGGGGATACAGCGGGAACCCGGCGAGTTTCTCATCGTGTGGGACGGTTTGGATGATAACGGAGTGGTCGTGCCGGCTGGGGACTACCAGATTTACATCCTGCTGAAGTCTCTGCATGGGCTTTCGCGAAGAATAGAAAAGGAATTAAGGGTGGGTATCCAATGCGCCGCATTGTAACTATTATTGTTATTCCTCTGCTCCTCTGTGCCACTAAGTACGCGGGCGAGTTCCAGGAGCTGGGAGTGGGTGGCAGGGCATGCGCAATGGGAGCGACCGGGATCGCTGCCGCGACCGATCCTTCCATGATATATTTCAATCCTGCCTTATCCCGTTATGCCCAAAAGAGCGTGCTTGCTATGCATGCCGAAAATTTCGGCGGTGTTGTGAAGAACGAGTTCGCAGCCCTGGTTCTGCCACGGAGCAACATGTCTCTGGGTGTTGCCCTGCAGTATGTCTCAGTAGGGGAGATCATTCTCACCCGGCTGGCAGACACCACTGCTCCTCCAGGGAGCACGAATCCACCGGTCCCCTATGATACGGTCGGCACACAGGATCTTGTTGTGTACCTCAATGGGGCTAAAGGAACGGATCTCATCGCCTATGGAGCGAACATCAAGATTTTCTATCGGGATCTTGCGGTCGCGACCGGATACGGGGGTGGGGTTGATGCAGGCCTGGCATTTATGTTGCCGAACCTGAGAGTAGGGCTCGCACTGCGCGATCTCATACTTTCTCCTATCATATGGAGCAATGGTACAAAAGAGACAATAATCACGCGGGTATCGCTCGGCGTTGCTCCGGTTTTTTCGATCGATCGGATCGCAATGGATGTTATGTTCGCCTGCGATGTTACAAAACGCATTGATGTGCAGGGTTTTGATATCAATTTGGGATGTGAAATCGCCTACAAGAATCTGCTCTATGGTAGACTCGGATTGTATGATGGCGATTACACATTGGGTGCAGGGGTGAAGTACAAACGATTCAGCCTCGACTATGCATTCCTGACCCATTCGGAACTGGATAATACGAACAAGATATCAGCGGGGCTGATATTTTAATCAAAGCGGAGATCCTTCGAAAACTGATGAACCTGTGGGCACTGTTTATCCCCATTCTCTACTATCTCTTACCGCAAGGCCATTCATATCTGATTCTCGGTACGTTCTGTTGTGCATTTGCTGTTTTTGATTTTCTTCGATTGCACGTGAACGGCGTGAAGGAAGCTTTTATCGTTTTCTTCGGGTCGTTCATGCGCCGCCACGAGCTCACGCACTTGAACGGTGCGACCTACCTCCTCATGGGTTGCATGATAACAGCCCTTTTATATCATAAGGAAGTGGTGATCGCCGCGTGCACTTTTATCATCGTTGGTGACACCTTCGCCGCGATCCTCGGGCAGAATATAAAGAGTCCTCACATATTCAAGCGTAAGACGATCATGGGGAGCGTGGGATTCTTCGGGGGATGTTGCCTCGCTGGCTTGGTATTCTACTATTTCACACGCTTCATGCCAGTTCAAACGATCGTCCTCGGGGCTCTTGCCGCAACCATCCTGGAAGCCCTGCCGTTGCCGCTCGACGACAATTTCTATGTTCCGATCGCGACTGGTCTGGTCATGAGTTTCCTGTGAGATGTCGGATTTGACGTTCAGCCATCTCTGATTACAGAGATACAGGGAAGATTACAGAGATATGCAAAAGACCCCGGGTGCAATCCCGGGGTCTTGTAGCGTTTAGCGTTTGCTGTAACTACACTGCTTCAGCTTCCTCGGTTTCACTTGCCGCGAGTTTTACTTTTTGGAACCGCGCGAGACCGGTCCCTGCCGGAATGATCCGACCGACAATGACATTCTCTTTCAGTCCTTCCAGTTTATCCAGTTTTCCTTCGACCGCAGCATCAGCAAGCACCTTGGTCGTTTCCTGGAAACTGGAAGCCGAGAAGAAAGATTCAGTTGAGAGTGCTGCTCGGGTGATACCGAGCAGGATCGGACGATAGGTCGCTGGCTTCTTCCCCTCGACCAGGGCCTGTTGATTCACTTCAATAACCCTGCGTTTGTCGATGATCTCTCCACCGACAAATGGGGTGTTACCGGGTTCCTCGATCTTTACCCGCTGCAGCATCTGCCGAACGATCACTTCGATGTGTTTATCATCGATTTTCACATCCTGGATCCGGTAAACCTCGAGTATTTCATTGACCAAAAAACGCTGCGTTTCCATGGGTCCTTTTATGCGCAGGATGTCATGGGGGTCGATCGCTCCTTCGCACAGGGGATCACCAGCCCGTACGAATTCACCGGAGTGAACTTTCAGGTAACGCGTGGTCGGTATTTTGTACGTGCGTGCATCGCCGACCTCGGGTGTTACGGTCACTTTCCAGGTACCTTTTTCCTCTTCAACGTCGCAGATACCGTCGATCTCCGTAACGATCGCGGGATTCTTGACGAGTTTCGCTTCAAAGAGTTCTTCGACACGCGGTAAGCCGCCGGTGATATCCTTGCTCTTGCCGATCTCCTTCGGGATACGGGCGATAAGGGTTCCTGCATCGATCGTATCGTTGTCCTTAACAAGGAGATAGGTCCCAGCCGGGATGGAAAAAGTTTTTTTAGTTTTTTTACTTTCGTCAGTGATCTGGATCTTCGGATGATGGTGGCGTACACGGTCTTCGACGATAATGAACTGCTTGCCTCCGGATCGTTCGTCCACCCAGTTTTCCTGGAGGGTCACGCCGGGGATGATGTCAACGAATTTAATGCTGCCACTGACCGGTGAAACGATCGGGATCGAATAGGGGTCCCATTCAAACAGTATGTCATCCTGTTCAACCATTGCTTTCTTTTTTGGGTAAATGATTGCACCAATAGGGATATTATAACTTACTTTGCGGGTCCCTGTTCCTTTGAGCATCATGCGTCCCTTATCATTGAGGCTGATAAGATGTCCATCCGGGTTCTCTACCGCATTGAGGTTCTCGAACATCACTTCGCCGCCCATATCGGCATTTCGCGACGTGCTCTCGGCGATCCTCAAGGCGACACCTCCACCGTGGAAAGTCCGTAAAGTGAGTTGGGTTCCTGGCTCGCCGATCGACTGTGCGGCAATAATGCCTACTGCTTCACCGATCTCGACCATTCTGCCGGTTGCGAGATTCCGTCCGTAACATTTAGCACAGAGACCTACCGGCGCCTCGCAGGTGAGGATCGAACGCACCTTGACTTTTTCGATCCCGGCTTTATCGATTTTAAGGGCTTGTGCATTCTCGATTTCTTCACCGCCTTTGACGATCGTTTCGTCGGCGACAGGGTCGACTACGTCAACGAGTGCAACACGTCCTGCAATACGTTCATGAAGGGGTTCGACGATTTTCTCTCCTTCTTTGAGCGCACTGATCTCCTGTCCCATGATCGTTCCGCAGTCTTCCATTGTTATAGTCACGTTCTGCGCGACATCGACGAGCCGACGTGTCAGGTATCCGGCATCCGCAGTCTTGAGCGCTGTATCCGCGAGACCTTTACGCGCTCCGTGCGTGGAGATGAAGTATTCAAGTACCGACAGACCTTCTTTGCATGATGATTTGATCGGTGTCTCGATGATCTGAACTGAGGTCACCTTGCGCTGGGGTTTTGACATGAGGCCGCGAAGACCGCAGATCTGGCATGCCTGGTTTTTAGATCCCCGCGCTCCCGAGTTGACCATCATGAACAATGGATTGAACCCGTCGTTATCCTTTTCAAGTTCTTCGAGAAGGTTCTCTTCGATCTCGATCGCAACCCGGGTCCAGGTGTCGATGATCTTGTTATACCGTTCAGTCTCGGAAATAAGGCCGACTTTGTGCGCCTTATTGATCTCGGCAACATCCTTTGCACCCTTGCTCCAGATCTTATCTTTGATTCTCGGGCTGATCATGTCATCAATACCAATAGTCAGTCCAGACCGCGTCGCGTATTCGAAACCGACCCGCTTGAAATTATCAAGAACCTCAACGGCTCGTTCGGTGCCAAATCTCTCAAGGCATTCATCAACGATTCCGGTCACGGTCCGCTTGTTCATAACCTCGTTCTTGAATTGCATTTCTACCGGCAGGAGCGAATTGAAGATCACGCGTCCTGGTGTCGTTTCGATCACCTTATTTTTGAAAAAATATTTGATCGGTTCGTGGAGCACGGTGTAACGTTGATCGAGTGCAATGTGTATTTCCTCGAGTGACGAAAAGATCCGCATCTTTTCCGGCTTCGCAATATGTTGTCTCGTTAAGTAATAGAGCCCGATCACAACGTCCTGGGTTGGCGCCATGAGTGCCCGACCATGCGCCGGGGAACGGATGTTATGTATGCTGAGCATGAGGATGTATGATTCCAGGATCGCTTCCGGGGAGAGGGGGATATGGATACTCATCGTATCACCATCAAAATCAGCGTTGTATGGGTGGCATACCATGGGGTGGATCGTGATCGCTCGTCCTTCTCTGAGTACCGGGAGGAATGCCTGGATAGATACGCGGTGGAGCGTGGGAGCCCGGTTCAAGAGGACCGGGCGGTCGTGGATGATATCATCGAGAATCTCGTACACTTCGGTTGATCGAGCCCGTACAAGACGCCGGGCACTTCGTTCCGAGTCAACGACACCACGTTCCTCGAGTTTCCGCACGATCATGGGCTTAAACAGCTCGAGTGCCATTTCTTTGGGGATGCCGCATTCGTACAAATGAAGCGATGGGTCGACGACGATCACTGAGCGTCCTGAATAATCGACGCGCTTACCAAGAAGGTTCCTTCTGAACCGCCCTTGTTTTCCTTTTAAGGAGTCAGCAAGCGATTTAAGCGGTCGGTTGCCGCGTCCTTTAATGGGTCGCGACCGGCGGGAATTGTCGAGTAATGCATCGATTGAATCCTGAAGCATCCGTTTTTCATTACGAACGATAACCTCGGGTGTCTTGATTCCTGATGTGATCGATTTCACGCGGTTGTTCCTTGTTATTACCCGTTTGTAGAGATCGTTGAGATCGGATGTTGCATACCGTCCACCTTCGAGTGCGACAAGAGGGCGGAGATCTGGCGGGATCACCGGAAGTCTTGTCAGGACCATCCATTCCGGCCGATTGCCGGACAGGCGGAATGCTTCAACCAGTTTCAATTTTTTGAGGAGTTGGTGGCGGCGTGCCTTGAGTGTTTCTTTTTCTAACCGGATCCTCAGATCTGAAGACAGATTCTCTAAATCGATCTCCTTGAGCAGGTCGTAAATCGGCTGACCGCCCATATCCGCCTTGAAACCCTCGTATTTATCTTTAGCATCCTGGAAATCTTCTTCAACAAGGACTTCACCTTTGCGGTATGGCGAGTCACCTGATTCCAGGACGATGTATGCTTCATAATTCAAGATTGCTTCTAATTGATTGATCGATAGATCAAGGAGCAGTCCGATCTTGCTGGGCGGGATCTTATAATAGAAAAGGTGCGCAACCGGGACTGCAAGGTCGACATGCCCCATTCGTTCGCGCCGTACTGATGCCGGAGCGACTTCGACACCGCAACGGTCGCAGATCGTACCGCGGTATTTCGCTTTCTTGTATTTACCGCATGAACATTCAAAGTCCTTGACCGGTCCGAAAATGCGTTCGCAAAACAGACCATCCTTTTCCGGTCGCTGGGTGCGGTAATTGATCGTATCCGCTCTGTTAACCTCGCCGAATGACCAGGATAGGACGACATCTGGTGACGCGAGTCCCAGTTTGATCCCGTCATAATCCATGAGATCGAGACTACCGAAGACCTTATGCTTCATCAGCACCCTCCTTTTTAATCAACGATACATTGAAACATAGCCCCTGCAACTCTTTAAGCAGAACATTGAATGAAGCAGGTGCACGGGGTCTTGGAGGATTTTTGCCACGGATCAGAGCCTCGTACATCGCGGCACGGCCTTCGACATCGTCGGATTTGACGGTGAGCATTTCCTGAAGCGTAGCGGCTGCACCATATGCCTCAAGTGCCCAGACTTCCATTTCCCCGAGACGTTGGCCCCCGAATTGAGCTTTGCCGCCAAGTGGTTGTTGCGTGATCAGTGAATACGGCCCAGTTGAGCGGGCATGTATTTTCTCATCAACCATGTGGATAAGTTTTAGCATATACATAAACCCGACCGTGATCTTTTGATCGAAAGGCAAACCGGTTCGCCCATCACGGCATTCGATCTGACCGTTCTCAGGAAGATTCGCTTCTCTAAGTTTTTCTTTGATCTCGCCGACTGTCGCACCGTCGAAGATCGGAGTGACCGCATAAAACTTGAGTTTTTCCGCAGCCCAGCCAAGGTGTGTTTCAAGGATTTGACCGACGTTCATACGCGATGGTACGCCGAGCGGATTGAGAACGATATCGATGGGTGTTCCGTCCGGCAGGAAGGGCATATTTTCTTCGGGCATGATCTTGGCAACGACACCCTTGTTGCCGTGACGTCCGGCCATCTTATCGCCGACTGCAATCCGGCGTTTCTGTGCGATGAAGACCTTCACGATCTTCAATACGCCATGGGGGAGTTCATCGCCCCGCAGTAGTTTGTCTTCTTCATTCTTTTTGTCCGCGGTGATCTCGATCAGTCTTTCTTCGCTGCTCCGTACGATCGTTTTGATCTCTTCGTCGATCTTTGTTTCGTGCGTGAATCGTTCATCAGCATTGATGCCCTGCACATTGAGCGCGTCAAAGAATGCCTCGTCGAACGCCGACCCCTTACGCGCTATGATCTTGCCTTTTTCATCACGGATTGATGAGTGCGCGGTCTTGTCGAAGAGCAAATTTTTAAGAAGCCGGTTCCGTACCGTGATTGTTTCTGTACGAAGTGTAGTGTATTCTTCCAGTATCTTGCGTTTCCTCTCTTCCTCGACCACCTTTGCGAGCGGATCGGTCGTGCGGCGGGTGAGGATCTTCCGGTCTATAACGACGCCTTCAACGCCGGGTTCGACGCGCAATGACGTGTCCCTTACATTCGTAGCCTTTTCAGCGAAAACAGCGCGCATAAGGCGTTCCTCGGGCGTGAGTTCGGTTTCCCCTTTCGGGGTGATCTTGCCGACGAGGATATCGTCCGGGCCTACATGGGCGCCAGTGCGTACGATGCCGTATTCGTCGAGATCCTTTAGCAGGAAATCACTTGTGCCTGGAATGTCGCGGGTGACTTCTTCAGGTCCGAGTTTTGTTTCACGTACTTCACAATCGAACTCCAGGATGTGGATGGATGTGAAGGTATCATCTTTGAGCAGACGTTCGCTCACCACGATCGCATCTTCAAAATTGAAACCAAGGAAGGGCATGAAACCAACGAGCACGTTCCTGCCAAGGGCGAGAACACCTTTTTTCGAGGCATATCCGTCGGCCAATACCATATTCTTGCTCACTTTTTGTCCTATCGCAACAAGCGGTTTTTGATGGATGCATGTGTTCTGGTTCGATCGAAAGAATTTGGAAAGATCGTAGCGCTTGTGGACTCCAAGTTTCGTTTCGATGATGATTTTCTTGGCATCTACGTATGTTACGATGCCATCTTCTTCTGCAAGCAGTATTGTGCCGCTATCCTGGGCGGTCCTTTCTTCCATTCCGGTTCCGACGAGCGGAATATCAGGATCGATGAGTGGGACAGCTTGACGCTGCATGTTCGATCCCATGAGGGCACGGTCTGCATCATTGTGCTCAAGGAACGGGATCAGCGTGGTTGTTGGACTGAAAACCTGTTCAGGTGAGACATCCATGAGTTCGACCTCAGCCGCCGGGAGTATTGGAAAGTCATCCTTGCGTCGACAGAGCACTTGGTCGGTCATGATCTGACCGTTCTTGTCGATGGGGGTGTTGGCTTGAGCGATCGTGTATTGATCCTCCTCATCCGCGCGCAAGTAGACGAATTCATTAGTGAGCCGGCTCTTTTTAACCACCCAGTAGGGTGCGAGCATGAAACCGTGTTTATCGATCTTCGCATAGTTCGCCATGCTTGATATCAAACCGATGTTCGGACCTTCAGGAGTTTCGATCGGGCAGATGCGTGAATAGTGGGAGTAGTGTACGTCCCGGACCTCGAATCCCGCGGTTTGCCGTTTTAATCCGCCCGCACCCAGCGACGATATACGCCGTTTATGGGTCATTTCTGAGATCGGGTTCGTTTGTTCCATAAACTGCGACAATTGTGACGTTGTGAAGAATTTATTGATGATGTTCGATACGAGACGTGGATTGATTAAATCCTGGGGCGAAAGCCCGGATTCATCCATGAGCGAGGCACGTTCTTTGATATTTTGTATCAACTGGGTGATCGCGAGCCGGAATTGCCCATTGAGTAATTCACCGACACGCCGGACACGACGATTTCCCAGGTGGTCGATATCATCCGGAGGAAACGCGTGAGACGCAAATTGGAAGAGTTTGCGGAAGACTTCGAAGAGATCGTCTTTGGTCAGGTAAGTGGTATTACTGCGTTTTTCTATCCCGAGCTTCATATTGAGCTTGAAACGACCCACATCACCTAGATTGAAGTGATCCGGATCAAAGATTATATTCTGAATGTAAGCCGCAGCGATATCGAGCGTGGGTGGTGCCATAGATCGTAACAGCGTATAGATCTTTTTCGCTGCTTCCTCGCGCGATGAGGTCCGGTCTTTTTTGAAAGTGTTGGTGAGTATCGTGACGCCCAGGTCATGGGAATCCACGATCGTTACCGTTTTGATGCCTTTATGTTTCAGTAGATCCATGGTCGGCGCGTCGAGCAGTTCACCGGTCGGGAGTATCAATGATTCATCCTGGTAGATATTTTGAGCACAGAAGTAGTTGAGTGCCTGTTTCAGATCCACGGTTTTGATCGGGTAAAAAAGCCTCAGGATATCTTCGTTCTTTTCATATCCAAGGCTCCGTATGAACATCGTACCGAGCAGTTTTCGCCGTCGATCAAGGATCGCATAAAAGGTATTCAAGCGATCAATCATGAATTCCACCCACTGCCCTCGATAGGGGATGATCATAGAAGTACTCGTAGTTTCTGTTTCGCTGAAATAGACCCCCGGGGAGCGGTGGATCTGGTTGACCACGACCCGTTCCACACCGTTGATAATGAACGTCCCTCGATTGGTCATAATCGGCAGGTCGCACAGGTATATTTCCTGTTCTGTAGCATCATGGAGTCCTCCTTCGTCATCCTTGCTGACAAGGCGGAAACTGACCTTGAGCGGGACTCCGTAGGTCGCTCCTTTCTCGATCGCTTCATTAACTGAATATTTGGCGGAGCCGAAGCGGTGCGAATTGTACACAAGTTGGTAGCGGTTATGAATATCCGCAACCGGGAACAATTCGCTGAAGATCTTCTTCAATTCCTTCTGCAGGAATTGCTCATATGATTCGAGCTGAATTTCCAGCAGGTGAGGCATTTTGAATGTCGACTTGTTTTTTGAAAAATTTATTATATTCCTCATACTGCCCTATATGCATTCCTTCCTGTGGTACGAAACATTGCAATACTATGATCTGAAGTTCGGATTATCCATCCATTGAATGCGTATGGCACAATACCGTGCCTGTCCAGTGTACATGGCATCGTACGCTGAAGATCAGTCGCTGATAATGGATACACGCACTAGCAGTGTAGGGAACGCTCTATTATTTAAGTTCAATAGAAGCCCCGACTTCCTCGAGCTTGCTTTTCATATTCTGGGCTTCTTCTTTGGACATGTTCTCTTTGATATCCTTTGGCAGGTTATCGATCATGTCCTTTGCGTCCTTTAAGCCAAGTCCGGTCAGTTCTCGCAGCACCTTGAGTACCTGGATCTTTTTATCACCACAAGACGTCATAGTGACGGTGAATTCTGTTTTTTCTTCGGCTTTTGCTGCGCCGGCATCACCACTGGCTTGTGCCATTACCTGGACCGGTGCGGCTGCACTGACTCCGAATTTATCTTGCAGAGCTTTTACTAACTCTGATAGTTCGAGAACCGTCAGGTTTCCAATTTCTTCGACCAAGGTATCAACACTTTTCTTGGCGGTCGTCGTCATTTTGCCTCCTTATCTTTCATGGCATCGATTGTGCCTACAAAATTCCTTATGATATTTTCCAGTGTATATACGAAACTTCCAATGATATTCATCGATCCTACGACACTGCCGATCAGAGCGTTTTTCGAAGGGATCCTCGAAAAACGAATGACGTCATCAGCGATGAAATACTGTCCTTCAATGAAACTGCCTTTAACCTTGAGATTTTCATGCCCGGTGATCACTTTTGCGAGCGTGATCGGATCCTCGAACGCGATAGCAATACCCGTAGGCCCTGTGAAGAGCTCCCGTATCCTCTCTTCATCGTATCCGAGGTCTTTCATCGCCAGGTACCCGATCGTATTCTTCAATACGACATAATCACCTTTGAGTTTTTTTAACTCACGGCGCAGGTGTTCTAGATTATGGACCGAGAGTCCGGTAAAATCAGTGAAGTAGTATGCAGTTCCATGCTCGAGTTGCTCTTTGGTTTTTTTCAGACTGTCAACATTACGTTTCGATGGCATGCTATACTCCTCCCTTACGAAGTTCATTCATGAGATGTTTATCATCCAGTTTCACACTCGGTCCCTGGGTCGAGGATAGATACAGGCTTTTAAAAAACTGCCCTTTAATACTCGCTGGTTTAGCCCGCATTATGTCATCGATGATCATCATGATATTCTCTTCCAGTTTCTGGGTATCGAACGATGCTCGACCGACCGTACTATGAATGCATCCTGTTTTGTCGGTTTTGAATTCAACCTTACCCTTTTTGAGCAGTTTCACCTGGGTACCCACCTCAAACGTTACCGTGCCCGCTTTTGGCGATGGCATGAGGCCTTTTGGACCAAGGATCCTGCCGAGCTTACCGACATCTGACATGACATCCGGTGTTGCGATGATCACATCGATATCTGACCAGCCTTTTTGGATCTTTTCTATGTATTCTTCGAATCCCACGAGGTCCGCACCCGCATCCTGTGCCTCTTTTTCCTTTTCACCTTTGGTCAATACGAGGATCCGTTTTGTTTTACCGGTGCCATGAGGGAGGTTTGAGACACCGCGCACGAACTGGTCGGTCTTTTTTGGATCGATATTCAGTTTGATTGACAGGTCAATGGATTCGTCGAACTTAGCGGTCGCGAGCTTCTTTATTTTTTCAATCGCCTCATTAAGCTGATAGATCTCTGCATTAACCTGTTCCTTCAATTCTCGATAGCGTTTGGATTGCTTCATTAATCCTCCACCGTAATACCCATGCTGCGGGCGGTTCCTTCGATCACCCTCATGGCCTGTTCGATCGTATCGCTGTTAAGATCTTTCATCTTTCTCTCGGCGATCTCTCGGACCTGAGCACGCGTCACTTTTCCTACTTTGTCGCGCTGGGGGACCGGGGAACCTTTTGCAATGCCCGCTGCTTGTTTCAGCAGTACAGCCGCGGGAGGGCTCTTTAAAATATACGTGAACGATCGATCGTTATATATCGTGATGACCGCCGGTACGATGAGCCCGGCAAGGTTCTTTGTTTCAGCGTTGAATGCTTTGCAGAAATCCATGATATTCAATCCATGTTGTCCCAGCGCTGGTCCGACCGGCGGTGCGGGTGTCGCGCTACCAGCAGGTATTTGGAGCTTTACAGTAGCAATGACTTTCTTAGCCATGTTCTATCCTCACATACTTTTCAATTGATGAAAGCCTAATTCGATCGGTGTGGTCCGTCCGAAAATTACAACGAGCACCTTCACTTTTTCACGTTCCGGGAAAACATCTTCGACCGTACCGATAAAATCCGTAAAAGGACCGTCAACGACCGTGACACGTTCTCCCTTGGTAAATGGTATCTTGGTCACGACTTTTTCCTTGGATTCTTCTACTTGCTCGAGCAATGCCTTCACTTCGCTCTCGTCGAGCGGGATCGGTTTTGTTTTTGATCCCAGGAAATGGGTAACACCCGATACGCCGTTCACCAGTCGGAGGTTCTCGTCGTTATCTTCAATCTCAATGACGATATACCCCGGGTACAAGCGCCGTTCTTCGATCACTTTTTTACCTTTGCGCACCCGTACCTGATTCTCAACGGGTATGACGATGCGTCCGAACGCACTCTCAAGGTTCTTCTCTTTAATGACTTTGGTTAATATCCTTTTAACCTTGCCTTCGTGACCGGTCAGGGTATGCACCACGAACCATTTCATGATCTTTGTTTTGTTGCTCTGGTCCATGGATCAACTCATGATCAGTTGTAAGAGGTTCGAGAAGACCGTATCGAGCACAAAGATGATCAGTGCGACGATCGCGGAGATGATTACGACCACGATCGTGGAGTTGACCAGCTCTTTGCGCGTTGGCCATGTTACCTTGCGCATTTCAAGGTATACTTTTTTAACGTAGTCAATGATTTTCTGAACCATGCATCACCGTTTTAACGCAGGCCTGGAGGGATTTGAACCCCCAACCCCCCGGTTTGGAGCCGGGCGCTCTGCCGTTAGAGCTACAGGCCTATCCATGTAAACTCTAAATCCTAAGTACCAAATTCTAAACAGTGTACAAAAACCAATGACCAAAATTCCAAACTCGGTTTGTAGTATTGGAGTTTCGGTATTCGAATTTGTTTAGAATTTCGAATTTCGAAATTATTATTTAACCGTATTCTTATACGGTTCATTTTACTTCCTTGTGCACAACGTGCTTTTTACAGAATCGGCAGAATTTTTTCACTTCAAGACGCTTTTGTGATTTCTTGTTCTTTGTCGTTGTATAATTCCTGTTCTTGCACTTCGTGCATGCGAGGGTGACGATTACTTGCATTATTCGATTATCTTGGTTACGACGCCGGCGCCGACCGTGCGTCCGCCTTCACGGATCGCGAAACGCAATCCCTGCTCGATCGCA
>JAFGPO010000036.1 GCA_016936155.1 Caldifarciminota bacterium
CCTACTGCCTCCGGCCTTCGGTTCGCGCTTTTTATAGCCTCTAGCGTCTAGCGCTTAGCGTCACTGCTTCTTGTCTCTTGGCTCTTAGTTCCTGATTCTGGACTCCTGACTTTTAATTTTAGTTGCCTCTTGACATTCTCCACATTGTGCATATAATATAATAGATACTCTATATATAGTGTTTTCTAGGAGGATTTATCGAAAATCGTTGGACTGAGGTTGGATCGTGAAATGCCCGCGTTGCGGGAAGGATGGTGATCGGGTCCTTGAAACCCGCACATCCCAAGCAGGGTCAGTCGTGCGCCGACGACGGCAGTGCGGAACGTGTCACTTTCGTTTTACCACATATGAAACGATCGAACGTCTGCCCCTGGTCGTTGTCAAGCGCGATGGCACACGGGAACCATACGATCGCAACAAATTGCTGAACGGCATCGCTACTGCATGTCGTAAACGACCGGTTTCCGTTGAAAAAATAGAAACGATCGTAAATAGTGTCGAGGACAGCCTGTCAGACCGGTATCAAACCGAGATCAAATCATCGGAAATCGGGAAAATGGTTCTTGATCACCTTCTTGAAATCGATGAAGTAAGTTATGTTCGTTTTGCATCAGTTTACCGGAAATTCACCAATATCGACAAGTTTGCCAAAGAACTGTCGAAATTGAAAAAGGAGCGAAGATGGAAGAAAAAACGACGGTAAGGATCGGCATTTCCGAAGAGATCCCGCAAGGATCGATGTTCCACAATGTCAAAAAACGCGACGGGACCATCGTCCCATTCGATAAGGCGAAGATCGCGAACGCTATCTATTTGGCCGCGCGCGCGGTTGGAGGAGAAGATAAAGACCTGGCCGACAAATTGGCTGACGAGGTCGTGCTTTTCCTTTATACACTCAAGGGCGATAAAACGCCGGAAGTCGAGGAGATCCAGGATGCGGTCGAAAAAATGCTCATTGAGAATGGTCACGCCCGTACTGCAAAAGCGTACATTCTCTATCGTAAACAGCGTGAAATATTGCGCAAGAAACGCCTCCTTGAACAACATCCCGAAGAACGGGAATCGACCGATTACGCGTTGTTCGTACGTACATCTGATGATGACTTCGTTTCCTGGGATCGAACCCGGATCACCAATGCACTGCAGAACGAAACCGGGCTCGAAGCGGATTTTGCAGAAAAGATCGCGGAAGAGACTGAAGAAACGATCCTGAATTCCAATGTCCACCTGATATCCTCTTCGCTCATCCGTGAGATCGTCAATGTCAAACTCATCGAACACGGACTCGAGAACTCACGACTGCGTCATACGAGACTCGGTGTTCCCTTATTCGACGCGGAAAAGATCATTCTCTATGCGAACCGCGAGAATGCGAATATCCCCCATAATCCGGAAGCAACGAACATGACGATCGCCGAAACCGTCAAAAAGCAGTATATGTTATCCGAGGTATTCGATCGCAACGTTTCTGATGCTCATATCCGCGGCGATATCCATCTTCATGACCTGGGATTCGGCGATCGACCTTACTGTTCCGGCCAGTCGCTTGAATATGTAAAAAAATTCGGTCTTAATCTACCGAATGCCCTTTCGATCGCGAAGCCAGCAAAACATGCTGATACGCTGCTTGCTCACATGGTCAAATTCTCAGCCGCGCTCCAGGGCCATTTTGCCGGGGCGATCGGCTGGGATGCGATCAATATCTTTTTCGCCCCGTTCATCACAAAAATGAATGACCGTGATATACACCAACTCGCCCAGATGCTCATCTTCGAATATTCCCAGCAGTCGGTCGCGCGCGGTGGACAGGCGATCTTTTCGGATCTGAACCTCTATTGGGAGATCCCGAAACACTTCAGGCACGTGCCGGCGATCGGTCCGGGAGGTGAATATAACGGCAAAACCTACGGTGACTATTCCGAAACCGCACAACGTTTTGCCTGGGCGATGTTTGATATCTACATGGATGGTGATGGAACAGGACGGCCGTTCTTTTTCCCAAAACCACTCGTCCACATCACTGAAGATTTCTTCAAAACCCCACGCTGGGAGGATTTTCTTAACCACATCGCGGATGTAAGCTCTGCTCGCGGCAACACCTACTATGTGTTCGACCGCGGCGAGACTGCGAAGATATCAGAATGCTGCAGGTTGTCATTCAAGTTGGAGGAATCAGATCTTGCAGATGCGAATACACCGTGGAAAATGCGCTATACCGCGCTTCAGAACGTGACCCTCAACCTTCCCCGGGCCGCCTACCAGGCGAACCACGATGACACGATTCTATACAAAAAACTAGATGAATTGCTTGAGTTCGCGGTGAAAGCACACATCCAAAAAAAGAATTTTATTGAGAAGATCGTCGCCCTGAAAGAGGAAGGACCACTCGCATTGCTCACCATGGAAAGGGATGGAGAACCATACCTCCGGCTATACCGAGCCACGTATCTTATCGGTCTGCTGGGCTTGAATGAACTGGTCCAGTATCATTACGGTAAGGAAATGCATGAAGATGAATCAGCCCTGCGCTTCGGCCTGCGGATCCTCGCTTATTTATACCTGAGGATCAAGGCACTCTCCAAAATATACGGTATGCGCCTTGTTATGGAACAAACACCAGCTGAATCTGCCGCCCACCGCCTCGCCCGGCTCGACATGGAACATTATCCGGAGCAAGCACGATCCGTTGTCAAAGGCAACCATGATACGAATTCCACGTATTATACGAACTCAACATACCTCAATGTTGGAGAACCGATCGATCCAATAGCTCGGGTCAAGACCGAAGGAAAATTCCACGATCTTATTGAAGCCGGGGCACTCACGCATGTCTGGCTCGGCGAAAGCAAACCCTCCAAAGAATCGATCGCTAATTTCGTGGTCAAGACGTTCAAGAATACCCGTAATGCTCAGATCGCGTTCTCCCCGGAATTCACAACTTGTAATTCCTGTTTCAAAACATCCCGCGGGTTACGCGACACCTGCCCGTACTGTCAGAGCCACATGGTCGATCACATAACGCGCGTCACTGGTTATTTCACCAAAGTATCGGGTTGGAACAAAGGGAAAAAAGGCGAACTAAAGGATCGGTACCGTTCCAACCTGTGATCGATCGTAATGGCCATGAAAGGGACAGCGATCATTGCTGTCCCTTTCTTTTTTCGGTTGACACACCAGGCATTTCTGGCTATTATGGATCATGAAACTAATCATTTTCTTGTTATTATCGTTCTTTATGCTTATCGGGTGCGGAGGAAAATCCGAAATCCCCGATCAATTGCCGAGCGAACCCGCGCCTCCAGGCCCTCCACCCGCTGGGATGGTTCTTGTTCCAGCCGGCACATTCGTCATGGGCTCGGATGAAGAAGACCAGCAGCCCCAGCACACTGTGTACATCAAGGCATTTTACATGGATACATATGAAGTGACCAACCGCCACTATATGGCTTTTGTTAAGGAAACAGGACATCCGAAACCACCTTTCTATAAAGATGACGATTTCAACACGCCAGATCAACCGGTCGTCGGTGTAACATACTATGATGCAATGACGTATGCACACTGGGCAGGCAAGCGTCTTCCCACGGAAGCGGAGTGGGAGTATGCTGCCCGCGGAGGTCTTGGAAATAAGAAATACCCGTGGGGTGATGAGATAAGTGCGAAGCAATGCAATTACGTACCCTCAGGCGGCAAAGAAGCAGATGGGTATGAATATACGGCACCGGTTGGTAAATTCGCGCCCAACGCATTCGGACTGTATGATATGGCAGGAAATGCGTGGGAATGGTGTCAGGATTTCTACAGTATAACTTATTACAGCGTAAGCCCGGATTCGAACCCGTTCGGTCCTGACTCCGGGTATACGCGGGTCGTTCGCGGAGGATCGTATCTCAGCATAAATCCCAAATACCTGTCGTGCGCATCCCGTCTTGAGTTGAAGCCCTTTGTGCAAGACCGCTACTATGGTTTTCGATGTGCGCAATCCCCGTGATATCTTGATTGCTGCGCTCAGGTGTCTATGTCTGTTTATGATTCTGGTCCTGTCCGCGCAGAATCCGGGATATGCGACCGGGACAAAGGCTGATGATGAGGAGACCGATGATCCGGTCACGACGCCCACGGCAACGATCGATCTAAACAAACGCCTTGAGCGACCAACCGATACGTTGAACAAATCCAGAACTGACCATACGAAAAAACTCAAGCCAGCCGATCTCAGGATCGAGTACAAACGACTCTCCCCGAATGACCCTCACCTGAGGCCAACGATCTCCCTGATCGATGGTCTCATCCAGCAGATCGCGCTCGATAAAGATACTTGCGAACAGGGCGAAGTCACTGATCTCCATGTCACGGCGGTTATCCCCCTTACCAATCCCCGTATCAGTTTTTTGCGCCGGACCTTCACCCTCTTCATGATCGATTCGATCGGTGCGCAAACCTATAGAACAACACTCGCGATCCCCCTCACGACCGATCCCGGGCACTATCAAGTATTGCTCTCGTATGATGATGAAGGTGAAGAGAAGGAAATAGCATTCCCTTTTGAGGTGATTGCTGGAGCATTCTCCGAAGATGATACCGCCGAACTTGATGTTCCAATGCTCACTGCTGAAACCCAGGAGATGCTGCGCTACGAACACAGATATTTTGCCAAGGCCTATCAGGCGAACCCGAAGAACATCCTCTACAGTGGGGATTTTATCTGGCCGTGTGCAGGTTCGATCACTGGCATGTATGGCACGCCTCGCAAATATAACGATGAGATGGATGGATGGTCCCATAAGGCCATCGATATCGCCAACACGGTCGGCACAAAGGTTTACGCACCCAATGACGGCATTGTTGCCATGGCGAAGAATCTTGATGTGCACGGTAAGAGCATTGTCATCGCCCATGGGGGCGATGTCCATTCTGTGCTCCTCCACCTGGATGAGATCCTCGTTGAAAAAGGTGATAAAGTCAAAAAAGGACAACTTATCGGTAAACTCGGAAAAACGGGATTATGCACCGGACCAAATCTCCACTGGCAGGTCATGGTGAACCGCGTACCGACCAATCCGCGGTTCTGGATACAGGACAAACCTGACGTGAAGAAAGGTCTGTGGGTGACCTCTGACCGCCGCAACTGACACACGCCACATCCAATTGTGAATCCTTCTTCGGAACAACCATACTCGCTGCGCTATCTTATCGCACTATCCTGGCCGATCGTGCTCGCATTCGCCCTGCAGACAAGCTACAATATCGTCGACATCTTCTGGGTCGGGAAACTGGGACCCGCGGCGATCGCCGGCGTCTCGCTTGCCGGTACTACTTTCTATTTCGTCCTCGCGGTCGGTCAGATCATCGGTTCCGGCACAGTGGCGCTCGTTGCCCAGTCATATGGAGCACGGATACTCGGCCGCGCGCAGGACATTGTCCGACAATCCCTGATCCTTACGTTTGGCATCGCCGTCGCGGTCAGCGTGCTCGGTTTCGTGTTTACACCCACGATCGTCAAAGCACTCGGAGCACGTAACGATGTTCTCGCTGTATCGGTCGATTACCTGAGGATCGTCTGCATCGGATTCTTTTTTCAGCTCCTCTCCTTCAGTATCAACTATGCGTTCCGGGGTATCGGTGATATGATAACACCGATGTACATCATGCTCATCGCGACTGTCATCAACATCATTCTCGACCCCCTGCTCATTCTCGGGCTGGGCTTCTTTCCCCGTCTTGAGGTTCACGGCGCTGCCCTTGCCACATTGATCGCGAAATTCCTCAGTTTTCTGTTCGGCTTGTTAATTCTCATTAAGGGGAAGCGGGGACTGAAGCTCAACCTCAAGGGCCCGTGGCATGTCGACGCCGCGATCGCCCGCACGATCCTTGCGGTCGGCATTCCGGCAGGGGTATCGTATGGTCTTATGTTCCTGAGCATAACCGCAGTGTTCAAATTTGTCGCGTCCTTCAGTGAATATGCACTCGCTGCCCTCGGCATCGGGCAGCGCATCCTACAGCTTTCCAGTCTCCCGGTCGTTGGAATATCAGTCGCCGTGACCACGCTGGTCGGTCAGTATCTGGGTGCTCATAATATCGCTGGTGCAAAGCGGGTCAGTCATCAATCGATGCTGGTCAGCAGTGTCCTCATGGCCGCATTCAGTGTACTCTTCATCACACAGGCAGGGTTTTTCATGCGTCTCTTCACCGATAACGCACAGGTGATCGCCGTCGGCATTGATTTCCTGCGGATCGTTTCGCTTTACCTTATCGGAGGAGGACTCACGATCATCATTTCCGGCATCCACCGCGGAGCAGGAGATACCATACCCCCGATGCTGGCGGGGATCATTAAACTCGGGCTGCTCGTGGGTCTTGCCTTTTTCTTTGCCCGCATATTGGACTATGGTGTGCGCGGCGTATGGTATGCCTTGCTGATCTCGTATATCATGGAGGCGTTGACGATCGTCATTGTATTTATGAGTGGGCGCTGGCACAAACGGGGCTTCCTGCTGCTTGGCCGAATCTAATCCGGTGCGGTTATCCCCGGTTAATCCACAAAAGAAGTCACCAGAAATCCTGTCAGCACGCCAAGCGCAACGCTGGCGATGATATCAGTCGGGTAGTGTTTTTGAATATAGACCCTTGAAAGACCGATCGCGCCTGCGAGCGCGAACGCGGGTATCGAGACTTTTGGATAATGATACGAAAGGATATATGCCTGTGTAAAAGCGCACGTCGTATGTCCGGATGGGAAGGAAGCATCCCAGCGCACATGGTCGCCGGATGGACGCCTCCGGTTGACTACGTATTTAAGAGGCAGAATTGTCGCACAATTAATGAATATTCCCATATATGAATCCCGGGCGCAGGGCTCCTCGCCGGCGTGCGACAATACGACGGGTAGAACGCCTGAAACGACCGGATGTCCAGCATACCCGATGGCGTGCGCACACCTGTACACAGGTTTGGAATACCATTCTGTATTGATCCGCTGCATGATCTTCTCTTCGGATGGACAGAGCGCCTGGGCGAGCAGAAAAAGGATCACCATATAAGCATTCTAGGAGGAAAACCGCGATTTGTCAATATCGCCATCGTGGCACAAGGCCGTCATTTCCCGTGCCGCGTTATCATACTATGATATCGAGTTAGATGCGCACGTACGCCGCTCTTGACAATTATTTATTTAACAGTATAGTATCTTCAGCATCGAAAGGAGATGGTCATATGCCTTGTGGCAAAAAAAGGAAGCTGAAAAAAATTAAAAAACATAAGCTAAAGAAAAGGCGCAAACGAGACCGGCATAAGAAAAAGTTACGGTAACGCGGACCCGCGTCTTACATAACAGTCATTCGTTATTGTCATGGGGGAATGAACAAGTCGTTATTGCGTTATTATTCGCCTTACGCGTACGGTTCCTGGTTCTTGCTTCCTGGTCCCCAGTGAGGAAATCCCTCGGCGTGCGGTGTAGTGCCTTCGGTTTGCGATAAGTTCAGCGTTTACCGGTCCGTAAGAGTATCCCCCGCTTCGACCCTCTGACAAAATCCGTGATCGTGGTCTTTACGTCATCGCGTGCTTGAGATCCTGCGAACGTAGTCAGCCATTTTTCAAGACCGATACATGATCCGAACAGCGGCCAATAGAGTTCTTTGATCGCCTCGACCTCGTTCGCGGTAAAACCCCTTCGCCTCAATCCGCGGACATTCACTCCGTACACACGTGCCCGATTACCCTGGGCCAGCACGTAGGGCAGCAGATCCTGGTTCAAATATGATTTCGCGCCCAGCATCGCATGCGCGCCGATCCGGCAGAATTGATGGATACCACACAATCCACCGATATTCGCCTGATCATTGATCACGACATATCCCCCGATCTGGGCACCGCTTGCGATAACAACATCTGATCCTATCATATCATTGTGCGCAACATGAACGTAGGTCATGATAAAGTTGTTGTCCCCGATCACCGTTTTATTATTTCCCCCGGTCGCCCGTGAGAGCGTGGTATATTCACGGATCGTGTTACCATTCCCGATGACGCACTGCGTATGTTCTCCCGCATAGTGGTAATCCTGCGGGTCCGCACCGATATGGACGCCGTTGTAAATCTTGTTATTTTCACCAATGATTGATCCGTTACGGATGATCACATGACTTCCTATACTCGTTCCTTTTCCAACCTCGACATCGTCCTCGATAATGGTGTACGGTCCGATGGTTACGCGCTCACCAATGACTGCTTTGTCACTGATGCAGGTTTTCATAAAGGGAAACCGAACTGCCTAATCGCCTTGAACACCGGCAAGGATCGTCGCCTCGCATACGGTCTCGCCTTCTACGGTTGCCACCCCGTGGAGCTTCACGATACGACCCCGGTCATGAATGATCTCGACGTCCAGGAGAAGCGTGTCCCCTGGTCTCACGATCCGCCGGAAACGTGCTTTGTCGATTCCCATGAAGAGCGGTAACGATCCCCTATAACGGTGCATGAGCATCACGCCGCCGGTTTGTGCGATCGCTTCAATGATCAACACGCCGGGAAGGATCGGTTCTCCGGGAAAGTGCCCGGCGAAAAAAAATTCGTCCTCCCGGATTACTCGCTTTGCAACGGTCCGTGTCGTGCTTTTTTCCAGAACCTCATCGATGAAAAGAAAGGGTTCTCGATGGGGCAACAACTTTTTGATTGCAGTGATATCCACTCGTCCTCCTACGTTCTCATCATGGATGCTTTGCGTTCTTTGAGAAGATCGACCTCTGTCCGGCCGCACCCGGTCATACCGATCGATACATAGGACCCGCGTCGTCCATGACAGTCGGATCCGCCGGTCATAAGGAGCCGGTTCTTGAGCGCGATTTCGTAGAAATGCTGCTGATTTCTGGACGTATGGTCCGGATGCCATACTTCCAGACCCATGGCGCCGGCCATGATCAGATCATACACAATACGCTCGTTATTGATAATACCCGGGTGAGCGATTACGGGAATTCCTCCGCACGCCAGGATGATCTTTATGACATCCCGGGGATGGACATTTTTTTTCGGTTCATAGTATGGAGACTGATACCCCAGGTAATGAACAAAAGCTTCATTTATCGATTTTACATAGCCGTTCTCCACGAGCACTTCAGCGATATGGGGCCGACCGAGCGAACAATTTTGCGCGACCGCCTTGATCTGTTCGAACTCCAGGAGAATGCCATCCCGGGCAAGTTTCTCAATGATCCGCTTGATCCTCAGGATCCGATGTTGTTTGAATGCATCGAGATACGTGATAAGATGAGGATCGCGGTGATCGATATAATACCCGAGGATGTGAATGTCGAGGTCGATGATATTGGAACTCATTTCAACCGCCGGGATCATCTCGATCCCGTCGGTTACCAATGACATTGCCTCTTCGATCCCGCTCACGGTATCATGGTCAGTGATCGAAAATACCTTTATCCCGCACTCTCTGCACGCTTCCATGATCTCATGCGGCGTCAATGTTCCATCCGAGTAAATCGAATGGATGTGCAGATCAGCATAGATCTTTTGACGGTGGGCGTGTGGACGACTGGTGCGGTTTCTTTTTATCAATTCCCTGCTTGCGTAAGACCCAAATCCTGCGAAACATCATCCACAATTTTTTGATCAACTATCTCCTTCTTCAACAGAAATCCTTCAAGGAGGGCATTGTCACAGAGTGCATTAATCGTACGCGGCACGCCCTTTGAATAATCGAACAGCTTTTGTAAAGCCTCCCGTGTAAAAAGCGGTCGCGTGCATCCAGCAACACGTAACCGGTGGATGATGTAATTCGCTGTGGCTTTCACGTCCAATGCTTCCAGGGCGCACCGTACTGCGATACGCTGGTAAAGCGGCGGGTCAAGTTTAAGGTAATCTTCCATTTCCGGCAGCCCGAAAAGAATGAAATTCAGGAGTTTCCCGTGTTCTGATTCCAGATTCAGCAATCCGCGGATCTCTTCCATGATCTCTTTACGCTGCAGCATATTCGCCTCGTCAATGAGGATAACGACTTTCTTATTCTTTCCGGTCAGATCAAGCAGACGATGATACACCGCCGTGATGATATCTATCTTATTCTCGGACTCAACGGGTGTTTCGAGCATCAGAGCGATCTTCTTTAGGAACCACAGGGAAGTGATCTCAGAATGGATGATCACCAAAAGCGTGGCTTCGATCTCTTTATTGATCAGCTGATCCAGCAGACGGCGTGATAACGTTGTCTTTCCGGTACCGATATCGCCAATGAGCAGGGCCAATCCTTTACCGGTTTCGACCGAATGCAGCAATTTAACTAACGCTTTTGAATGCTGCGGTGAATCATAGTAGTATTTTTCGTCCGTCGTGAAACTGAACGGATGTTCTTTCAGTTTATAAAACGATTCATATCCCATGTGTTTTCTCTATAGATACGTAATTTTTGATTTCTTTGCCTTGACCGGTTCTTTTAATGCTTTTTTCGGATGCTTGGCCGGTGCCGGCTTACCTGTTTTCTGGGTCTCGGCAATGTATTTGTTTTTAAGTTCATTGATCTTTCGTGTCAATTCAGGCACGGTTTTATCGATCTTAAAGGCCGCCATATACGCCTTAAGTGCTTCGCGCATCTCGTTCTTTTTCTCGTAGCAGTTGCCCAGTAAAAAATGGATACCAAAATATTCCTGAGGCGGCCGGTCAGTTATTTTGAGCGCTTCATTGAGTGTTTTTATCGCATCATCGCTTTTGTCCCGCTCAAGAAAACAGGATCCGATCATTTCCAGCGCTTTCAACTTCAGTTCTTTATCCTTGGCAGCGATCTCGAACTCCTCGATCGCTTCCTGGAACAAACCCATCCCCTTGTAGGCAACACCAAGATCATAACGGGAACGGAAATCACCTTCACCGATCGATTCAAAAACTTCGCGTCGGAACTGGGAAACCAATCCCTCGATGCTCTGTATGCTGTCCGGTTTCTGGGATTCTTCAAGCTCGGTGCGCAACACCTCCCCAAGATCGATAAAATCCTTGGGCTGCTCGAACGCGGTGACCATTTCCTGCGCAAGGCTGTTCTCAGGGTCTATCTCAAGAATTTTCTTGTAGATCGACCGAGCTTCGCTCTTTGCCTCACGCCGGGTCAATGATTCGGCCAATTCAAGCATTGCTTCGAGTTGGAGATCCCGATCTTTATTGATCTTGGCGATCTCAACCATGTACTGGCGCGATTTCAGATCAAAGGGCCTGAGCTCGGCAATCCGCTTATTCAAATCAAGGGCCTTTGCGTACATTTCTTTCTCATATGCTTCATGGGCGGCATTGCGAAAACAGTCGATCGCTTCATCCTCCGAGCCAAGGTTCAGATATAACTGACCCAGCTCCACGGTTTTGTCGACATCGGATAGCTCTTCTTTGACCGGGGCATGTTCTTCCTCGACCTCCGCAACAACCGGCACGTCATCTTTGAGCAACTCCGCAACTTCCGGAGAAACGATATCCTCGAGCGATGGTTCGTTCTCTGGTTCGACCTCTGTTTCGCTTTCTCCATGGATACTTATGGTCTCTTCCTCAACGATCTCGGGTTCTGGGACCGGCTCCTCCTCTGTTTCATCCTCTTTTTCAGGTGGTTCCGGCTCAACGACCGGTTCTGGCTCAGGGGGTGGTTCCGGCTCCCTGGCTGTTTCCTGAACAGGCGGTTCTTTAACCGTGGCTTCAACGGTTTCACGCAGCTTTTCCTGCTTGCTCTCGATCTTGTGGGCTTCCTTGCGAAATTCCTCGCCCTCTTCTTTCTTGCCGACCTTCTCATAGATCGCGGATATCGTTTCCAGGATCTTTGGATTGTTCGGCACAAGATCTTTGATGATATTGTACGTCTGAAGCGCGGCATCGAGATCATTCGATTTCATCTTGCGGTCCGCATACTCGAGGAAATAGTTGGCCGCTTCACCACGCTGATCGAGCTCCTTGTGGAGTTCGCCCAGCAGACAGTACACGCCGGTACGATTATCATCCAGGCGCAGGATCTTTTTGCAAAGTGCTATGGCGTTGGGGAAAAACGTTTCTTCTTTGAAAACACGGGCTCCTTGTTCATACACATCAAGGGCCTCGTCTTTACGGTTGACCTTTATATAGAGGTCACCGAGTTTATTGAAAAGAGAACCTTCTCCTGGGAAATCCTTGACTGCTTGTTCTAATTCGGTGATCGCCTTTTTTGTATCGCCTTTTGCTTCGCATTCAGCGACCTTCTTCTTGACATCACCGATCTTCGCCATTATTCAAACTTCAATCCAAGATTGGAAACCACCCGCTCGACAATTGACTCATCGATAACCTGCTTCTGTTGTACATATCCCTCAAGCAGGGCATTGTCACTTGTGATATTCACAAGTCGCGGCCGCCCATCCGAATAACGGCAAATAAGATCGACCGCCCGTGGAGTAAAAACGTCACGGGATGCACCAGCAACTTTCAACCGGTGGCTGATATACGCCCGGATTGTTTCACTTCCCATTGGTTTCAATTTCACCTTAACCGCAATCCGTTGATACAATGCGCGGTTGGAAATGAGGAAGTGCTCAAGATCCGGGAGTCCGCTGAGAATGAACGAGATCAATCGAGTATCCGCGATCTCGAGATTGAGAAGCCCCCGGATTTCCTCCAGTATCTCTTGACTTCGGAGTTTATTCGCCTCGTCGATAATGATAACGGTCTTTTCGTTCCGCCGGTAGATCTCATTAAGGCGTTGCGAAATACGGTTGACGATCTCGGTCGTGGAATTACCGTAATCACGCACACCGATAAGGTTTGCGATACGCGTGAACAGCCAACCAGGAGCGAATTCTGAATGGGTCAGGACGATCAGACCGACCTGATAACTCCCCATCGAATAGAGTTCGCTCAGGATCTTCCGGGACAGTGTTGTTTTACCTGTTCCGATCTCCCCGAGCAAGACTGCTAACCCTCGTGTACCCCGCGCCGCATGGATCAGATACTCGCGGGCAAGGGCATGTTGAGGGGAATTAAAATAAAATTTTGGATCAGGATGGTTTGTGAATGGTTCATATTTGAGTCCATAAAATTCCTGATAACCCACTTATCCTCCTCTTTTAGAGAAACGCAATATTCTCACCCGGGGGTTCCTCTAACTCGGGTGTCTCGGACCGTTTCTTCTCAGGAACCTCAGTAAATGGCTGCGGTGGTATCGCCTCTGACGGCATCTCTTCAACGATAGTAGGGTATGTATCCTCTGACACGGGAGGTTCCTGGCTCATTTGTGCGGGTGGTACCGGTTTTTCGTAGGTCGGCTGAGGTTGAGAAGATTCCTGTGCTGCGTATCCATCAGGCGGTGGAACGGATCGTTCGATTTCTTGGTACGGCTGCGGTATCGGTTGGGTTTCTGAAACCACATGGCTCACATCTGGTTGTGACTGTGGCGGCTCGGGAATGACTGATGCAGGCGGTTCTTCAGCCGGGAGTTTCTTGCCACCGAGCAGAGCATAGATCTCGCGGACATCACGGTAGTTTGGATTGATGCTTACAATGCGCTCGATTTCCCGCATCGCATTGTCAAAGTCCCCTAATCCTTCGTATGCCGAGGACAACAAATAACGCAGTTCGATCTTCTCATTCTCATGGATATCTTCAAAAATGAGCGCGGCTGCGAGATTCTTCTTCGCATCATTGTACCGACCAAGCTTGATAAGCGAACCGCCATGGATCTCTAATGAATGTGGCCAGGTTTCCTTTTTATCGCGAATGTCTTCAACATAGTTCAGGGCGGTATTATACAGATCGTTCTTGTACGCCATGCGGGCGAGCTGCAACAATTTATTGTAATCTTCCTCCTGCCAGATGATCGCTTTTCGATAGTCGTCGAATTCCTTTGATATTTCAAAACTAGGGGTCGCGGCCTTTTCAGTCTCTTTGAGCAGAAATTCAATATCCGCAATTTGACCTTCGAGTTGTTCAACGTCATCCTCGGATACAGATTCTTCAACAGTCCCGGTGGCAGGTTCCTGCGGTCTCTCCTCAGTGCTGTCGGCTGCCGGAACAAACCCTGCGATATCCTGTCCAAGATCCTGGAATACATTCAATCCCTGGTCTGATGCCGGCGGTTCCTCAGCCTGTGCTTGCACATCGGTCATCCCTTCCGAAGGTGCTGCAATTTCCTCACTCGGTGCTTCAGCCAGGGATTCTTCCATTGGCGCGGACATCGGTTCTTCACCGCCGGCAGGACTCTCTGTTATACTCTCTTCAACCGGCTGCGGTTCTTCAACTGCTTCTTCGATCGGTGCTTCAGCGGGCACCTCGATCGTAGCGCCTCCCTGCAGATCCTGCAGTTTCTTTAATACGGTTTTGTTGTTAGGATCGATCTCCATGATACGGTTC
>JAFGPO010000037.1 GCA_016936155.1 Caldifarciminota bacterium
GACTTCAATATTTCCGTTGTTCTCGACGATGTCGATGACCGGCGCCCAAAAATTCTCCTGGACCGCCGGCATTCCGCCAAAGAACGATTCGAACACGCGGTCAAAATCACTCCGCAAACTTACCAAATCCTTGAACGGCTCCCATCGTGCTAGATTTTTATTCATGGTATACCTCCTTCTTTTTTCGTTTTCTACATATTAGACATTATCTCCCGCACAGAGTTTAGTCATTCGGCTGTTTACTATAAAAAAAACCCTGACATATGCCAGGGCTCTATACGTGAAGCGTGATCATTCAATTTTCACAATTTTATACAGTGGCTCTCCACTGATCTTGATAAAATAGACTCCGGTCGTCAACCGCGGTGCCGCGATCTCACGGCCTAACGCATCATAAATGTGGTAGGTCGTGTTCGTGGCAAAATTCAGCATCCCTTTGATGATCGCAGCACCGGCGAATCCTCGGCCCAGGTTCTCTACCGGAAATTCCTTAACCCCGAATAACTCGGTATCCACATTGCCGTAGATATCGTTCGATGATCCCTGTTTTTATGCGACAGAGGCGTCTTGACTTTTCAAAAATTCGTTATATAGTACTATACGCGCTGATATTTTTATGTTCTCAAGAAAGAGTAGTTATATAGCTAAAGGGGGATCAATGAAAAGAATAGTGAAACTGGCGTTACTGGCGATGTGCCTGGTGCTTTTCGTGCGCGCGACCTGCGGCCCGACCAAACCATTCAAAGAAGGCCCGGTACAACGCATGAAGATCAATGACTACGTTTACTTCCACAACGCATCGATAACCTTCGACGGCAGGCACTACTTCACAATCAATGGCGGCAATGATGGTTACTGCATGGTAAACGAATATGACCGTAACGGTAACTCCATCGACACGTATGACGTCATGCTCGATGGCCGCGCCATGTGGTACAGCCCCAAGGACGATCAGATCTACGTGAAAATATACGGTACGGATATCTACGCGCTCGACCTGGAATATGAAGACGCATACCTGGAGCTTGAGGGCATCTTTGAAGAGGATAACAGTTCGGTCGCGGCTTCTCCAGACGGCAAGTTCCTGTATGAATTCGCAAATGGAATGATCACGGTCTATGACTTCCAGGACAGCGAGGAACTCCGGAGTTTCCGTGTCGAGGAATATTACGATGAGCACGGTTATGCGAACAGCTGCGCGGCATCCAAAGACCACCTATTCGTATGGGGCGATACGGATGTCGTGATCGTGTACGACCTGAACGGAAAGCAGGTCACGAAGATCACGCTGCCGCGCGATGGCTATGGTTTCTCGCTTTCCTACGCGAATGGTATGCTGTGGATCGCAAAAGACGCTGATGGTTCTACGGACGGCAATGACGGATATTGGTACGGCTATGAATTGAAGTAAGGGATTTCTAAAATAATAAAAAGGGGGAGTTACTCCCCCTTTTTATTTACCAATAATTACTACTTTTTTCTTTTCTTTGCTTTTTTGGTTTTCTTTTTCGGCTTTGCTTTTTTCTTCATGACCTTCTTTTTAGCTTTCTTTTTTGCGGCCATCCTAACCTCCTGTTGTTAAAAGTATATACTGAATTCGAAATTTGTCAAGAGTTTTTTTTGATTTTCGCATACCAAAAATCCCTGATCAAAAAATTGCATAAAAATGATAGAGATAAAATCATCCGCTGCCATTTATCGCTGAAATTGACTAAACTATGGGAGTGACTTTATTGTCATAAATAAAAATATTTGATTTTATTTCTTTTTTGAATATAATAACAATCCGTACTACGAATGCGAAAGGAGGTTATGGTGAGCGAGATCAAAGATGAGATAAAACAAATACACGATGAGATTGAAAAAGAAAGCATCGTCATTCAAACGATCACGAAAGAGATAAACCGGGCGATCGTCGGGCAGGAGTACCTGATTTCCCGGTTGCTCGTGGGCATGCTCGCCAACGGACACATTCTCATCGAAGGTGTGCCGGGTCTGGCAAAGACGTATGCGGTGCGTACCCTGGCGAGTGCGATAAAAACGTCATTCCATCGTATCCAGTTCACCCCGGACCTGCTCCCGGCGGATATCGTCGGGACGACGATCTATAATCAACGCAGGAGCGAATTCACCGTGAGTAAGGGGCCGATATTCGCGAATCTGATCCTGGCTGACGAGATCAACCGCACACCACCCAAAGTCCAGAGTGCGCTGCTTGAGGCGATGCAGGAACGCCAGGTAACGATCGGCGATGAAACGTTCAAACTCGACGACCCGTTCATGGTGCTCGCAACGCAGAATCCGATCGAACAAGAAGGAACCTATCCCCTGCCGGAAGCGCAGGTCGACCGATTCCTGCTCAAAGTCAAGATCACCTATCCGACCAAGGACGAGGAAAAAGAGATCGTGGAACGGATCGCAGTTCATGGTGAACCGAAAATCGACGCCGTGGTTACGCCTAAGTCGATCATCAAAGCGCGGGAATTGTGCAAAAAGATCTACATTGATGATAAAATTAAAGAGTATATTCTGAATCTCGTGTTCGCAACGCGGCATCCGCAGGAACATGGCCTTGAGGAATTGAGTGGACTGATCCGGTACGGTGCGTCACCCCGGGCATCGATCTACCTGACAACAACCGCCCGGGCGCTCGCGTTCATGAAACGCCGGGGTTTCGTGATACCGGAAGACATCAAAGAACTTACCCCCGACGTACTCAGGCATCGGATCATACTGACCTATGAAGCAGAGGCCGAGGAGATCACTACGGACGATGTGATCCAGAAGATCCTCGCTGGTGTAGAAGTACCGTAGCACGAAGCGCACGGGTCGCAAGATCGTATGCGTGCATGTGAACAATGCTCTCCACTGAATTTTTAAAGAAAATACACCGGATCGAGATCCGGACCAAAAAACTCGTTAACACGATGTTCGCGGGTGAGTACAAATCATCGTTCAAAGGTACTGGTATCGAGTTTCTTGACGTACGTGAGTATCTGCCCGGTGATGATATCCGTACGATCGACTGGAAAGTAACCGCGCGTATGGGGCGGCCCTACGTGAAAAAGTTCGCCGAGGATCGCGAACTCACCGTCATACTCTGCGTCGACGCATCAGGTTCCGGACACTACAGTACGCGCAACCAGTATAAGCTCGAACAGAGCGCGGAGATCGCCGCGACCCTCGCATTTTCCGCGGTCCGCAACAACGACAAAGTCGGTCTCCTCTTTTTCACGGATCAGATGGAAAAATACATCCCGCCGAAGAAGGGACGTTTTCATGTCCTGCGCATGGTCCGGGATATCCTCTACTTCGAACCCCGGCACCGGGGAACTGATCCCGTGCTCGCGCTTGAATTCCTTATGCATATCCTCAAACGCCGGGCGATAATTTTCTTCATAAGCGATCTCGTCGGTTTTGATCCGGAGCGCATCCGGATACCGCTCGGCGTCGTTGCTCGCCGCCATGACCTGGTCTTGATATCGATCAACGATCCTACCGAGACCGCACTGCCGAATATGGGCCTGGTTGAATTCGAAGATGCAGAGACCGGAGAGATCATAACGCTCGACACGGGCGACGCCCGGCTGCGCAAGGACTATGCAGGATTTCGCCGGCTCGCTGCTTCTCAATTCGATTCCCTGCTGAAATCCCTTGGCGTCGACAGTATCGCTCTATCCACAGACCAGGATTATACGCCCGCCCTCCACAAGTTTTTTCAGGAACGGGCACGGAGGTACCGTTAACGTGATCCCGCTCATCCTCGTGTTTTTCACCCAGATAAACATAGCGACCGTGCTTCAGCCCAAGTACAGGAATGAGAAGTTGACCATCGGTGATCCGTTCGCGATCACCGTGTCGATAACTCGTCCGATCGATATGGCCGTTTCAGAACCATTTGTGGATTCCCTCGGACCTTTCATGATCCTCGATCAGACGAGCAAGACCGTACAGAAAAAGGGATCGGTCCTGACCACGTACGATATACGTTTGGCCGCGTTCACTGCCGGAAATCTTGAACTCCCCGGTTTCCGGGTCACCCGCATGCGCGGCGATACCATAGATACGATCACAGGCAATGTCATTCCGCTCACAATACAGAGCGTCATGCCTGAGGATATGACTGACATCAACGATATCAAAAAAGCGGTTGAATTCCCGAATTTCCTGCCCCTCATCATTGCCGGCATCGTGATCGGATGCGTACTCCTTGCCTACGCTGCATACCGGATCATCCGTACAATCGTACGGACACGCGCTACCGAAACACCGCTCCTGCCTCCGTGGATAGAGGCGCTCGCCGCGATCGATACGATCCCGGTCCAGGAATGGCTTGGCAAAGGCTTGATCAAAAAGTACTACTACGCCTTATCTGAGATCCTCAAGCGGTATATCGAACGCCGTTTTGTCTTCAATGCGGCTGAACAAACAACCTCGGAACTCGTTGCGACGATGAAAGCAAAACAGATCCCTCTCCGCGATGAATT
Source organism: Caldifarciminota bacterium (assembly GCA_016936155.1). Classification (GTDB taxonomy): domain Bacteria; phylum Hydrothermota; class Tepidihabitantia; order SM23-42; family SM23-42; genus JAFGPO01. The sequence goes on from JAFGPO010000037.1 coordinate 4,488, forward strand.
TCATCACTTTTTCCAACGTGCCGACATGGTGAAATACGCCAAACTCATTCCCGGGGAGAGCGAAATACGGACCGCCGTGCACACGGCAAAGGATCTTGTGAACCAGACTACGCCGCAGGAACAGGGGTCAGCGCAATGACATTCGCTCAGCCGTTGTATTTTTTACTCCTCCTTCTCCTTGTGCCGCTTGTGTATTTCGAGGTCAAGAAGAAGACCGCGACCATCTGTTATCCGGATCTGTCTTATTTCAAGAAAGAGCCTAACCGGGGCGTGATCCTTCGATATATACCATTCGGTCTCAGCCTGGCGGTACTGCTGCTCATCGCCTTTGCCCTTGCACGGCCTCAGAGAGGGCGCGTGTACGAAGAGATAGAAACCAAAGGAGTGGATATCATACTCTGCATGGACGTTTCGATCTCAATGGTCGCCGACGATTTCAAACCGGTCAACCGTCTCGTCGCGGCGCGTCAAAAAGCGAATGAATTCATCGAAAAACGTACGGGCGACCGCATCGGTCTCGTGATCTTCGCGGGCCAGGCAATGACCCAGTGCCCGCTCACCTTTGACCACGCGATCCTGCGGGAACTGGTCGATTATGTCGATTTCGGGATGCTCGAAGATGGTACGGCGATCGGCCTCGGACTGGCAACCGCAGTGTCGCGCCTGAAGGACTCCAGGGCAAAAGAAAAATTGATCATTCTCCTGACTGATGGCGCGAACAACCGGGGCGAGATCGATCCGATCAGCGCGGCAAAGATCGCACAAGCCTACGGGATCAAAGTCTACTGTATCGGTGTTGGTTCCACCGAGGAGGTCAGAACATTCGTCAATCATCCACATATCGGCCGCGGCTACTTCGTCCTTGAACCGGCTGACCTGAAGACCCTCACTGAGATTGCTTCTTTGACCGGGGGACAGGCATTCCATGCATCCGATGCCGAAGCACTGAGCGCGATCTACAGCGAGATAGATGCGATGGAACCGACGACGTTTAAAACCAAAAAACATACCGTGTATTCGGAAAAAGCCGGGCATTTCATGCTGCCGGCAGCGATCATCCTTCTGGGTGCGATCGTGCTCGGTTCAGTGCTCTGGAGAAGGTTACCATGATCAAGTGGGTCGATCCAGAATACCTGTATCTCCTCATTGCGGTTCCCCTTCTCATCGTTCTTATCGGTGCGGTCATGATCGCAAAGCACCGTGTACTGAAAAACTTCGCGGATCACCATCTGATCGTCCGTTTGACCCGTACCCTGGACAAGCGCATGCAGATCATCAAATCGATCCTTATCCTCCTTGGATTTACGCTATTGGTGATCGGACTTGCACGACCAAAGTGGGGTGAAAAGCTCCAGGTCTACGAAGGGAAGGGGATCGATATTGTCATTGCGCTCGACGCGTCCAAGAGCATGCTCGCCGCTGATATCAAGCCGGACCGCCTGAGCCGGGCAAAGACGGAGATCGCATCGCTCCTTGATAACCTGACCACGGACCGGGTCGGGATCACTGCCTTTGCAGGTGAATGTTATGTGATGTGCCCGCTCACTACTGATATCGACGCCGCGAAGCTTTTTCTCGATATTATCAGCCCGGCAGTCGTACCCAAGCCAGGGACTGACCTGGAAAAGGCGCTCATGGTCTCGAATTCACTGTTTGATCCTGATGAAAATACCTACAAGGCGCTCATTGTACTAACTGATGGCGACAACCTGACCGGTAATCCATTAGCCGCTGCCGAGAAAATAAAGGAAGAGGGCGTGAAGCTTTTTACGATCGGCGTGGGTACGCTCGAGGGATCCGCGATCCCGGAAATGGACAACAACGGCAATTTTATCGGTTATAAAAAAGATAAAGATGATAAGATCGTAATGTCACGCCTGGGCGAACGCCAGCTCATCATTCTCTCGAAAGCCACGGATGGACGCTATTTCAGGACTGAAGGACTATATACCGATCGCTTGCTCGACGAATTGGATAGGATCAAGAAAAAGGATATCGGCGGGAGCGAATACGTTGAGTTCGAAGAACGCTACCAGTACTTCCTGATTCCGGCGTTCGTGCTGCTGTTCCTCGGTACTGCGCTCAGTGATAGGAAAGGGAAATGGCTGTGATGAAAACAGTAAGCAGTTGGCACTATGCAGTAAGCAGAAAGATAATGAATAAACGGGTCATTATTATCGTAGTGCTCTTAGCCCAGTTGGTCTTTGCCGATGTCGGGTCGAGCATGCGAAAGGGCAACCATTTATACCATCAGGGTGAGTATGAAGAAGCGCTCGCCAAGTACCAGGAAGCGCTGGTCCTGGAACCGGACAATCCGAAGATCCATTACAACATCGCCCGCGCCCTGTATAAGCTGGAGAAGTATCCTGAAGCGATAGGTGAATTCCAGATGGGGCTGCTCGAGAAAAACCGGGATTTCCAGGCCGACGTGTTCTACAACATCGGCAATTGCAAATTCAAGCAAGGACAACTTGACGCCGCGATCGAATCATATACAATGTCTTTACTCGTGGATCACAAGGATGAAGAAGCCAAACAGAATCTTGAATTCTGCCTCAAGGTCAAGGAACAGCTGGAACAACAGCAGCAGTCCGACTCCACCGAGCACAATGAACAGGAACAACAACAGCAGAAGCAAGAACAGCCTCAACCCCAGCCTCAGCAGGGCGGCATGAACCAGGAACAGGCCGAGCGGATACTCCAGGCGCTCCAGAGCAGAGAAAAAGAAAATCTTGAAAAAGCCCGTCAGCCGGAGACCAAGGCGCGTGTTGAAAAAGATTGGTAGTATTATTCTCGTATGGTACGCCCTGTTGTTTGCCGGGGAACTTACCTTCAGCGCGTCAGTGAACCGGACCACAATCGGAACCGGCGAACAGCTTCTCCTCACGGTCACGGTGTCCGGTGAGAATATCGGGGGTGTTCCCTCCCCACATCTACCGGACCTTCCGGATTTTGACGTAGGGGGACGCTCCTCATCGCAGTCCACGAATATCCAGTTCGTTAACGGAAAAGTCACCCAGCAGCAGACCATCACTTATGTCTACACCCTTTATCCAAAGCAAACCGGTGAATTTACGATCGGCGCGTGCACGATTGAATTCGATGGTCAGACCTACGAAACACAGCCTATATCAATCACGGTCGTCAAAGGCACCGCCCCTTTGCCGCCGCCTGCGCCCGGGACGGCACCGGCTGACGCTTCAGGATCGATCCAGGATAATATGAAGCTCGTCGCCCGCACCAGTCGCCGGACCATGTATGCCGGCGAGCAGGTAAATGTCGATTTCACATTTTATAATCGTTTGGTTGTTGCCAATATCAATCTGTCAGGCAGTCCATCGTTCAGCGGGTGCTGGGTCGAGCCGGTCTATGATGCCCAGCAACTGCAATACCAGCAACAAACCGTGGACGGCGTGGTGTATAATGTCGTGCTCCTTAAGAAAGTCGCGCTTTTCCCGGTAGCCGCCGGTGAGATCAAGATCAGTCCCATGACCCTGGCTGCGAACGTGGTCGTGCGGCGCGGTTTTTTCGGTGGTGAAGTCCGCCAGATTGATGTCGCGTCGGATCCTATAATCCTTACCGTAAAACCGCTTCCTGATGGGGCGCCGGATGCATTCACAGGCGGCGTGGGTGCATTCTCCATGAAAGCGTCCCTTGACCGGGACACGTCAGTCGCGGCTGAACCCATATACCTTCTTGTACGTATATCCGGGACCGGCAATGTCCGCCTGATCGAAAAACCCGCTCTCCCAACGATCCCGGGCGTCAAAGTCCTTGACCCGGAAGTGAAGGACAACATCAACACCTCCCAGTCAATGATCAGCGGGTACAAGGAATTCCGCTACCCCCTTATCCCGCAGGCTGACGGTGAGCACGCGATCCCGCCGATCACCATCGCGTACTTCGATATCAACACAAAATCATACCATGTACTTGAAACCGGCACCATGACGTTCGTTGCGACCCGGACTTCAGCGGCAACGCAGGCCGTGCAATCCGATGGTATGAAGATCCTGGGCAGCGATATCCGTTATATCAAGGACGATCGTTCTACCCTTACTTCTTATCCCGGGTTCATCAGGTGGTGGATTGCGCTTTTCTATTTCCTGGGATGCTTGTTCGTGGCAGGATCGTTCTTTTTCCGCAAACATCAGGCGCGCATGCTTACGGACCGCGCTTATGCGCGCAAACTGCGCGCAAGCCGGACCGTGAAGAAAAATTTGCGCGCTGCCGAACACGCACTCAAAGAGAAAAAGGTCCAGGAACTCCTCGACCTTGTTTCCATGGTGCTCCTTGGTTATATTGGCGACCGCTTCAATCTCGATCCTGGAGCCCTGACCAAGGAACAACTCATCGCGACGCTCCAGAATAAAGGAATTGATACAACCCTGCTCAAGAACCTTGATGACCTCCTGCACGAGTGCGATGTTGTCCGCTATTCCCCGGGCACAGAGTGCGACGATCCAGAAAAAATCTTTCAAATGACCAAAGAGGTTTTACGCCGGCTATGATCAACACCCTATTGATCATTATGGCACTCACGCAAGCCCCGATCGACTCATATAATCGCGGCAATGAATGCTACAAGAACGGCGACTTTGAATCCGCCATCGAATCGTATGAAATGACGCTCACCTCGGTACAGCACCCTGACCCGTACTACAACCTTGGTAATGCGTATTTCAAACAGGGAAAAATGGGCAAAGCGATCGTGAATTTCCAGCGGGCATTATTCCTGGCACCGCGTGACCAGGATATTAATTTCAACCTTACGTTTGCCCGGAACTATCGGATCGATAAGATGCGGATCGCAGAAAACCCGTTCAGCGCGATCCTGCATCGCGCATCTCACATGCTGTCAATGTTCGAAAGCCAGCTGATCACGACCATCCTGTTCCTGATCGCGATGTTCCTGGTGTCCTTGTACGTGATAACGCGTCGGTCGCTCTACGGCTACATGTGTATCGGTGGTGTCGTTCTCTGCCTGTACGTCGGCGGCATATGGATCGCCTGGTCAAATACGCTCCATGCCCAGCATGCCGTGATCATCGCGCCTGAGATCAACGCGCTCAGCGGTCCGGGTCTTGATTATAAGGAGATCCTCGTACTTCACGACGGCGCAGAAGTGCGCATTCGCGAGACCCGGGGCGACTTCGCGCTTATCCAGATCCCGGGCGGCATGGGCGGCTGGGTGCCGGTAACCTCCCTCGAAGAGGTCTTCTAACCCGTACGCTCTCTACACCGTACGAAATATACCGAAAGCACAAAAAATTACAAAACAAGCCGGGAGTATTCCCGGCTTGTCCTTTAGGAAAGACTAACGGCTCGCTATTTTATTTCCACATCAATCTGCTTGGGTTTTGATGATTCTGGTTTGGGTAACGTGATGTGCAGGATACCATCCGTGTATGAAGCCTTAATCTTGTCAGGATCGACCGCAGCTGGTAACGCGATCGTACGGCTGAATTTCCCGTAGGACCGTTCGATCCGGTGGTATGTCCTGTCTTTCACTTCCTTTTCGCATGAACGTTCCCCTGATACTACCAGGAGATTATCCCGCACCGTGACCTTGATATCTTCCTTTTTTACCCCTGGGATCTCGGCTTTGACAATATAGTTGTCCTTATCTTCCTCGATATCGACCACCGGCGCCCAGTACCCTTCCTGGTCTTCAGGCACACCACCAAAAAAGCTTTTGTAGAACCGGTCCATATCCGCCCTCAAGTTAAGCATGTCGCGGAATGGCTCCCATTTATCAAGAAACTTATCTGCCATGTGCACCTCCATTTTCGCTTTTTTTGACAACGATGCTAAGAAAAAGGTTTAGTTATCAAAACCGCATAATTTCTCCTTTGCGCGCCCGGGTACTCACTTTTGTTCACGAAGTTTCAATTACACAGCAATACCCTTGACACTCGTCTATGTATCAATATCGTAGTATCAAGGAGGCAACCATGAAATACATTCTATCCGGATTAGTTGTGCTCAGCATTTTGTTCACGGTTCACTGCGCGAAAGAACCATACGATGTCGCAATTTATTTTTCCAGCCCCAATGACATCGCAGTGAAACACGGAGGCTACTACCGTATCGAGTCGACCGGTGACAGCATCGGCATGTATGGATACACACCGAACGAATATACCTATACACTCGAACATGATGACGTCATGCTCGGCACTTACAGCAAAGATACGACTGACGCGCAGGATACGCTTCACTTCGAGTTATACGTCGATGGGGAACTTGTGATCAACGAATATCTGCTTGATCCGCATTCTGGCGGCGAATTCCGGGTACCGGAGTTAGGGGAATAATAAAATTGTGGGCCGCGGGCAGTAAGCCGATAGCCGAGGGATAAAGCGTTATGCGTAAGGCGCAGGGCGTAAAGCGATAGCAAATTGTGGACCGTAAGCCGTAGGCAGTAGGTCGAGGGATAATACGCTACACACTATACGCCACTTCACTAAACGCTACCCAGCTGCACCGGAGGCAATTACGTAATTACCAATTACGCAGTAACGAATATCTTTTAATTACCAGGTTACCCAATTACTTAATTACCTTCGCTAAAATTTAGCCATTAGTAATTACAATTTCCATCTCCCTCTGGTAATGGGAGATGGTTAAACCCACGTGAATATCCTCTCCATTTTGTCATTGTCCAATAGTGCCCGCGGCCTGAGCCGCACCTGAACCCACGATCCGGTGTTCACAAGGCGCCGCAGCTCGGTTATCAACACCCGCATCCGGTCGACTGTTGCCACATCGAATGTCTGCTGGCGCTCCAGAAATGTCTTCTTGTATCCGGGCGGGACTGGCAACTGCTTTTTCCGTGATATCGTACCCCGTTCAACAACCACTCCTCCTTGAAGAACGATAAAATGACACGTCGATTGTTTTCCATGCTGTTCTTGCCACCCAATCGATGATTCAGCGAGCAGCACGCATAGCCGCGCCCTGCGCATCGTGTACAGCGAACGCACCACAACGTTCTCAAGCGCACGCGCAACGTGCTCTGGCGACCATGCAGTGAGAGCATTCTCTACAGGCTCATCGCCTTCATCCACATCGATCGTATCCCCGCGAAACAGCCATAATTGCCGGCCTAAACGGTACAGCGCATAGCTGGCTGGTACCTGGCTCAGCACATCGAGATGCCGTGCGATAAAAAGCTCGACCCCTTTGTCCACTTCAGCGCTCTTTGGATCACACGACCCGGACCGCATTAATGCTTCTTGAACGATACTCTGGTTGATCGCGGAACCGGCCATGCTCACAAGCGGTTTCAGCAATCCAAGCCGGTACAGGGGATCTCTTGATGTAAGGGGCCCGATCCTGAATCGTTGACTTGGTTTTTTTGAAAACTCCATGAAAGTTGTATCACAGTACATGATCACGCGCTCGCGCGTGCGCAGGGCGACATTATATGGCGGACTGTGCTGCTTGATCTGGTCTGATTCCAGGAGGGACGCCTCGAGGGCTGAACCGGTCTCAATGATCTTGATCCGCCGCGCCTGGGTGAGCATCTCAAGAATATGTTCTGCATGGTGTCCTCGTTTCTTAAAGTAGCTATTCACCCGTTTTTTTAAAGACCGCGCCTTGCCGATATAGAGTATATCCTTGGCTGAACGGCACATGCAGTATACGCCGGGCGTATCCGGCAGATGACGCCGGTATCGGTCTTTCATGGGATAACCGCGACTCAAGAATTTCCTCACCGGGGTCTGCTCGAGCCATTTCTTCAAATCTGCATATGTTGTAACCGTATGGTCCCGCGCCAGTGTCGCGCACAGGTTGTCCCATATACAGGCAGTCGCCAGGATATGGTCATGGCTTCGCCGGTTCTCCCCGGAACGATATCCAAAGTACCCGGCGAGTGCTTTGATACCGCGCCGCGGCAGTTCTGGATAGAGGCGCCGGGCGATCTCGTGCGTGCACAGGATGTCAAAGGGAAATTCCATGCCCGGGTCATGCTCCTGATGCAACGCTTCGAGGAACGGTCTCTCAAACCGTGCGAAATGGATGATCGTCGGACATCGTTTCATCCGGTTGCGGCGTGCGGTTGCGCGTGTAATTTTCCGCATCCTTTCCCAGACCTCACGCCGGGAAAGTCCACCGGCTATATCTTCGTTGCGTATCCCGGTCACTTTCGTAACGCGGGCAGGAATGACCGCATCGTCCGGGATTTGTACAAAATACACCTCATCACCCGCGCGATGTGAAGTCCCGGGCACGAGCTGATCAGACCTCGCCCATCCTATTTCAAGGAGATGACTGTCATGCGGATTCGGGCTCGTCGCCTGGCAATCGATAAAAAGAAACACCATATTTTTCAATAACCGCTTCATGCTGTTCTCTCGTGCCGCCAGAAACGTTGGACGAGATCTGCGATAGCATCGTAACCGGCGACATACCGGATGCGCCAGTCTTTCGGTAACAACTCGAGGTATTCTGGTCGCGCATATCGGGTATCGATGAACAAAAGTACACCCCGATCGTTTTCTGAACGAATGACCCGTCCTGCTGCCTGCAGGACTTTGATCATGCCCGGATACTGGTATGCGAATGCGTAGCCAGCTCCGATCTTCCCATCATAATACTCCTTGATCAACTCCCGTTCCAAACAAATACCAGGCATCCCCACACCGACAATGACCGCGCCGGTCAATTGTTCACCAAGCAGATCAATAGATTCAGCAAAAGCACCGCCCATGACTGCAAAACCGACGAGGTATTCATTGCGGTTTGTTTTAAAACGCGTAATAAATTCCTCGCGTTCCATTTCGGACATACTGCTCGTCTGCATGATCGTTGGTATTGCGCCGCGCTGGCGACGGAAATTATCGTGCACAGCATTCATGTACTCGTATGAAGGAAAAAACACGAGGTAATTTCCAACCCGCTGATCGATCATGGAACAGATGGCTTTAACGATCTCGGGCTTTGTGTACTCACGGAATTTAAAAAAGGTGGATATCTTATGCGCGATCAAAACACACAGGTTTTCGCTATCAAATGGCGATGGCACGATTAACGTACTCGCTTCAGGATCACACCCCAGGGATTCAACAAAAAAAGTGACCGGGTGCAAGGTCGCTGAGAAGAATACGGCGCTCCTGCTCCGCGTAAGCGCCTGGGCCATATGATGCGCAGGATCCATACATAGAAGCGCGATCTTCAGATCGTCACCAGTCATCGTGTAACATGTAGCATATGTATCATTATACTGCTCCGCGGTCCAGAGAAACCGCTTCACTTCAAAATAGGTGTCGAGCAGAATCTCCCGGTATACCGTGAATTCGTTGCGATTCAACCATTGCTCCCCAGCCGATGTAAAATCGATCAGCAGGGGATATAACTCTTCGGGCGGCTCATGCTCTGCATGGGGATTACCGGCAATCGCGCACTCTTCCTCCATCCTGGTCATCATCTGGAGGATCGCATCCAGGGCGCGGGAAACCGAGGGTATGTTCTTTCCGACCGCCTCTGCGACCTGACCCAGGTCATGCTTATTGATCTCAGCAGAGAACATATCCCGGGAACGATCAACTAAATTATGAGCTTCATCCACGAGGAATACGTAGTTACCCTCTTCCTCGGCGAAAAAACGTTTCAAATAGACCTTGGGATCGAACGCATAATTATAATCACATATGACACAATCGACCCAGAGTGAAATTTCCAACGAAAACTCGAACGGACACACCCGATGCTTTCGCGCAAGCATGATAACCGTCTCCCGCGTCAACCCGTCATGCGTCAGTGCATCCTCAAGCGCAGCCGGCAATCGATCATAAAATCCCCGCGCAAACGCACAGTCAGACCCATTGCACATCCGGTCTTTGTTAAAACACACTTTTTCCTTTGCTGTCAGGCTCAAAACTTTGCACCTCAGGCCATGATCCCTGAGAATCGCGAATGTCGCCTCGGCCGCGACCCGCCCGGTGGTCCGGGCGGTCAAATAAAAAAACACCGGCAGATCATGCTCGGGGAGCGCCTGGACAACGGCGTAGAGTACGGCCATTGTCTTTCCGCTGCCAGTCGGCGCTTGCAGAAAAAGTTGACCGCGCTCTGCGATGATCTCTTTGACATCACCCATTAACTGTTTTTGTCCTGGACGGAATGCATCAAACGGAAAAACAGTGGCACGAATCGATCCATTGCGCGTTATTAACCACTGCATGCGACGGTCAGCCCAGACCATGTATCTTTGAATGAGCTGCGCAAAATAGTCCTGTAGGAACTGCGCGGTAAAGGTGCGCGTGTACTCCTTTTCAGTACCGGTCTCGACATGGTGATAGGTGAGCCGTACATCAATGCTCTGGAGCGCGTGTTCGGCGGCGTACATATACGCGTAGCACTGTGCCTGTGCCCAGTGCAGCGGATCCTGACCTGCATCAAATGAAGCAAGATCTTTCTTTGTGGTCTTAATTTCCTCAATGACGACACGGTCTGGATAAGTATACACGCCGTCGATCCGTCCACTGACAACAAGCAAATACAAGGGAGTTGCCTGCGTACTCTGAACAGGTACCTCAGGGTCATACTCCGGAGGACGGGATCCCTGGATCGCACAATGGATCCGCGTTCCTTCGGAGGGATGTATCGCGCCGAATGTGGTGAGATCAAGGTCTCCGGACCGCAGAATGAATTCAACGAGCGTGCGAACGCCGATGCGCAGGACAGGCGTACCGTTCTTGTTGTCGGGTGTGTTCACTCGCTTTCGGCTGCGGTCTTGATCGTGTACACGTCGCGTGATCCTGCGCCGAACGATTCGGTCTCACCGACCACGAGATAGCCGCCATCCGTGGTCTGCATCACGTCAAACCAGCTATCATCTGCATCGTCCCCATAGCTTTTTTCCCAGATCATAACGCCGTTCGCATCGGTCCGAAGCAAATATGCATTCCGGCTCGGAAAATTATTGAAGTGACTGCCGGCGAGAACATATCCCCCATCGCTCGCCTGCGCCACTTCAAACCCGAATCCTTCATCGTATGTCTGCAGCCAGACAGAATCGCCATCGGCGTCAACCTCGAGCAGGAAGATACGGCTCATCGCCTCGTTCGCATCCTGTGTTACGCCGGTGAGAATGAAGTTGCCGTGTGCAGCCTGGATCACGCCCTCACCATAATCCTGGTTCTCGTCTCCGTACACCCTGGTCCACAGGGTATCACCGTTGACATCAAGACGGAGAAGATAAACATCGTCACTGCCTGCCCCGTATGAATCGGTCCAGCCAGTCACAAGGGATCCCCCGTCACTGACCTGACAGATCGCGGTGCCAAAATCGTCCCCCGGGCCCCCGTACACGCGCGTCCACAGAGTATCGCCCGAGCCGTCGATCCTGATCACGTATACATCCTTGCTGGACAGGCTGTCGATCACGGTCCAGCCGGTTACGATCGCGCCGCCATCTGAAGTCGCATCCACTGCAAAAGCGATATCCGATGCCGGACCGCCGTAGGTATTCTGCCAGAGAACTCCTCCATCATCATTGATCTTCACGCAGAGCACGTCGCCGCCACCAGCGGCTTCGGAAAAACCCGCTATGATATAGTTGCCGTCGGTCGTTGCGGAAATGCCGAATCCCTGTACATCGCTGCTGCCGTGCGTGTCGGTCCATAAGGTGTCACCATCATTGTCCAGTCTGATGATATAAATTCGTGCGGCATCCGCAATGAATGAATCCGTGTACCCGATAACGAGATAGCCGCCATCCGCGGTCTGCGCAACTGCCTGGCCAGTATCATAGCCGGTCCCGCCGATGATCTGACCCCACGCTGTTTCCGGACCCTGTTCATCGCTGCCGCACTTGCACAGTGCCGCAAGGCAGAGTGCGACGACAAAAAAAGAAAAGGTGTATTTTATTATGTGCATTATCTCTCCGATCACATTATTATAGGAGCCACGGTATACATGTCAATGCCGCGCGGAATTTACAGTGAAAATCCGATGGACCAGCGCAAAGCCCACGGCTCATCAGTATATGCATACAATGGGAAGTTCGCGGATATGCCGAGCCCGGATACGGGCAATGATGTTATCGTCTCAGCGCTGATCGCCAGGCTAACTCCCACATCGAACGCGAATCGATCATAGTAGCCGACATCTGTGAACACGCGGATGAATGAACTTGAGGGAAATTCTACATTAAGAACATACATCTGATCTGATCGTATATGCAGGGTCTGGTAGCCGCGCATGCTCCCATCACCAGAGATATGAATGTGCTCCTGGGGTGACAGCGATCCGGATTGACTGAAGAGAAGGTCTGCGAACCAATTGATATGCAGATCGCTGCTCAGGAATATACGGGCGTGCTCCGGTGCATCACCGATGATCTTGCCCGCAAAGACACGTGCTTTACACGGAATCACGAGTGGAAACGTACGTTGCACCGCGCCGGTCGTTCTGATATAATTCCAGTCACTGCCAAGCGCATGGTGGCTGAGAGTAAACTCGATCACCATATCCCAGCCAGCGTAATGGTATTGGAAATTGTTCTTAAGTAAGACGTTTGTGCCTAATGACCAATCGCTCGAATCGATCCCGTTGTAACTGGACACATTGGTGTACACAAGGCGGTTCTCGATCGTACTGTGGGGCAGCGAGGTGAAGGGCCGGCCAAGCGCGCTCAATAGACCGATGCTCGCTTCATCACCACGCTTGCTGTGCGATCCATTCAGGGCGATGCGTACCCGCATCCCTTCCTGGAAAAAGATCGGTGTTTGATAACCGACGTTCACGTACGCCCGTTTGCTGGCAAACCCGTAGGTAATACCCCCCATGATCTGATGCCCGCCCTTGATAAAATCGAAATCCGCGAACCGGTCGCCGAACCAATAGAAATTCGCGGTGACCCCGTCATAGGAATCATACCACGGGTAAGGCAACCAGTACACAGTATACGTGGAGAATGAAGGCAGTCGGAACGAGGTGATGGGCCGGATCCGGATCTTGCGCGGATAGAAATTATTCCAGTAATCCGGATCAAGAAGCGATTCTGACGGATCGATCGCTACGGCAACGATCTCGCCCGCACCATCCGGGACAATGATCGTCTGCACACTCTGTTCTGGGTCAAGCGTATAGGCAAACGTGTCGCGCTCGGTCTCAATGATTACCTCAGACCAGAGTGGCAAGCCACCGCAACACTCGACAATCACAGTGTTCTCTGTCACGTGTCCGATCCGCCAATCACAGTACGCGGTCGTGGTGACGAACTGTTGGTACAGAGGATCCGTTGATCGACCGGTGCGATCCTCGAGCATCTCGAAAAGGTCATAAGGATGGGCATTTTGCAGAGCATGGCGCTTGAGAAAGGCCCGGATGACCGCGGTAAATGTTTCCCGCCCGATACTTTTCTCGAGGGCGAGGAAAAACAAACCTGGTTTCGAACTGACACTGTTCTCATGGGCGAATGGAACGTCATAGTCGCTCGCCGGCGTGATCACCGGCTTCTCCAGATGGTTCGTATGCATCAGGTAGTAGGAGGCGCGGTGGAAATAGCGGAGCGAAAGCGTCGGGATGATATTCGATTTGATCATCGAGTGATCCTTGCCGTACTTGTCCTCCATATACCGTATCGCCGCGTACGTGGCGAATCCTTCCGAGAACCACATATTCTCAGTAAAACAGGAATTGACCGCGCACCCGAACCACTGCCTGCTGATATCCGCCGCGAGGGTGGATTCGAACATATGAGTCAGAGGATCCATGCCCTGGGTCACAAATACAACTTGCGGGTATGGTGTCTGACTCTGGCACAAACCCTGGACAATCGAAAAACGGTCGTACGGCAGGATACCGAACCAGTCACAGAAACGGACGATGGCATCCTGGCTGAAGAGCGCAGCGCTTTCCCAGGTGCTGATGTCATAGGGCCGGTAGAAGTATCGAATAGTGATACCACGTACAATCTTCTGCTGGACCATGAAGAACGGATCGCATACCCAAACAAAATCATTGACCCGGGGGGCAACAAAGTGCGCCTGTCGGCGCGCAGTCGTATGATGCTTGCGGCCGGTCCCCATATAAGTCTCCATAAAAAGACTCTCCGCCGGGTCGACCTGGACACCCGTGGCCGCGACAATATAATCAGCCGGAATGCTTATGGTCACATCGTATGCGGCATAGCCGCTGCATTGTGTTCCCTCTTGATCATAAGGCGGTAGATGCCACCCGGATTTATCATACACACATACTCGTGGGTACCATGTCGTCATTTCATAGTGCCCGGGTACATACCCGAAAATCCCGGTATGCACAGGGATCTCTAACCGGTAGATGATGGTGAACCGGCATGAATCGCCGCACGCCAATGGTGGATCGAGCGGAACCGCCCATATCACCCCGGTGTCGACGATAGCGGTACGCGCATCATGATACATTACATGTTCCAGTGCCATATAATTATTGGCTGCCATGTAGATCGTATCGATCATATGCGGGGACCGATTCACGTACTCAATATGCTCGGTCGTGTTCAGCACGTGGTCATCAGTGTCAAGATGAACATTGAAACGGTACGAAATTTCCTGCTGCCAGGGACCTTCACCGGTCCATGGCGGCATGGTCTGTCCAATACACAGCAGCGTAAGCATGCTGAGGATCATTGCCATGCGTCAAGTATAGTGCAATGAAAGGCAGTGTCAATGCCATGAAAGAACCCGCATCCAACCCGGTCACAAATGATGTGGCTCGAAACGGTCGGATGCGGGATGAAATACTATTGTTTTTTGGTTTGATCCTTTACAACGACTTCCGGCGCGGCTTTCTTCTTTTTCTCGAACAGCGTGTAGAGCACCGGGATAAATACAAGGGTTAGAAACGTGGAGAGTACAAGACCTCCGATCACGGACCGTGCCATTGGCGCACGCAGCTCATTACCGGCGCCGACACCGAGCGCCATCGGGATCAAACCGAAGATCGTGGTCAAAGCGGTCATGAGAATGGGTCGCAGACGCACCCGGCCGGCTTCTACCACCGCATCGTACAGCGGGAAGTTATGTTCCCGGCGCAGCTGGTTCGTGTACGTGATATAGACGATCGCGTTGTTCACGACGATCCCTCCAAGGAGCAGCACACCCATAAGGCTCTGCATATTCAGGGTCGTCCCGGTAAAGAACAAAATCCAGACGACGCCAATGATTGCCAGCGGAATCGTGAACATGATGATGAACGGTTCCTTGAACGATTCGAATTGCCCGACCATGATCATGTAGACGAGCATGAATGCAAGAAGGATCACGAATCCGAGATCGCGGAAGGTATTCATCTGCTCTTCGAATCCGCCCCCGACTTCAACGAGAAAATCCGCTGGCTTCTGGGTCTCATCAATCGTTTTCTGAACCTTGGTCGCAACAGTGCCCATACTGTATCCTTTTTCGATATTACCCGAGATCGTCGCAATGCGTTTATTATCTTCGTGGTCGATGGACACAGGCCCGACCGTGATCGTATCCTTAACAAAATTCATGATCGGGATGTCGCCCATTGGCGTCGCGATCGTCATGGTGATGATCTTCTTGAGTTCATCGCGATACTCTTTATCCAAGATGACCCGGATAGCATACTCATTGCCTTTTTCCCGAAACTGACTTGCGATCGCGCCTTCCAGATTTGAACGAAGCATGGCTCCGATCTGATATGGAGTAAGCCCGTACTGAGCGGCCTTCTGCCGGTCGATCACCAACCGGTACTCCGGTTTACCCTCGCTGATCGACGATTCCAGGTCTACGAATCCTTTCATCAATTTGAATTTCTCCATCAATTCGTCATTGAGCGCGCGCGCCTGCTGAAAGTCATATCCGATGATCTTGATCTCGATCGCTGCCCCGCCGCCGAACATCGCAAAGCCTTCCTGTCCAAACGTCACTTTCAAACCGGGAATGACATTCATGATCTTGGGCCGGAGGTCGCGCTGAATGTCGAATATTGAACGGCTCCGCTCTTCACGATCTCCCAATTCGAGCTGGATCTGCGCGGCATGCGGTCCGGTGGTGCTCGTGAACAAACTCATGAACCCCCCGCCGCCGCTTCCGATGGACGTCGACATGATCTTGATCTCCGGGACTTCTTCTTGAATGATTTTTTCCAAACGTTTCACTGCGGAATCCGTAACCCATAGATTCGTCCCTACTGACATTTCTGCATTGATGATAAGTTCTCCACGGTCCATCGATGGACTCAATTCGGTCCCGATGAGCGGGATCAATCCGCCGACGCTGACTACGAACACGACGATCATACCGATCACGACCGCGAGCCGGTGCTTAAGCGACCACGTGATCAGCCGCTTATATACTCCTTCTACCTTCCCGTAGAATGCGCTGAGCCGGCCCCCAAAACCTTTATTGCTTTTTACCTGTTTTGCCTTCCCAAAACGCACGGTAAGCATCGGAATGATCGTCAGGGCGACGACAAGCGAGGAAACGAGCGCGAAGGTCACGGTCAATGCCAGTTGCCGGAAAAAGATCGATGCGAGTCCGGTGACTAGAAGGAGCGGTAAAAACACCGCGATCGTCGTGAGGGTCGAGGCTGTGATCGCGGTGCCAACTTCTTTGGTGCCCGCACACGCGGCAATTCTGGGATCTTCTCCCCTCTCCTTGTGCCGGTAGATCGATTCGAACACGACAATCGCAGAATCAAGCACCATACCGATCGCGATCGTCAATCCACCGAGCGAAATGATGTTCAAACTCATTTTAAACAGATACATGAAAAAAAGCGAGAAGAACACAGAGACCGGGATCGCGACTGCCATGTAAATGGTGGAACGGAAGCTTCCCAGGAACAAAAAGAGAATGATGATCGCGAGGATCGCGCCGACAACAAGGGTCTGGGCAGTGCTCCGCACCGACCTCATGATATACTCGGCCTGGTTGAACATGATACCGACCTCCACGCCCGGAGGCAGATCTTTGGACAGCTTCTCCAGATCCTTCACGACATCCGTCGCAACTCGAACTGTATTGGCATCGGTCCGCTTTTGCACAAAACCCCAGATCGACCGGACGCCATTGGTCCGCGAGATCGATGTCTGCTCCGCCGTAGTGGAGCGTACATCCGCGACCTGTGATAAGAGGATCGGCACACCACTAACCGCACCAACGACCGTGTTACGGATCTGATCAAGATCTTTGTACTCACCCACGGTGCGCAACAGATAGGTCTTCCTCCCTGATTCTATATTACCAAGCGGGTAGTTGATATTCTGTGCCTGGAGCACCTGCTGGACCTGATCCACGCTTATCCCCGTACCTTTTAATTTCAAGGGATCAAGCACGACCTGAATCTCACGCATCGCCTCGCTGAATGCATACGATGCGGCAACACCGCCCACACGTTGTAGCCGGTCTGCAATATCCTCCGCGATCTCATCCATCTCAAGCGGATCGATATCGCCACCGATCGTGTACATGACCACCGGCTGCTGGGACACGTCGAACTTAAAAATGAGCGGATCGTCGGCATCTTCAGGCAGATACGTGCCCAGGTAGCCAAGAACATCACGGACGTCATTCGCCGCGGCATCAACATCAGAGCCCCAATTGAACTGTAAGAAGATCATCGACAGATTTTCGGAGGTGGTGGATGTTACCTTGTCAAGATTGTTGATCGTACCTAAGCTCTTTTCTAAAGGGTCCGTGATCTGGGTTTCGATCTCCTCGGGTCCAGCTCCAGCATACGTTGTGAGGATGATCATCATAGGAAAAGAAACATCCGGGAACAGATCGATCGGCAGGTTGGTCACGGATATGAACCCGAACAGTATCACACCGAGAAATATCATGGACACTGCAAGCGGACGTTTAATGGATATCTCAGTCAAATTCATTATTCGCTCCCGGAACTTTGCGGCGCGCCAACCACCTGTGCACGCGGTATCGGGTTCACCTTTTCGCCGCCGGCCAGCCGTTGTTGACCAATAATAACAACCTGTTCACCCTCAGTTAGACCACTGATCACTTCTATGCGTTCATCCCCTACAAGACCGATCTCAACATCCCGGCGCTCAGCTGCGCTGTCCTTGACCACAAAAAGAAATCCGTCCAGCAGGACGTCCCGGGGAATGACAAGCACGTTGTCTTTCGCATCCAAAGTCAGAATGACACGCGCGGTCATGCCCGGTTTTAGAAGTTTCTTAGGATTGTTCACCATTGCCTTTGCCGAGACCGTCCGGGACATGGGATCGATCACCGGGCTCACCTCGGTGACCGTACCGGTGAACGACTGGCCGGAAAGAGCATCGGCCACGATCTCGACCTTATTCCCTTTAATGATACACCCGATCGCATTTTCCGACATGTTAAAAGCGATCTCGACCCGGGAGAATTCCACGACTGTTGCCACGGGCATCTGGGGCGTGACCATGGAACCGATATCAACCATGATATTCGCCACGTTCCCGCTGATCGGCGCCGTTATGAATCCTTCCTCATACTCAAAGCCGATCGTTTCGTTGCGTAATCCCATGAGCCTGCTCCCTTTGCCCACGTAGGAGCCCTCTCTTACCAGAACCTGCGTGATGCGTCCAATGGTCTCTGGAAAAACCTGCGCAGTCTTGTCTGCTCGCACGGTTCCGATGATCTCGCAGGTACTCATGACACTACCCCTGCCTGCTGCGACGGTCTCGACCGGTACCGCATTCAGCGCGATCTGTTCTTCTTTCCCCTTGCCTTTGGTTATCTGCCGCACTGCAACGAGAGCACCAAGGATAATGACGACCGCAAGTATTATCAATATTCTCCGCATCTATTCCTCCTTGCCAACAGCTTTTTTAATCTCAGCGATCGCGGTAAAATAATCTTTGAGCGCTGAGAGATAATTCGTCTGTGCCTGCATTGTGGCGAGCTGCACATCCATGTACTCCAGATTCGTTGCCAACCCGTTTCGATAACGTGTTTCAATAAGATCCAGTGTTTCATCGGCCTGCCCAACATTCTCTTGTGCGGTAAGCAACGCTTCATGCGCACCAACATAGGTCAGATATGCCTGCTTTACTTCTAAAACCACTGCTTTCTTCAGATTATCGAATGCGAGGTCAGCTTCCCTTTGCTGCAGGGTAGCTTCACGATATGCATACATATTTTTAAAACCGCTGAACAGGGTCCATTGAAACCCGAGATTGAATACGATGCTCGAGCCCCATTCATCCCCGGTGAAACCGAACGGCTTTGATTGATCATAGGTTGCTCCGGCAACTACCGTCGGGAGATTCGCCCGCGCTGCGCTCCGGCGACTCAATTCCGTGATACGCATAACCTTGCGTATGTTCTCCAGTTCACCACGGTGTTCCAGCGCATACTGGGTCAGGTCCTCAAGATCGAAGGATTCCTCGCCCATGGTGAGTTCACCCTCGACAACGATCTCAATCGCCAGGTCCAGACCAAGCAGCATCTTGAATCCCTCCAGCGCCAGTTTATAGCCGTTCTCCATCTGGATCACCTGCGGTTTCAGATTCGCCACCTGAACGCGTGCGCGCATGAGGTCGAATTGGGGCACAAGTCCAGCCTTATACCGCTTTTCAACGCTTGCCTGGTGGCGCTCCAGCTGGGTAAGGCTCTCCCGCGCAAGATCGACCATGCGGCCAAGTACGAGTAAGCCATAAAAAGCCTGAGTCACTGAATACCGTATCTCCTGTTTTTTCCGTATAAGTGTCAAATGCGCTATATCGGCATTGATATCCGCGATCTTGTACGCGCTGTAGATCTTGCCCCATGCAAATACCACCTGCTGGAGTGACAATTGGATGTTCCAATTCTCGCTCTGGCCAAACGGGACCGGAATGCTGTCGAACTGGATGACCGGCACATCGGTCATGTAAACATAGGAACCTGACGCGGTCACGCTCGGGTAGAAAGCCGAACGTGCCTGTCCCGCCTGCGCCTGAGCTTTCGCATATTCAAGCGCCGACTGTTCGATCTCCGGATTGAACTCCAGTGCGTGACTCACCGCGTCGTGCAGCGTGAAGTACATAGTATCGCCGGGCATGATCGTCATGATCGCAGTCAGAATTATTCCCATGATCGCCTCCTCGTCATTGCAGGGGCAGGATGAACTTCAATCCTGCACCATGTTCCCAGATTTTATCGTCCTTGTCCGAAAATCCGTATTTATAGATCTCCGCGCTCGCGATATAGTTGTATCGGGTCGCGTACTCGATCCCGAGGTTTTTGATCGGACGCACCTGCAACGTCAGTCCGCCGACAAATCCGATGTCGGTTTCCTCCATTTTGTCTCCGGTCGGCAGAACGATCACTTCACCGTCATACAACCCCTTCCAGAAATACACGCCAAGCCCGGTCTCAGCCGTCAATGCAAACCAGGGTATGTCAAAAAACGGCAATAGATCGAAACTTGTACAAAAGGTTAACGGGGTATACTCGTACGCATACGGACCTTCTTCTGGCGGCGTATCGTAATGGAGTATGCTCCCCCGGATCTTGGCGCCAAAATGGGGGATGAAATTTGCCAGTCCGATCTCTCCGCCGAACTGCCACATCCCCTGTGCATCCTCCTCATCCTGATAGAGCAGGTATGAGGCGTAGTGGGGACCAACAGAAAATTCAAACTGATCAGTGCTCTGTACAGCAACCAAGAGCATACCGATGAACAGTGGATTCAACATCCTACCTCCTTTGCTTCAATCCCTCGAAGTATAACATGAAAGATGTTTCCTTGATCTCGGTTATCCCGGGCAAAAATTGGCTGACATAAAAACCGGTCCGGATCGTATTCAGGAAATGAAGCGCGGCAACGCGCGCATCAACCTTCCTGAATTCACCGGCAATTATTCCCTGCCTGATGATCACGGCGATCGCATCGACCATTCTCAACAGATTCTCCATGACGATCGGACGCATCGCCTTCATGATCTTTCCCGATAGATTGAGATTTTCCATTGAGAACATAAAAAACGAGCTTTCCATTTTCATCATATAATCGAGCCAGTCGTGGGTGATCCGATCCAGCTTTTCCGAGGCGGTCAGCGGCTCTTTCTGCACTCTCTGAAGGAACGAAATCCCCTCCAGGAAGTGCTCCTTGATGATATCGACATAGAGCGTCGACTTATCCTTGAAATAGAGGTAAACCGTCCCCTTGGCGACTCTCGATGCCCGGGCGATATCCTCCATCGTGGTCTGGAAAAAACCCTTTTTTGCGAATATCCTCAGGGCATTTTTAACGATCTTTTCCTTTAAATTGGCGTCTTTTTTCTTCATGGCGATGTATTGTCCTTTTGATAACAAACATCCTGGTTTGGTTTATTATGACTGACCAGTCAGTCATTATATTAATGTTTTGACGGTTGTCAATACCCGGGAAGGCATACTATAGTAGAAGGCTGCAAGATGGCACGATAAAGATCCAGATGGACTAGAAGGCTTTAAAGGGCTGAGAAAGCAG
Organism: Caldifarciminota bacterium; assembly: GCA_016936155.1. GTDB lineage: Bacteria > Hydrothermota > Tepidihabitantia > SM23-42 > SM23-42 > JAFGPO01. The sequence goes on from JAFGPO010000037.1 coordinate 25,902, forward strand.
CCGTCTTGAGCCTTCTTTGCCTTTGATAACCTTCTCGTGCCTTATGTCTGCCCTTGCCCCATAGCGTGGCATCGGGGAGCACATCGAATATGCGGTGTAATTCCGCATAATGAAAGACTTTTACCTTCTATTCCATGTTGACTTACCCCTGATTTTCTATACAATAGTAAAAAAGGAGGCTGTATGGTCGAAGGCATGGAACGAAAACTTAATCCTGGTGAAATTTTATTCGAAGAAGGCGACAAGGGCGAGGTCATGTATCTGATTCGCGAGGGCAAGATCAAGATCACCAAAGGCAAAGGCGAGGACGAAAAAGTGCTGGCAGTGCTTAAAGAAGGAGATTTCTTCGGCGAAATGGCAATCATCGAATCAGCACCACGATCAGCCTCAGCGATCGCAGCCACAAACGTATCGCTCCTTGTCATTGATAAAGAAACATTCCGGTCAAAGATCAGAGAAAATCCGTTGATCGAATACGTTCTCGAAACCCTCTCCCGCCGCCTGAGAGCAGCTGACGAACAGATGCGGCTTCTCACGATCAAGAGTGAAGAACGAAGGATTGTTGCATATATCATCACCAAAGCTAAAGAAAGCGGTAAGAAAGTTGACAACGGCATTGAAATCAGTCCCTTTTCCCCTGCTAATCTTGCCACGATCACCGGCATCGAGGAAAACAAAACAAAAGGGTATGTTGATAACCTGTCAAAAGCCGGACTGATCACCGTACAAGAGAACAGCCTTGTAATAAAAGGTATTGAAGACCTGGATGATTATCTGCGTTATATCGCCCTGAAGGAGAAATTCGAAAAACCGTAGCAAACGGCCCATACAGTTCTCTACGCATGTCTGCTCAACCCCTATCCGTTTTATATCAGGAGCGTTTTCGTGTTTCAACGAAAGCAAGAAGAGAACCGGCTCAAAGAATTAAGCACACTGCTTGCGAATCCTGACACAGTCAGGAATCCCAAGGAATACGCCGAGTTATCAAAAGAATACAAAAAGCTCGATCAGCTCGTCCAGCTGTATTACGAACGTGATCGGATCAAACAGGAGATTCCCGAGATCCAGAGTATGCTGGATAGCGGCGAGGAGGAATTGAAGGAAATGGCGGTCAAGGAACTGGACGACTTGAACAAAAGACTCACCGGGGTGGAGGTGAAGATCCGGGAACTGACTGATCCCGAGTACGAAGAATACAAGAAGAACTGCCTGATTGAGATCCGTGCCGGCACCGGCGGGGATGAAGCAACGCTTTTTGCATCTGATCTCTTTCGTATGTACAGTAAATATATAGAACGTTACGGACTGCGCATCGAAGTGCTTTCGTCACACCCGAGCGATATCGGTGGGTATAAGGAAATCATATTCCTTGTCTCCGGAGAGAATGCATACCGTAAATTCCGCTTTGAAAAAGGCGTCCATCGGGTGCAACGTGTCCCGGTGACTGAAACTGGAGGCAGGATCCATACCTCTACGGTTACGGTCGCGGTCCTGCCTGAGATCGAGGAAACCCAGTTCGAGATCAACCAGAACGATCTCAAGATCGATACGTTCCGGGCAGGAGGACACGGCGGGCAGAATGTGAACAAAGTTTCATCGGCGGTGCGGATCACCCACATGCCGACCGGCATGGTCGTGAGCTGCCAGGACGAACGCTCCCAGCACAAAAATCGCGCACGGGCAATGAAGATCTTGAGGGCTCGTTTGGCGGCGATCGAGCAGGACAAGAAACAACAGCAGATCGTAAGCGAACGCCGACAGCAAGTGGGCACTGGAGAAAGAAGCGAGAAGATCCGGACCTATAATTTTCCGCAAAACCGTGTGACCGACCACCGGATCGGATTGAGTCTTTACAGTCTTGACACGGTCCTTGAAGGATCGATCGAACCGCTCTTTGAAGCGCTCGAAGAACATGAGAGAGCTCGTTACCAGGGTGCGTGATACGCTCTGTGTTGAGCGTCGCGAAGCAGAGCTTATCGTCGCAGCCTTGCTGGATCGCCCACGCTTCAGCGTGTACTTCAACGAGCCGATCGACGACCGTGCACGAACGTTGCTCGTGATGAAAGTCGCTCAATTGAAACAAGGCGTGCCGATCGAATATATAACGAACCGTACTCAGTTCCTGGACTACCAGCTGTGTGTTCATCCGGGGGTATTCATCCCCCGGACCGAAACCGAGTATTTCGTCGAGCTCATTATCAAAAAAACTAAACGGCCTCCTGATAGTATCCTTGATGTCGGCACAGGTACGGGTGCGATCTCGATCGCCCTTGCGCACGCGTTCCCATCGAGTACCATCATCGCTACTGATATATCAGAGAATGCCCTTACCTGCGCTCGAACCAATATCGCCAGATACCGGCTTATCCAGCGCATCCACCTTGTGCGCACGGACATGCTCAAGGGGTTAGCCGCGCCATTCGACCTCATCGTCTCAAATCCACCCTATGTACCGCGCTCCCGGTTGCATTCCCTGCCAAAAAGTGTAAAATATTATGAGCCTCTCATAGCACTCAATGGAGGAGAGGACGGAACGAAGTTCACGAAGGTATTGATCGAAAACAGTGTACCGGTTATGAAAGACCGTGGTTGCATAGCGATAGAGATCGACGAAGAAGCAGAAAGTGACCTGACAGATTATTTGAAAACGAATACCTGCCTGCACTATTCGTTCAAAAAAGACCTGTTCCAGAAGAGCAGGTACGTGTTCCTGGAGAAAAGATAGTGAAAAAAACTACGATTGTGATCAACGCGCATAAGCCAACAGCGAAAAAACTGTTGCCCGATGCCACCCGTATCCTGCTCGATCATGGATTCACAGTATCCAGAAAACCGGATTTCGTGATCGTGATCGGAGGCGATGGGACGATGCTCAACGCGGCTCAAGTGTACTGCAGAAAAGAGATCCCGATTCTCGGCATCAATATCGGTGGTCTGGGTTTCCTCACGGACGTTACGTTGCATGAGCTGCCCATGATTCTCGACCAGATCAAACAGGGACGCTATGCGATCGAAAAACGAATGATGGTCCAGGCGACTTTCAATAGAAGCTCTTTATACGCGCTCAATGACATTTCAATCGTCACGAAAATTCCTGGTCGTGCGGTCGAACTTTCGGCAACGATCAATAAGGAACACCTCTACCGGTTCCTGGCCGATGGCATCATCATTGCCACGCCGACCGGCTCGACTGCATATTCACTTGCAACTGGCGGACCGATCCTCATTCCTTCGACCGAAGGGTTGATCATCACTCCGATCGCACCCCATACCCTTTCGGTACGTCCCATGGTCCTTCCGGCAACCAGTGTCATCAAACTGAAGGTCGGTCAGAAAGGAAAGGCAATCCTGGTCGCTGATGGGCAGCACAGCAAAATGATACCGAATGGAAGAACCGTGATATTCAAACGCGCTCACCACAAGGTCTGCCTGGTAAAGCCGCACCGGATAACTTTTATCGGAACATTACGCGAAAAAATGAAATGGGGAGGCCGCGAGGATGCTTAAACTCCTCAATGTCAAGAATTTTGCCCTCATGGAAGATCTGACTATCGATTTTGAATCTGGCTTAACGGTTGTCACCGGCGAAACCGGTGCCGGCAAATCCATGATCATTGAAGCCATCGCTACGTTATGCGGCAGCCGGCTCGAAGACGTGTTGATCCGCACCAACAAGGATTTTGCCGAGGTCAGCGGCGTGCTTGCGGTCACGCCAGCCATGATACGTACTTTGAAGGATTCCGGGATCGAATGTGCTTCGGATATGATCGTACGGCGCAAGATCGAACGGGGAAAACGGCAAACAACATATATCAACGACCATCTTATCAGCCTCAACCTGCTCAAGGAATTGATCGGGGGGTCGATCGATCTAATCGGTCAGTATGAGAACCAATCGCTTTTTTTTGCGCGCAATCACCGCGTCCTCCTCGATACCTACGCCGGGCTGGACGAATCCCTAAGCCGTTATGCGCAACTGTACGGGGATTACCGCACTCTCATGGAGCGCCTTGAGCACTTACGGGAAGCCGTCCGTATGAAGGACGACCGTATCGATTACTTGACGTACCAGGTGCAGGAGATCGAAAAGGCGGACGTGCGGAGCGGTGAACAGGAGAATCTGGAACAGGAACGGCAGCTGCTTGCAACGAGCGAAAAACGCGCGCAACTCTCCGGCATGATCATCGATTTTATGTATGAACAGGAAAGCTCGGTGATCGAACAGGTCGCCCGGATCAAAGATCTGTTTGATGAACTGTCAACGCACGATCCGGCCATGACTCCGCATTGCAAGGAACTGGACACGATCGCTACATCCATTGACGAACTGCACCGGGAGGTAAGTACATACCGGAACGCGATCGATTTTTCCAAAGAACGCCTTGATGAAGTACAGGCCAGACTGGAGACGATACGCTCGCTCCAGAAGAAATATGGACAGACACGCGAAGAGATGATGCACTATTACGACCGGATCAAGGAAGAGTTGAATGATCTCCAGGCACGCGACGAGCAGATCAAAACGGCAAAAATGAAGATTCACGATCTGGAGAAGAATTTAAATTTCGAGGCCGGGACGATAAGCGCACAACGCGACCGCTCCGCGCGATCCCTCCAAAAAGCGATCCTCGCGAAACTCGCGCACCTGGGAATGAAAAAAGCACGCTTTGAGATCCGCATTACCCCCTGCCCCATCAACGAACACGGTAAGGACGAGGTTGAATTCTTCATTTCCACGAATCCGGGTGAGGATCCCAAGCCCCTGCGCAAAGTTGCCAGCGGCGGGGAGATCTCACGCATAACATTGAGCATGAAAACGATATTCTCCGAAGCGGACCGCATCCCAACGGTCATCTTTGACGAGGTGGACACCGGGATAGGCGGCAGTGTGGCCGAGGCGGTTGGCAACCTCCTCGCCGAACTGAGCAAACAGCACCAGGTCATCTGCGTCACTCATCTGCCGCAGATCTCGATCTTCGCCGATAATCACATTCTGGTCCGTAAGGAGATCAAAGGGAAAGAAACGTTCATGCACGTTGCAAAATTGGATGACGATATGCGTAAACAGGAGATCGCGCGCATGCTCGGCGGCAAGGACATTACACAGAAAACGATCGAACACGCGGCCGAATTCCTGAAAAAAGGACAGGCACGATGAATCCTGCCGAAAAAGTGGAACGACGTATACCATCGAAGCAATACGAATGCCCGAAAGGACTCTCCCTGAAGTTGCGCGAACTTTCCTACTTATCGAACCTTATAACACTTTCCCGGATCGCGGCCCTGCCGTTCATCGTGATCTTCCTTGTGAACGGATCCCGCCACACCGCTCTGATATTAATGCTGCTTCTGCTGATATCTGACGCACTTGACGGTTACGTCGCACGCCGGCTCGGTCAAGTATCGGATATAGGGAAATTCCTTGATCCGGTATGCGATAAGATCGCTCTCGCGGTGATCTTGATCACGCTGTACGCGATCGGTAGCCTTCCGCTCTGGGGCTTTATCGTTATTGTTTCCCGCGATGTTCTGATCCTCGTGGGATGTCTGGTGTTGATCAAAACCAAGGCAGTACTCTACAAATCCAATACCGCTGGAAAGATCACCGGCTTCATATTCGGTATGATCATATGTGCCTTTACCATAAACCTCACGCGGATCGGCACGATCCTGCTCTACGTATGCATACCAGCGTTGATCGTTTCTTTTACGATCTATCTACTGCGGTATATCCATGCCATGAAAGGAGAATAATGAGACCAATATTTTTCACAAAAATGGAGGGCTCGGGTAATGATTTTGTGATCCTTAATAATCATACCGGTCTTCTCACCGAAATGGTTGCCGGCAATGAAATGAGCGATCTCGTCAAGAAACTCTCTGACCGACACCTGGGCGCTGGGTCAGATGGGATACTTGTCGTTGACAGTTCAAAGGATTTCCCGTTCCAGATGAAGTATTATAATAATGATGGAAGTGAAGCCGAACTCTGCCTGAACGGAGCGCGGTGCGTTGTCAGCTATGCATACCGTCTTGGACTGATCCAGGAAAAAGGTAAGTTCATGTCCGCAGCAGGTCCGATCGGATTCTACCAGCGCAACGGAACGGTCAGCATTGAAGTGCAGCCTCCAGTCGACATCAAGCTCAATTTCAGCATCACGGTCAAGCGCAAGAAATACAAAGTGAGTTACCTGCGGATCGGCGTGCCGCACTGCGTTCTCTTTGTGAACTCGTATGATGACATCAATGTCCGTGAGCTTGGACAACAGATCCGCAACCTGAAGGCGTTCCAGCCGGATGGCGTGAACGTCAATTTCGTCCTCAATGATAAAAACACCCTGTATGTCAGGACCTATGAACGCGGCGTGGAAGATGAAACGCTTTCCTGCGGCACCGGGATTCTTGCATCTGCGTATATTGCGACGAAACTGTTTCTTAAGGAAAGCCCGATCACGGTCGATACGCGCGGCGGGCAGCTGCTGGCGACGATCAAAGATAAATTGTATATAGAAGGATCAGCAAAATTCGTATTTGACGGAGTGTACTATCTGGAATAGTACGGGCTCAATCGCGGGCAGAAGCCCGCTCCCACCATAGTAGAATCCTCGTTGCTGTGGGAGAGGTTTCCCAACCTCGACAGATTGCATTATCTTCATCCCCGGCATTATGTATTGTACCTGTAGTCGCCCGATTTATCGGGCTCCATGACCCAGCGGCCTGATAAATCAGGCATTTACAGATAGCGGCTTCTTTCGATCTCCTATCATCCGGAAATTCAAGGGAAATTCTACTTATCCGCTGATGTGCTTTTTGGCGAACCGTTTAGTGCTCAGCGTCTAGCGTCCTTCAATACCTTTGCTATACGCGGCAATGCCCACTGCAATTCTTTTTTAGTAATGACCAGCGGAGGTGCAAAACGCACGACCATCTCATGGGTTTCCTTTGCTAAAATACCCTTCTTCATAAGCTGCTCGCAATAGGGTCGCGCCTTTTTCTTGAGCACGACACCGATGAGTAGTCCCCGGCCGCGCACTTCTTTAATGATCGGGCTCTTGATCTTCTTCAATTCTTCCATGAACCATGTTCCAAGCCGCAAGGCGCGCTGCGGAAGTTTCTCCCTTTTTATCACCTCGAGCGCGGCGGCTCCAATTACTGAAGCGAGCGGATTTCCGCCGAACGTCGATCCATGGTCGCCCGGGTGCAGGATATCCATGATCCGGTTATCACACAGGATCGCCGACACCGGATAAAAGCCGCCGCTCAATGCCTTGCCAACAATAACAATATCCGGTCTGATCTTCTCGTACTGGCAGGCAAAAAGCTTGCCGGTACGGCCCAATCCGGTCTGTATCTCATCATCGATCATGAGCACGTTCTTGCGCTTGCAGATCTTAGCGCATGCGCTCAAATACCCATTGTCAGGGACCACGACCCCGCCCTCGCCCTGGATCGGTTCAAAGAGAAAGCCCACCGTGTTCTTGGTGATCGCCCGTTCCAGCGCCTGTATACTATTGTATGGAATGATCGTGAATCCCGGGGTAAAACTGCCGAATCCCTCACGGTACTGCGCTTCTGAGGAAAATCCAACGATCGTTGTTGTCCGGCCGTGAAAATTATTCTTACAGACGATTATCTCTGCCCTGTTCCGGGCGATTTTTTTCTTCAAATATCCCCATTTCCGGGCAACCTTGATCGCGGTTTCAACCGCCTCTGCACCTGAATTCATGGGCAGCGCCTTTGTATAACCGGTCATCGTGCACAATTTCTGAAGGAATAAACCCATTTGATCATTGTGAAACGCCCGTGACGTCAGGGTCAGGCGCTTTGCCTGCTTGATCGCGGCTTTGGCGATGTACGGATGGCAATGCCCTTGATTCAGGGCAGAATAGGCGCTCAGCATGTCAAGGTATTTACGCCCCTCAACATCCCAGACCCACACGCCTTTTCCACGTACCAGCACAACCGGTAAAGGATGGTAGTTCCGCGCACTGTACTTTTCAGTCATTGCGATGTATGCCTTGTTCGTTTTCATCATACCTCCATAGGCTTTTTAATAATTATTCAATAATATTATATAAATATTCAGTTAGAATGCAAGGGTTTTCTTGTACGAACGACCAGGACGGCGCACAGGGCTATTGTCAAACATAACACAATGATCGTTATGATCTTACCGAGATCGAACGCCTTTGAACGATACATGAATGTGATATTATGCTCTCCCCGGGTTATTGCGACCCCGCGGAAAATGTAGTTTGCCTGAAGGCATTCACGCTCTTCCCCGTCGACAAACACCTTCCAGTCCGGATGCCAATTATCAACAAGCACTACAATACCATCGTAAGGAGCGTCGACCATACACGCGACTTGATTGGCTTTATACTTCGTGATCTCGGCGTTGATCAAAGGCGGTGGTTCTGCCGGATGCGCAAATCCAGGATCTTTTTCCAGGATCACCCTGCGCCGTGGATCGAAACCGGGTGCACGAATATATTCGAGTATTTTGGATCCCTCCATCACCGTGTAGTCACCAACCAGGTAAGCGCGGGGCAGTGCGTGTTCGTTGAGAAAGAGCGAATTCTGTTGACCTTTTAGAACAGTAATAAAACGTGCAAAGTAGTTCATAAGATTTTGCACGAGCGCGTGATATTGGGGAGGAACCCGGGTTAAGTCCTCAGGAAGGGTTGGCCCGATAATGTATTTGCAATTGAGCATGTCCACGTGTTTGTAGTACGCATCAAATGAGTTAACCGGCTCACCACTCATGGGGACGAGGTTGAAGGGACGGTACATCACGGTGTTCTCGGCGCCGATAAATTCCTGGTAGCGCCGCAATGGATTGGGAATATACCCACCCGTGCTCTGGATATCATGATAGAGCAGGTAACAATCCTGCGCGTGCCCGTACAGCGGTGTCGGGAATACCCGGTACCCTGTTTTATCCTTATGCAACACATTCACGATATCATCTGCACGATAGTATTCACCCGGACCCGATGTCCCGGGCAGGAATTTTGCCATGAGCGGCACCTGGTCGACCATGACTCCGATGATCATGATGCTTGCCAGGATCCAGGCGGCAAAACGCCGGTTGAGCGCCAGGAACAGAACAATGAGAACTCCCAGTACGAATACGATACTTCGCCATATCCCGCTTACGAAGGAGGAAAAATTCGCCTCGAGCGCCTTCATTTTGGCATCGACGACCTGCGGGCCCCACTCGGCCAGCAGTTTCGGGCGCAACGACGTTTGCATGGCGCGCATTATAGAATCCTGACCCAGGGTGCAGATACATCCTATGATCACCAGAAGCGCACACATGACACCGACGATCATAATAACCCGCCGCCTGGCTCGTGGATCAGGTGAAGATAGTTGTTCTGTGAGCGGACCAACGAAAAGGTGGTCAATGCTTTTTGCCGCGAGGACAATGAATGAAAAACTAAAAAGGAAAAAAATAAGGTTCGGCGCGCGCATGAACTTGAAACCGGGTATGATCGTGTATACGATCCTGAAGAAAAAGGTCGCTTTGCCGATCGCGATGAGGAATACCACGATGCCGGCGATCGTGAAGAATTTGACATACCGTTGTTTCCACAGAAGAATGATCGCGAGCAGTCCGAACACGACCGCAATAATGCCGAAGTATTCCATGTGCAATTTAAAACTGCTGAATCCCCAGTACTTATCGAGAATACCTGAATAGGTCGGGATCACAAGATCGATGATCTCCTGCGGCGGCATTGCCCACGATGCAGCCACCTCGAAACCCCGCTCTACGCCCCGCGCTCCAGTAGACAATCCGGAAAGCACAGGCAGCCACACCGCAGCCATGAGCAGGCAGATGCACGCGACTGCACCAAGACCATATCCTACAATTTTGAAATAATCCCGCTTGACCAGGTCTTTCCGGTGAGTGATAACGTGATAGATCACATACGCGAGAATAAAAAGCAGACTGTAGTAGGTGATCTGAAAATGACCGTCATAGAATGTAAAAACAGTGGCGAGCGCAAGGAGGAGAAAATACAGCGGCTTACGGGTTTCCAAACTGCGGTGTACGAAGTACATCATGAAGGGCAGCATGCCGATCGATAGGGCACGCCCGGCGTGTCCGGCATACGGTGTGGTCGCCAGGTTGCCGATGAATTGGAACATGACCGCGCCGATCGCGGCCGTGAACCTCGATACGCCAAGCGCCTTCAAATATAGGCACATGCCCAATCCAGCGAGAAAGAACACCAGGACGAACGTCAGCACAAGCACGATATGGGGCGGCATGATCTCTTTGAGCTGTGCCAGGGGCGCGAGCGGACCACCCTGGGGCGACCCGAGCACGGGAATTCCGCCGAATATGTGCGGATACCAGAGCGGCATCGCGTCCTGTTCGGCGATCCATTTCTCGAACGGCAGGCCGCCGAGCAGGTAGTCGGAACCGGCGATCATCGTGTTCTGATTGAGGAACCCGGCGAAATATACGAGCGGAATGACCAGCAGCAGAATGATGATGATCTTGTCCCAGTGCGCGTCGATGAATCTCGGTGTGGCAAGCCGTGCTTCTGATATGGAAGATGCTTTCTTTTCTTTCTGCGGTTGCTTTTGCTTATGCTTTTTCTTCTTACTACCCATGTTTGATCAAGTATAGGGAAATTGCCGGGTTAGTCAAGACGATCAGCCGCAGGGAGCTGTGTCGATCTCCGCCCAGCTCGGCGCACGAGCAGCCCAACAAAGAAAACCACGATCTCGAAGAAAGTGAACCATATTCGACTCAAAAAACTCATTGCGATCGCTAATGGGGTTGTAAGAATTGAAGATAAAAGCAAGGTCATGACTCCTTCCCGAACACCAAGGCCGCTTGGTGCAAAGAGAACTACGAACCCTGTAATCCACGATAAGGTGTAAGCCGCCATCAACGTGGGAAGCATAGAGAAATCTGCAGGATATATTGCCAGGATCAGAAAATAAAAGCCAATGATTTGAGCCAACCACAGGCCAAAGAAAAAAATGGATACCCGCACCATCTGAACGTATGACATCGAAATCGTAACTGGTTTACGATGGAGCAATCGCACGATCAAACTCACCAACCGCGATAATATCCGAGGGTGAATAACCGTCGCTGCCACGATAATGAGCAGTATTCCCAGTATTATATACGTTGCCTGAAGCATACCGCTGAAAAGAGTTGCGATCAAAAAAAGAATCCCGCTGGTGATGATCAACAAACATATCTCAAGGATCATGCTGACAGCAAGCAGGTTGCTGTCGAAATTCTCCTTCTTGCCAATATACACCCTACCAATCATATACCAGATCCTTCCTGGAAGGTACTTTGCGATCTGCGTTGTTGCTATGATCCATAGCGACTGAGTGAATTTAATATCATGACCGAGCGCGATCATGATCTCCTGCCAGCTCTTACTATAACTGAGAAAATGAAGGACTAACATAAGCAAAGATAGGGCAATATACCAACCATTAAAATGTAATTCATTGAACGGGATATTCTCCCAATTGAGAACAAGGGTTCGTATTAAGAAAAAGAAAATAAGGACAATTACGATAAACGATAATATTCTCTTAAGATATTTCATCGTATTATCGTTTTCTGCAAACAAATACGAATTGATAAGCATATTGAGTTGGCAGTAAAAGTGTAAATTTTAGTAGCAAACGCTTCACGATCCCAAGTATTTTCGTGTTCTTAAATACAGGTGGTCCCAGATCCGACGACACTGTCATTGTCTGCAAACCACATTTATAAAGAAGATGACCCCACTGATAATACGTCGCGAGCAGTTCCTGTGGTTGTTCTGTACCCGTGTAGATTTTCAATCGATGCAAGATCCCGTAGGAATTGGGCACAACAAGCAGAGCCTGTCCATTCTCTTTCAATACCCTATGTATCTCACGAGCACCCTGCTCAGGATCACTGAAATGTTCGATAACGCCAAGTGACGAAATGACATCAAAAGATCCATCGCGAAACGGCAGATGCTCACCATTGGCCACCAGCGTACGAATCGTGGGGGGTAAGATGCTCTGGGACAATCTTATTGCCCGATCGGATATATCAAAGCCAACACACTTCATGCCCACTGCATTACAATACGTCAAAGCCCCCCCGACACCTGATCCGATATCAAGATACATTAATTTGGGTTGTAAACGGACTTTTTTGAAAAAATAGTGAATACGCCGAAAATCCAAGAATTCTATATCTTCATCATAATGATACTCTTTTTCATAGAATTCGCGACTCATAAGTGTATTGATTATAGAAGGAAATACCATAAAGTCAATATTTTTGCGTATTCGACTGGATTAATATATACCCTTGACAGCAAGCCACCAACCATTATAATAAATTAGACTTAAACGTAAAAAAAGAGGAGGAAACATGAAGTACAGGATCCTTGTTGGTTTAGCCTGCTCAATAACCATTATATCCGCCATGACTATGTGGACTGAAACAACTCAGCAAGATTTCGCAGATGGTTTCTTTAACACAAATATTTATGCATCGATGCATAATGGAGGCATGGTTGAATACGCACCGCGTTTTGATATGAATAATGATGGCTACATGGATATAGTCACCAATGATATTGGCGGACCATACGTCACATTGTATTGGGGCAGCGTGCAAGGTTTTTCTCCTGATAACTGCCGATGCTTTCCCGCATCTGGCGCAGGAGATATTGATTGTGCAGACCTCAATCACGACGGCTATCCAGATTTTCTTGTGAGTCACGGAAACTCAATAAGTCGTCTCGCAATATACTGGGGTACAGACGATGGGCCACATCCCGACAATGTGTACTATTTCCCAAATTCCCCCTCTGTACCGAACGAGGTCTGCTATGCTGCGGATCTTAATAAAGATGGATATTTAGATATTATCATCGGGGCGTACTATTCTCTCAATGTCGGCGCCATCTTTTGGGGCAGTTCGAACGGGTATTCGCCAACAAACAGGACCGAATTACCGACACTTTTCGGCGCCCATAATTCAGAAGTGGCTGACTTGAACAATGATAATTGGCTGGACATTATTTTTGTGAACAATGACGCCAGCGTAAACTATATCTATTGGGGTAGTCCATCCGGTTTTACACCTAACAGTCGCCTGGTTCTCAGTGCACCCGGATCCACACCACATGGGGCCTCGGTAGCGGATCTCAACGATGACACATATCTTGATCTCGTGTTTACATCGGTGTATGGTTCGGCGAGTTTCATATATTATGGTTCTGCAAACGAATATCAGAATCATCAAACACTCAATTCACTATCCACCTATGGAGGATCCGCAGTCATTGATCTCAATTTTGATGGATACCTGGATATTGTCTTTTTCAGAGGCTGGCCAACTGCGTTACGACCAATTGTCTACTATGGCTCATCGAGCGGCTATTCAGAGCAAAATAAATGTGAAATAGGGATCCCGATGAACGCAAGTGGTGGGTATGTAGCTGATTTCGATCTCGATGGATATTATGATGTTTTCGTTAACAGCAGAAGCGCCAATAGTGCCGTTTTTTATGGACCCGATTACACTACGTATACGCTCTTGCCCGTCAATCGGGATCACCATGGTTTATTCCGCGAAATCGGCAATGTGTATACCCGTGAATACTATGACGACTATATATCATCGATCCATGATGCCCATAGTGTTGCCGACTGGACAAAGATAGAGTGGGATGCTGACCAACCACAAGGTTCTGAGATCGTGGTTTGCGTACGCACTGGCAATACACCGTCTCCGGATGCTGGTGAATGGTCAAACTGGACACTGGTGTTTAATGGCCAGGACATACCGAATTCTCTGAACGCGCGCTTTATCCAGTACCAGGCGCGCCTGCACTATACGAATCCCTGCTATCTGCCTGCTTTGCTAGAGATGCGTATCGCGTACAAAGCAAATAATGGTCCATCGCCCCATCCGGGTGCTGTAGCGATACTATGCACGCCCAACCCGATCCGCACCAGTGCTTTGATCTCACTGGCGCCGGTGATCGATAATCCGGTATCAATAAAGGTGTATAACATCATAGGTGCCTGCGTCCGCGAGTTTACATGCAACGGCACCCAGACGATCACCTGGGATTGCCGGGACAATAATGACCACGAGGTTGCTGAGGGTGTATACATCCTTAAGGTAGAACATGATTTGTGTAATACTTCAAAGAAGGTGCTGTTGGTTCGATAAAATTTTTTTATGAAGGTAATCGTTGCATTCCTTGTAGCATTGACATGTTCGTTAAGTTTTGCCCAGTCCTCCTGGATCGAAACGACCCAGGAGGACTTTGCGGATGGAATATTCGAACGAAATATTATTGCTTCTCACCAGGGCGGCGGAACCCTAGAATTCATTCCCTCATTTGATTTAAATGTTGATGGCTATGTCGATTTATGGACTGCGGATGCGGACGGACCATATGTGCGTATATATTGGGGTGATTCTACGGGATACTCACCCAGCAATTTTACTCTATTCCCAACGAGCGGTGCTGCGAATTGTGATGCTGCAGATCTAAATGGTGATGGTTATCCGGATTTTATCGTTGCCCATCGAAATGTCCCCAAAGTGACTGTTTATTGGGGAACCCCTGCCGGTCCTCAACCCGGCTTCTATTTCGACATTCCAACTGTTCACCAGGAATCCCAGGCGGTTTTTGCCGCAGATCTTAACAAAGATGGATATACGGATATAATCACATCCCTTGAAATTTATTCAGGTCATTCAGCGATACTATGGGGCTCAATTCTCGGTTACAACATCAATAATCGAACCGATCTGCCTATTACCTTCGGGATCCATAACATAGAAATTGCCGATTTCAATAAAGACACGTGGCTGGATATCCTATTTGTTCAATACATCCAACCATACAATGTTATTTACTGGGGGAGTGATTCTGGTTTCTATCCAGCAAATAATACTCTCTTGCCCGGCCCAGACACCCATGGGGCTTCAATCGCCGATCTAAATAAGGACACTTACATTGATATTGTATTCAATGCATGGAACGGAAATGATTCCTATATATACTGGGGTGATTCCACCGGTTTCCAACCAACCAATATGCAGGTCCTCTACCCAGGTAGCTGTTATGGAGGCAGTATGATTCAGGATATTGACAACGATGCTTATCTCGATATTGTATTTCACCGTTCCAATGGTCCACAACTCATTTACTGGGGAAGCCCTGTGGGGTATTCAGATGACAGCACTTCGACAATAAACTACACGGGTCGCACATCAGGGGGCATTATTGCCGATCTTAATAACGATAACTTTTTGGATATTTTCTTCAACAGGATGAGTTCAGCAAGCCATATTTTATGGGGTCCTGATTTTACTTCATCGCTTTCCTTCCCGGTTAACAATGATCATCATGCTATGTTTCGAGAAATTGGTAATGTTTATGATCGTAAGTACTATGATAGTTACATATCTTCTATATATAATGCAGATGACACTGTTTTTTGGTGGCGGATTTCCTGGACTGGAAATTGTCCGGCTGGGTGTGACATGGTGTTCTCCATTCGTACAGGAAATACATCAATACCTGATACCACATGGAGTAATTGGATTGAAGTAGACAGCAGCTCCCTATTCCCTGATAGCCTAAGATCCCAGTATATTCAATACAAAACACAATTTTTCTATACGACAATTGCTTTTTTCCCCAGTTTGTTTGATGTGTGTATTTCCTACGATTCCGTCTCCGGTATTAGTACTTATCGAAACAGAACCTCCAATCCTCTTCTCGCGATATATCCCAATCCATTTAAAACAAAAATAGCAATAGATTATATCGTGGAACGATCGGACGGTATAGTCGTGATCGAGGTATACGATATACAAGGGAGGTCTGTACGAACTCTTGTGAACGAACACAGGATAAAAGGAACCTATTCAATTACCTGGGACGGACGAAACACAGAGGGTAACATTCTGCCCTGTGGGGTATACTATATCAAATATCAAGTCAATCGTACTTCCTTTGCTACAAAGATTATTTATCTCTCTGACGATGAATAAAATGATATTCGGATTGTTCCTTTTACTTACTATACTCAGTGCCCAGTCCTCCTGGATCGAAACCACCCAAGAAGATTTTGCGGATGGCATCTACGAACATAACATCTATTCATCATGTCGGGACAGCGGCACGATTGAATTTGCACCCCGATTTGATCTTAACAATGACGAATATCTTGAGATCGTTACCTGTGCAATTGGAGGAAATGTAACGCTCTATTGGGGAAGCGCGACCGGCTATAATCCCGGCAACACAGTCGTCTTTCCTGGTTCCGGGGCTGGAAATATTGATATAGCCGATGTGAATTGTGATGGCTATTCGGATTTCATTGTAACCCACGCAAATTCCGATAGTCGATTGGCAATATACTGGGGTTCTTCCAGTGGCCCTTCACCCGGGAATGTCTTCAGTATATGGAACAGTACATCA